>NZ_JBQQEZ010000005.1:0-185244 GCF_052258425.1 Psychrobacter sp. T6-4
CAGGGGTTTCTACACTAGGGTTATGGGCTGACATAGGACATCGCCTCCGCTGATTAGAACCTGTCCAGTCCAATTTACCATGCTTTCGTAGCCATACCAAAACGGTACTGCGTCCTTGTATGCCATAAATACTCTGGGCTTGTTTATAGGTCATGTCGCCTTTTTCAACACTATGTACAATGCTTAATTTAAAGCCTAAGGTGTAATCTTTTTGACTGCGTTTCGCTCTCTTACTCTCTACGTTTGACATATTATCGCCTAAAAAGTGTCAACTCATTCTAGGACGGGACAGACAAATCTTTTAAAAAGCTCATTATCTGATCTCAGCTTTTATACCCGCAAGGCACGAGTAACGATTGAAATAGTGTCATAATTTATCTAAAATGTTGCGCTTTGTTAACACAACCTTTAAGACAGGCATTCTCTAGTGACAAAGAGATTATGATTACCTGTTGATACTAGCATATAGACGCTAATATGTTAGCGGCAAATGAATCAGGTCATATTACTCTCAGTACGGCGAATACTGTCTTTTCCACAAGCAAGCTGGGCGCACGACTTATGAATGCAATAGAACGCTACTTTGGGATTAATGGTGACAATACCACCATCAAAACAGAAATCCTCGCGGGTATTACCACCTTTTTGACGATGGCTTATATCATCTTCGTCAACCCCAATGTCTTAGCAGAAGCAGGTATGGATAAAGGCGCGGTATTCGTCGCCACTTGTCTAGCCGCTGCCATAGGCTGTTTTATCATGGGTCTTTATGCCCGCCTGCCAGTCGCACTAGCGCCAGGTATGGGACTCAACGCCTTTTTTACTTATGGCGTGGTGCTAGGCATGGGTTATGCTTGGGAGACTGCCCTTGGTGCTGTATTCTTATCTGGGTGTTTGTTTATCCTGCTTAGCTTATTTAAGATACGTGAATGGATTATCAATGCCATTCCTAATGCACTCAAGCAAGGTATTGTGGCGGGTATCGGGGCGTTCTTAGCGTTTATCGCTCTGCAAAGCTCAGGCATCATCGTCGGACAAGATGCGACTTTGGTCACCCTTGGCGATATGAAATCATTTTCACCGATGATGGCCGCGCTAGGCTTCTTTCTTATTATTGGCCTTGTGTACAAAAAAATACCGGGCGCGGTAACCATAGGTATCTTAATCATAACGGTAATCAGCTTATTGGCAGGTCAAACGCAGTTCACAGGTATCATCTCAGCGCCGCCGTCTATCGCACCGACCTTTATGCAATTAGATATTGCAGGCGCGTTTGATATCACGATGATCAGCGTTATCTTTGCCTTTTTATTCGTCGATTTATTTGATACTGCTGGCAGCTTAGTCGGTATCACAAGTAAAGCGGGCCTTATTGATAAAAACGGTAATATCCCGAACATGGGTAAGGCGCTTCTTGCAGATTCGACTGCTACCGTAGCAGGCTCTATGCTCGGTACGTCATCGACGACTAGCTATATCGAAAGCGCGTCGGGAGTTGCCTCTGGTGGTCGTACAGGCTTGATGGCAGTAACCGTTGGCGTACTATTCTTGCTTAGTATCTTCTTTGCGCCACTAGCAGGTATGATTCCTGTTTATGCTACTGCTGGTGCGATATTCTATGTGTCAGTGTTGATGCTCTTTACTCTAAAGGACATCAACTGGGAAGACTTAACCGAAGCGGCTCCCGTCGCTGTCGTGCTCCTGCTAACGCCGCTAACTTATTCTATCGCTGACGGTATTGCGCTCGGGTTTATCACCTTTACGGCAGCTAAGTTTATGACGGGTCGATTCTCAGAGATTACCATTCCAGTCTGGATATTAACAATTGTCTTATTAGCTAAAATCGTATTTTTATAATCCTTAACTTCTCAAACCAAAACCCTTTTTATCTGAAATGATAAAAAGGGTGTTTTTATTATAAATAGAGCGCTTATTTCTTAGTCTTTACATTAAAATAGTTGGACTACTGTATCTCGTTTACAGGCGCTACTATCTGCTTGTTTTTACATCACATATCTACGCAAATAAATACTCAATAGCATTGGTCACAGCGTTTTTTCATGCTAGTATGAAGAGGTTAAGCGCATCACCTCAATCAACGCCGTAGAGGTTTTTCTTACAGTGAATTAGTCATGCAAGATTCGTATTTTAAGTGAATTTAAAATGCCAATCACTCCTTTCACTACAAACAAGAAGAAGGCACTAATGCCGCTTAATTTTTTATTGCCTTTATATTGTTAATGTAGTCCGTTTAGTACGCAAGCGACCTACTTAACCGTGTCTGACTCGCTCAGACCTGCCTGTTTTGTGATGGCGCGGTTTTGCTTTTTATATTTTTACAAACGATAGTGATGCAAAAGAGAGGATGCATGGCTCGCGTATTGTATTATAAAAGCTTTGACGCCCCATTTATTATGGTTTTTAAACGATAGTTATGGAGTTGGTATGCATCCGATAGATAAATTTACCCCACAAGAGCCCATCTTGTTTAAGCCAACCGATCTGCTGGCACCTGAGTACCTAGAGCATTCGAGCGATGAACTGTATGCGCGTATCTCGCCGTTATATAGCGTTGATGAAGATCAGTTTTTGACGCAATTATTACCCCTTGCTAAGCCGACTGATCAAGAGCGCGAGGATGCCACCGAGCAGACGCGCAAGCTGGTTGAGTACGTGCGTAATGATGGCAAAGCGATCAAGATGGTGGACTCGTTGCTGCTTGAGTATAGCCTCGATACCCAAGAGGGTATCTTGCTCATGAGCTTAGCTGAAGCCTTGATTCGGGTGCCAGATAATTACACCGCTGATGCACTTATCCGTGACAAAATGAGTGTTGCCGACTGGAAGAAGCATCTCAAAGATGACAATGGCTTTATGGTCAATGCCTCAACGTGGGGCATGATGATGACAGGCCGCGTGGTCAGTATCGATAGTCGTACGACGGCCTCAGGGTTTTTGGATCGCATGACCAAAAAGATGGGCGAGCCGATGATCCGCGGCGCTATGCAAAAAGCCATGCGTATCATGGGGCATCAGTTTGTGCTGGGCGAAACCATTGAAGAGGCCAACAAAAACAGTCAACCTTATCGCAATAAAGGCTATACCTATTCGTTCGATATGCTCGGTGAAGCGGCAGTTACTCACAAAGACGCGGAAAAATACTTCAATGATTATTTGCATGCGGTCAAATCAACCGCCAATGTCAAAGTAGCCGAGGGCATGCCAAAGCCGTCTGTCTCTATCAAGTTATCGGCTCTGCATCCCCGTTATGAGGCGACGCAAGAGGCGCAAGTGATGGGGCTACTACGCCTGCGCTGTATGCTCCTCATAGAAGCGGCGCGCGAGGTCAACGTTGATATCAGTATTGATGCTGAAGAAGCTGATAGATTAGAGATCTCCCTCAAACTGTTTGAGTCGCTGTACCGTGATCCTTTAACCAAAGGCTGGGATGGTTTAGGTCTGGTGGTACAAGGGTATTCAAAACGCGCTATCGCGGTATTTGCATGGATCGCGCGACTGGCGACGGAAGTTGGGGATCGTATTCCACTGCGCTTGGTCAAAGGCGCATATTGGGATACTGAGATTAAGCTCGCCCAGCAAAAAGGGCTATCGGGTTATCCTGTCTGGACTCGTAAAGAAGGTACAGATACGGCGTATTTGGCTTGTGCGCGTTTCTTATTATCAGAGCATCTGCGCGGACTTATCTGGCCACAGTTTGCCACGCATAACGCACATACGCTGGCATCTGTGATGACCATGAGTAGTCATCGCGACTTTGAGTTCCAGCGCCTACACGGCATGGGCGATGCGCTTTATGATCATATCTTGCAGACTTATCAAATCCCTGTACGTATCTATGCCCCTGTTGGTGCGCATCACGATTTGCTGCCGTATCTGGTGCGTCGTCTGCTTGAAAACGGTGCCAACAGCTCGTTTGTGCATCAGCTCTTAGATAAGTCTTATCCGATTGATAAGCTTACCGTACATCCATATGACAAACTGCTTGCCAATAAGCATTTGCATAACCCTGATATTCCATTGCCGCTTGATATCTATGGCGCGCGCCAAGCTAGTTTTGGCTCTAACATCTTTGTAGAGTCGCAGTGGACGCCACTAAAAACAGCTATCAATGCACAACTAGAAAAAACATGGTCAGCGACTTCTATTATTAATGGTAAGGCGATCAGTGAATACGATGACAATGGAGTTACGCAGGCGCTTGAAATTCATAGTGTCCGCGCCCCTTGGAATCATGAGGTTGTAGCAGGCAAAGTGCATTTCGCTAACGCTGAGATTGCAAGGCAAGCTATTGACGCCGCTGTTGCAGGACAAAAAGAGTGGCAAGCTGTACCAGCAAGCAGGCGTGCTGATATCTTGCGCCAGATTGCTGATCTTTATGAGGCAAGTTACGCTGAGCTAATGGCGCTGTGCCAAGTGGAGGCGGGCAAGACCACGCAAGACAGTATTGATGAGATCAAAGAGGCGGTTGACTTTTGCCGCTTTTATGCCGATGAAGCTGAGCGTTTAGATAGCGCTGCATATGAGTTTACCGATCTAAATGGCAAGTCGTCCAGACAAGTCTACAAGGCGCGCGGCACTATTGTCTGTATCAGTCCATGGAACTTCCCACTTGCTATTTACACAGGACAAATCGTCGCAGCGCTAGCGGCAGGTAATACTGTGGTCGCCAAGCCCGCCGAACAAACCAGCTTAATCGCACATTTTGGCGCTCAGCTTATGTACCAAGCAGGCGTACCAAATGAAGCCTTGCAACTGGTTATCGGTGGCGGCGAAGTAGGGGCGGCGCTAACTGGTGCTGATAGTTTGGATGGCGTCGTGTTCACGGGCTCAACGCAAACTGCTCAGCGTATCAACCAAAGCTTAAACACTCATGCGCAAGCGAGCGGTGAGCTACCGATTTTGATCGCTGAGACAGGCGGTCAAAACGCTATGATCGTTGATTCAACTGCGCTACCTGAGCAAGTGGTCAAGGATGCGGTACTATCCGCCTTTGGCTCGGCAGGTCAACGCTGCTCGGCTTGTCGCATTTTATGTATTCAAGACGATATCGCTGATAATTTAATTGAACTGCTTCAAGGTAATATGGCAGAGCTCATCGTAGGCAATCCAACCTACGCGGCAACTGACGTAGGCCCTGTAATCGATAGTACCGCCAAACAAGGTCTTGAGGCGCATATTGAGCGTATGCGTGCAGAGCCGACGGCGACGATACTGGCGCAGACGCCAATGAGTGCAAGTTCTGTCATCGATGAAGATGATGCTACCTTTGTATTGCCAACGGCGATTGAGGTTCAGAGTATCGATGTGATTGGCGGTGAGCATTTTGGTCCGATATTGCACGTGCTACGTTACAAAGCGCGCGATTTGGACAAACTTATCGATGCGATTAACGCTACAGGCTTTGGTCTTACCTTGGGTATTCATAGCCGCATTGAGAATATCGCTGAACATATCGAGCGCCGCACTGTGGTAGGTAATACTTATATTAATCGTAACCAAATCGGTGCGGTCGTTAACGTCCAACCCTTTGGTGGTTGCGGGTTATCGGGTACTGGTCCTAAAGCGGGCGGTCCACATTATGTGGCGCGTCTTATGAAGCTGGCTATCGAAACCGTAACGACTGCCTCAAAAAGCGCAGATCAAGCCGCCTTTAATCCTCAAACCCAAACCCAGCTTGTATAAGGAGTTGCACTATGACAACTGAATTCAAAAAAAATCATGCGCAGGTTTGCGAGTCTTGGCGATTACTCGGCGCTGTCAACCGCGCCTCTTATCTAGAAGCGGCTATCCCTAAGCTTGCGCTATTAACCGGCAATGCGACCAAAGCCAAGCGCTTGTTTCATCATTTACTAAACGCCGCCCCTAAGCTTGACGAAGTCGAGCGTATGACTGGCGCGACAGGAGAGTCTAATGATCTGTATATGACTGCGCGCGGCAAGACAATGGTCATTGGAGGGGAGTCTGCTACTACGATGGCCGTGCTCGGTCAGCTTATCGCAGCACTGCTCACTGGCAACGAGGTAATATTGCATTGCCCCAGCCAATATGAGATGTGTGATGAGGCGGCAAAAATACTCTATGACACCGGTATCAGCGATGATGTACTAAGCGTCGCTAATGACGCACAAACGGTGACTTTACTGTATATTGACCGCCTAGCACAAGTCGCCGTCGCTGGAAATACTAGCGAGATACAAGAGATCAGTCAGACGCTTGCAGATACGGACGGTATCTTGACGCAAGTTATTCCTGTCAGCGATATGGACGGACTATCTGAGATGCTTACGCCCGATTATCTTCATCGCTTCATGACAGAGCGCGTCATTACTATTAATACCACGGCTATTGGTGGTAATGCCAGCTTGCTTGAGCTGGGTACTTAGTTAGTACTTAGTCGCCTATATTAAATATAAAAACCCGATAGTTGAGTGATACGCTATCGGGTTTTTTGTGTTTGTGTGGTGTGAACCTAGATTGTGATCGAGCTAGAGACTACTCATTATAATTAACCCATACCCAACCATTCTCAAGCCATTCGTTGACTTCATCAAGGTCGATATCTTTGAAATCTTGATAGGTGAGATGCTCACCATTGGCCAAACGAGCTAGCAAAGCTGCTGCGCTATTCTCAAGATCATCAAGCCGTTGACCATTGGCATATAGCGTCACACCATCATTGGTTTGGCTGTAGAGCAAGCGATTGCTATAGTCAGCTTGCAGCGTTGCGCCGTCCATTAAGGCTTGCATAAGCTCATCTGTATCTAAAGTCTCCTCGGGTACCAGCGCATCATATTGACGTTTGCTCACGACTTCTAACACGGCTTGACGAATAATATCGTCGCCGCGCTTAGATTGCAGCATTTGTAATAGCTGCTCTTTAATTGCATCAATACTATCGGCTTGCAACTCACCTGAGGCTTGCAGCGTTTGTGGCAATAACATTGGGATAAATAAATCGCTATCACTGGTGGCGATATCAGCTAAGCTGTCGATAATTTGCATTAAGTTTGGACGACGACAGCCAAACGAAAAGGTTAAGCAGTCATCTTGTGCTACTCCAAAATGAGAGAGTTTCGGCGGCACATAAAGTACATCACCCGCTTCTAGTATCTCATCAAAGATAATCTCGCCCATATCATCAAACAGTCGAATCGGCTCATCTGCGACAAACTCGGTACCTTTATCACAGAATTTGCCGAGCTGCCAACGCCGTGATCCATATCCTTGCGCCAAAAACACATCGTAATCATCATAGTGTTTGCCCACGGAGCCGCCTTTTGGGGCGAAAGATACCATGATATCATCGCGCTGCCACTGCGGAATAAAATCAAACGCTTGCCAGAGTTGCCCAAGCTCAGGTGACCACTGTTCCATATTTTGCACCAGTACAGTCCACTGTGCTGGCAAATTATCAAAATCTGCTTCTGACAATGGGCTCTTTTTGAGTTGCCACTGCGGCGTGCCCTCGTGTTTGCTCGCAGCTTGAGTCAGCAGGCGCGCTGAAGCGTCTTCTTCAACGGCAAGCCCAAGCATATCCTCTGGCTCAAACATGTCGATTAATTGGGGTAAACCTTGCTTAATAAGCAGTGTTTTTTTTTGCCAGTATTCACTTAAAAACTGCTCAGGAGTGATAGAGTCGGGTAGACAAAGTGGAATTGAGGTCATAGGTGATCCGAGTCATTAGATAAGGGTGAGTAGGGTATTTATGTATAGAATGGCTTTAGAAAATAAGCACGATAGTTTATGATTAACGATTATTTAGTTTACTACTTTTGGAATCCTTATGAAAAAGCTATCATTTATGTTTATCATTATGAGTGCGTTTTTATTACAAGCTTGCGTGCATAAAATCGTCACTGTACCCGCTAAAGTTGCCTATAAAACTACTAAAGGCGTGGTCAAAGGTACAGTTGCTGTGGGCAAAGCGATCATACCGGGCGATAGTGATGATAAAAAAGACGACTGATTGAGTAGTCAGCTCATCTGATCTCTTTTTAAAGGGACGGTTACTGACTAACCTCTATTTTTTGACGGCTATAATTTTGATAAAAAATAACAACTGCGCTAACGATGCCACCAAGTAGCGCTAAAGCCATATCCTTATGGGCATCCCAAATATCACCTTGCTGACCGTTGTAAGCCTCGCTTGCCTCAGGTGACATCATCATCGTCAAGCTCCACTCAAACAACTCATAAAGCAGGCTTGTTGACATATTGATCATAATGGCAATAGCGATTAAAAGTGTGACGGATTCAATTTTAAAGAGTGACTTTGCGCTTTCAATCATCGCAGCAAATAGCAAAAGCCCATAGCTAAAATGTACCAGCCTGTCATACATATTTCGCTGCCAGCCAAACCACTCATTTAAGCCAATACCAAATAGCTGCTCTGTCCACTCATCGTAGGGCACATAAGAATACAGATAGCGCGCGCCTATAATATGAACGACTAAAAATATCATCGATTGCACGTAAGCATTTTTGCTGATTTGCCAATAACGATAAGCAATTATCATAACTGCTAAAAATAGTAGCGTGCCTAATTGATGAAGTAGGTAGCTTGACCAGTCGAGCGGCTCAATACTTGCCAGCACTATGACGATAACTACCGCCGCAGTACTGACAATGACAGAGTTAACATTGCGCTGCATATTTACGCTTCTTTAATCATCAGTAGCTAATGATTACAGCTTAGCGATCCACTCTTTAATCATGCGAGCTTGCTCCGCGGCATTACCCGTATAAGTGGCAGGCGTCAGCTCGCGCAGGCGCTGCTTGTCGCTATCTGAAACGTCACTAAGCTCATCACTTTCAACGAATGTGAGCATCGCTTCGCGAGTCATGGCATTGCCACGAGTGAGCGCTTTGAGTTTCTCATAGGGGTTCTCAACGCGGTAGCGGCGCATGACTGTCTGAATCGGCTCGGCTAAGACTTCTTGTGCTTGCTCCAAATCCTCATTTAGGCGCTGAGCGTTTAGCTCTAATTTACCGACGCCCTTTAGACAAGCATCAAACGCAATCATGCTCTGGGCTAGTCCTACGCCAATATTACGCAGGACCGTTGAGTCTGATAAATCGCGCTGCATACGTGAAATTGGTAGCTTTTCACCCAAATGTGCCAGCATCGCATTGGCAACGCCCAAGTTACCTTCTGAGTTTTCAAAATCAATCGGGTTGACTTTATGCGGCATCGTAGAGGAGCCCACTTCACCGTCTTTTAGACGCTGCTTAAAATAGCCTAAGCTAATATACTGCCAAATATCACGATTGAAATCGATCAGTATCGTATTAAAGCGCTTAACCGCATCGAATAGCTCGGCAATGTAGTCGTGTGGTTCGATTTGAGTGGTATAAGGATTGAAGGTTAATTCAAGACGCGCTTCAATGAAATGCTCTGCATGAGTTTGCCAGTCCACATCAGGGTAGGCGGCATAATGAGCGTTGTAGTTACCGACGGCACCATTGATTTTGCCTAAGAGCTCAACTTGACCGACTTGCTTAATCTGGCGAGCAAGACGGTAAGCGACATTAGCCATCTCTTTACCCAGCGTCGTTGGACTCGCCGTTTGCCCATGGGTACGTGACAACATGGGTTGATCAGCATGAGTAATCGCCAAATCAACGATACTATCGGTGACTTGCTGCATTTTAGCCACTACGAGCTCGCGGCTGTCTTTGAGCATCAATGCATAAGACAAGTTATTGATATCTTCACTGGTACAAGCAAAATGAATGAACTCTAGGCTATCTTCTAACTGCTGATTGCCACGAAACTTATCTTTGATGAAGTACTCAACTGCTTTTACATCATGGTTGGTGGTCGCTTCGATGTCTTTAATCGCCCCAGCATCCGCTTCACTAAAATCATCAACAATGCTGTTTAAAAAGGCATTGGTATCGGTATCGAACGCTGCTAATTCAGCAATCGCACTATTATCAGCCAACGACTGTAACCAGCGAATCTCAACAGTGACGCGAGCTTTAATCAGACCAAACTCAGAAAGGTACGGGCGCAAGCTGTCAGCTTTTGATGCGTAACGACCATCGATTGGAGAGAGTGCGGTAAGTGGGGTCATAGGATTGCCTTTAAAAATAATTGATGAATAAACAGGTAGCCAATAGATGATTAGCAATAAAAAATGAATGCGCAATTATAACCTGATTGGCGTTAAAGTTTGGACAAAAATTATCAGTAACAAAAGCGAAAATATGTTTACTGAATTTTATAGTAGTGATATATTCTGAAAAAATTAGCTTATCCTTAAAATAGGCTTTCAATTCAATCGCTTCAGTACCTTATCAGAGGTTAGAATGAACAAACTAGTAAATGTTTTATTGATGGGAAGCGTTTTGACATTAGCTGCTTGTGGTGGTGATTCTGATAGTAGTGGGAGTTATGGTAGCTCTGAGGAACCTATTCAATTTCAAGGATTATCGAATTGTCAAATTAATGGTAATACTATTACCGTTGATGAAATTAGCCGAGGATGCTTAGTCAAAAAATCCAACATCAACAATGGCAAGAGATTCTCTTTGAGCTGTCAGGTTGTAGGCACTTCACCTCGAGCTTTTAATAATTTTATTATCGGAACTACTGATGATGGCGATATTAATGAGATTGATCGTGATATAAAAAACAATCCTAATGGTAAATATAAGTATGTTTGTAAACCAGTAAACAATCCGTTCCCATCTTCTAGACTCTCTAATTAAGTCATTTTACTATAGATAGATAAAGCCGTCTTTATATTAGATAAAGGTGGCTTTTATACGCAATACGGTTAAAAAAACCAATGATTTGAGGATGAAGTTTGTCTACATTAAGCTAAAAAATATTAGCCAAACACACTGTTTTTAGAATATGTCTATGAAAGACAAACCTTTACTTTTATTATCCGTTGTTGTGGCCTTTGTTTTTGGGGTTTTAAGCACTTACCTGTTTATGACCAAACAACAAATGGATTATGTCCTGCAAGCCAAACAGCAGTCGCCTTCATCTTCTAATATAAACGATAATCAAGACGCTTCTAACTCGGGAACTGGTCTAGTGTCACAGGATTCATTGAACAGGCGTGACGCTACGTCGCAGCAAGTCCTCTCAAATTTGACAGGCTCAAACTCAGCTTCTATCAACGACTACTCAAAAGAGCAAGCGTTAGACTTAGTCGATAATATGCCCGATTACGTGTTAGGGCAGTATGTCGATAAGTTTATGGCAAAGGGCGATAGCGAGGTTATTACGGACAAAAGACGCTTTGCAGAACGAGCGGTAGAGGAGTTATATAGCAAAGATGATACACGTCCTTTAGTTGGAGAAGTTAAGCTATCCTTTGATAGCAATATGCCGTCAACCTCAACAAATACCTCGACGATAAATAAAAACGCCAAACTATTCGCTCATTTGGATACTGCGGGCAAAGTACCTGCCAGCCCTTTTGCTTTTGTGAAGTGGGTGAACAATGAGACAGGACAGGTCTTGCTGTTTGAGAAGAAAAACATCATCGCGGGCAGCAATCAAAATTGGGTGAGTTTTAAACCCTATGAAGGATGGTTACCTGGTAGCTACGATGTCAAGTTCTATCAGTTCACATCAGAGCTTGAACCCATTGCTCGCCTAACTTATCAAATCTACACCGTTGATGATGATGGACAAGGCGAAACTAGGGATATTGCAAGTAGTACAGCGAGTGCGACAGTAAGCCAATAACACTTGAATGTTCTAAGAATGTTCTAAGTAGCAAGGTCAAACCTGACAATAAACTAAGAGCCTAACTGCGTTCGCCGACAGAAGCTGAAAAAGATTTATCTCAGTTCCGCTGTATGTTTTTAATATTGGACTGACTGTAGTTTATTTGAACCCATCGACTCTAAAATCAGAGGGACTGCGGTGCGTCTATTGATTCAATCACGCCGCCGCCCAAGCAGACCTCATCGATATAGAAAACCGCAGACTGACCAGGGGTTAACGCACGCTGCGGCGCATCAAATATGACTTTGACCTCTAAACCTTTATCATCGACAGCGAAAACCGTACAGGCTTGGTCTGGCTGACGATAGCGCGACTTTGCCATACAGCGCAAACCTTGCTCACTAAAAATATCAGCTGGCGCGACACCCTCTACCCAATCAAGCTTGTACGCGCGTAGCTCATTGCTCATGAGCATGAGATGTTCGTGACCTTGACCGACAATTAAGCGATTGTTATCTAAGTCTTTTGCTAGTACAAACCATGGTTCCTCTGGACGATCTTTGACACCGCCAATGCCAATACCGCCGCGCTGACCTAAGGTATAATACATAAGCCCATCGTGGCTACCAATAATGTGACCATCGTCTGTAATGATATCGCCTTTTTGCGCAGGCAAATACTGTTGCAAGAAATCTTTAAATCGGCGCTCGCCGATAAAGCAAATCCCCGTAGAGTCTTTTTTCTTAGCAGTCGCTAAGTCATGCGCTTCAGCGATTTGGCGTACGACAGGTTTTTCAAGCTCACCAATAGGGAACAAGGTTTTGGCAAGTTTGTCACCGCCGACTGCATGCAAAAAATAGCTTTGATCTTTATTGTCATCGAGACCACGTAGTAGCTGCGCAACTTCTACGCCATTATCATTAGTATCATTAACGCTGCGGCGCGTATAATGACCAGTAGCGATAAAGTCTGCTCCTAATGTAAGCGCATAGTCCAAAAATGCTTTGAACTTAATCTCTTTGTTGCACAAAATGTCAGGATTGGGCGTGCGTCCTGCTTTATATTCTGCCAAAAAGTGCTCAAAAACTCTGTCCCAGTACTCCATCGCAAAGTTTGCGGTATGAAGTTTGATACCTATCTTATCGCACACCGCTTGCGCGTCCGCTAAATCATCCATAGCCGTACAGTATTCGGTGCCGTCATCTTCTTCCCAGTTTTTCATGAATAGACCTTCAACCTTAAAGCCTGCCTGCTTGAGCAAAACGGCGGATACAGACGAGTCAACGCCGCCTGACATACCGACGATGACATGCTTATCGCTTGGGTTATCTATATCGGCCAAGGTAAGCGGACGATGAGCGTGAAAAGAGGATGCAACTGAAGTATCTTTTGCTAAGGTGTTTTTTGATAAGGTATCTGGTTTAACGGACATAAAAGTCACTCAACAACTTGTGATAAAATAAAGCTGTATTATATCAGGTAAACAAAATCGGTGGCGAGCAGCGCGCGACTATTGCGCTAAATGTAGCGCTAAAAATTAGATAGTAGTTTTTAATAATTTTAATGTGAAAAATTATGATAAAAATCGGTCAAGGTATAGACGTTCATGCGTTTCATAATAATGGTCAGCAGCAGCAATACGTGATACTAGCGGGCGTGCCTATCGAGCATACGCATAGCTTGCTTGCGCACTCGGACGGTGACGTGGTGCTTCACGCACTTGCAGATGCCCTGCTTGGAGCGTTAGCGCTCGGTGATATCGGTCAGCATTTTCCTGATACTGACAGCGCACACGCAGGTCTGGACTCGCGAGTGCTACTGCGTTATGTCTATACTAAGGTGATAGAGGCCGGGTATATGCTTGGCAATGCGGACATTACCATTATGTGCGAGCGACCCAAAATCGCGCCTTACAATGAAGCCATGCGTGCTAATATCGCCAGCGACTTACAAACTGACATCAGTAATATCAGTGTCAAAGCGACTACGAGCGAAAAGCTTGGATTTACGGGTCGCCAAGAGGGCATAATGGCAAGCGCCGTGGTATTATTGGTGCCCAGTGAAAGTACTTAATACAATAGGGTACGTCATCCTTAGATGAGATCATCAGGCTCTCAATTACTGAGTATTGCTTGCAATAAACCTTTGATCACCCCATGTAGCACAGATATCCAATCAAATTTTAACCTTTTACCATTAGGAGCTTTTATGAGCGAGCAAACCCCAAACGCAGCAAACGATGTCGAACAATTGATCCGCGATCAAATCCGTGATAATAAAGTCATTATCTATATGAAAGGTACGCCGCAGTTCCCGCAGTGCGGATTTTCAGCGCGCTCGATCGAAGTATTGACGCAGATTGGCCGTCCTTTTGCTTTTGTCAATATTTTAGAGAATCCAGAGATTCGTGCAACGTTGCCAAAAGTTGCGAACTGGCCAACGTTTCCGCAATTATGGATCGATGGTGAATTGATGGGCGGCTCAGATATTATCTTGCAAATGTACCAATCAGGTGAGCTTAAGCCTTTGGTAGAGGCAAACAGTCCAGCGGCTTAATATATAACCGTTTTAGATCGGTACTGTATATCGTTTGATACTTAGTCCCAAGTCATCTTATAGCTAGATGGCTTGGGATTTTTATTGTCTATATAACCCCTTGTTTTTATAGACGTTAGTCCCATATAGCTGACATGATAAAAAGCGTAAAAGATAAAAAAGCGCGCAATACTTTTATATAAATAATAAGAGACACTTATGACAACTCAAGAATTAAATAATCAAAAAAACACTGAGCAAGCTGCCATTGAAAAGCGCCGCGAGCATCTCAAAACTGAATCAACGCGCATCATTGATATGGCTGGGAATGAACCAAATTCAGCGCTCAAATGTATCCATCAGTTAAGCGTCGCAGGCGGGGCAACTGAAGCGACCTATATCGCAATCGAACAGCGCGTTGTTGCCGATCAAGATCCGACTGGTGCTTATCATTTAGCACTGCTAGCGCAGAACACGCCAGATCTACCGATTGACGCGCGTCAGCTCATCGAATTAGTCGTTAATAAAGGTGATAACGATCTGCTACTTGCACTACTCAAAAACCTACCGCTGCCACCCGTTGAGGTGATTCAAGCTAGAATACTAGCGAGCGACGATGGCGAGGCGATTGGTAAGATGAATGCGTACTTACAGATTAATCCAGAAGGCTATGGCAGCCAGCATATGCTTGCCAGCGGTCAGACGGATCGTATCGTACCCTTGAGTCCTGCGCGCCGCGTTGATAATGACTAGCAGTGCCTATCTATGACTGTACAATACGGTCTGCTATTAACCGTCGAATATTGTTATAATTAGCGACTATTTTTTTTATTGACGTTATCTGTCAAGCGAGGCACGCATGCAATACCCAAAAACTTACGATGTGGTCGTGATCGGTGGCGGTCATGCTGGTACCGAAGCGGCACTAGCGGCGGCTCGCATGGGCGCGCAGACCTTGCTGCTCACGCATAATATCGAGACGCTTGGGCAGATGAGCTGTAATCCTGCTATTGGCGGTATCGGTAAATCACATCTAGTGCGTGAGATTGATGCGTTGGGCGGTGCTATGGCGCTTGCAACGGATAAAGCTGGCATACAGTTTCGGGTGTTAAACAGTCGTAAAGGTGCTGCCGTACGTGCCACGCGCGCACAAGCGGATCGTATCTTGTACAAAGCTGCCATTCGTCATACGCTTGAGAACCAGCCTAATCTGGATCTATTCCAACAAGGTGCTGATGATATTTTGGTAGAGAACGGTCGCGCGACGGCGGTTGTCACCTCCACTGGTATTATCTTCAAGACTGAGACGGTTATTCTGACCTCGGGCACCTTCTTGGGCGGTGTTATTCATATTGGGCTTGAGAATTCAAAAGGCGGACGCGCAGGGGATCAGCCTTCTATTAAATTGGCAGACCGTTTGCGTGAGCTCAAACTGCCAGTAGGTCGCCTAAAGACAGGCACGCCCGCACGTATCGATGCGCGCACGGTGGACTTTAGTGTGATGACGGTACAGCCGGGTGATACACCGCTTCCGGTGATGAGCTATATGGGCGATGTCCAAATGCACCCTGAGCAAGTCAACTGCTATATTACTCATACCAATGCGCGTACCCATGACATCATCCGCGAGAATCTCGATCGCTCACCAATGTTCTCAGGCAAAATCGAAGGCGTGGGACCACGTTATTGCCCATCGATTGAAGATAAGATTCACCGCTTTGCGGATAAAGACAGTCATCAAATCTTTATTGAACCAGAAGGTCTGACTACGCACGAATTGTATCCAAATGGCATCTCAACCAGCTTACCCTTTGATGTGCAGCTTGAGTTTATTCATAGTATGAAAGGCTTAGAAAACGCACACATTACCCGTCCAGGCTATGCGATTGAGTACGATTATTTTGATCCACAAAATCTAAAGCCAACGCTTGAGACCAAATCTATTGATCGCTTGTATTTTGCCGGTCAAATCAACGGTACAACAGGCTATGAAGAAGCAGGCGTGCAGGGTTTGCTCGCAGGAACGAATGCGGCGTTAGTGACCACTAACAATAGTGAGTATGATACTTGGACCCCGCGCCGCGATGAAGCGTATCTTGGCGTACTCGTCGATGATTTAATCACTCATGGCACCACCGAGCCGTATCGCATGTTTACCAGCCGTGCCGAGTATCGCTTATTACTACGTGAAGATAATGCGGATCAACGCTTGACTGAGACGGGTCGTAAGCTTGGTTTGGTGGATGACGAACGCTGGCAAGCCTACGAGAAAAAAATGGAAGCCATTGCTACTGAGTCTGCGCGCCTAAAAGACATGTGGGCAACCCCTACCAATGCTTTAGGACAAAAGGTCGCTGAGCAAACAGGCGAGGTGTTATCCAAAGAAGCGACGGCTTTTGATTTGCTAAAACGTCCACAAATAAATTTTGCTGATATTGCAGCGATTACAGATTCGCACGTCGATACCTTGGTTGGTGAACAGATTGAGATATCAGTCAAGTACGCAGGCTACATCGATCGCCAGCAAGACGACATTGATCAGATGAAGCGCCTAGAGAATACCGCGCTGCCCATTGACTTTGATTACAGCATGGTCTCAGGTCTCTCTAATGAGATCGTGCAAAAGCTTAGCAAAGTACGTCCTGCGACACTAGCGCAAGCAGGGCGCGTCAGCGGGGTTACGCCAGCGGCGATTCAGCTACTTGCTATGACTGTCAAAAAGCAGAAAAAAGCCAAAGCAGCGCTGGGCTCATAAAAGTCACCTACAAGGTGCTTGAGCTTTGAGCACCTGCCATCTTTGCTATTTTAAGTCCCGCTGACTTGAGCCTGTCTATGATTGACGCTATTGTCTTTGCCATTACTATCGTACTGCCCAACCTGTTTTTGATGGGGTTGGGTTTTTTTATGCAAAAACGCGGCGAGATCAGTCAGACCTTTATCGATCAAGGCTCTTATTTTGTCTTCAACTACTGTCTGCCTGCGCTACTGTTTTTTAGCGTAGTCGATAGTGAGGTGGATTACTCGAAACAAATTGTTCTTATTATTGCAGGCATCATCGTCACCTTTATCTTATTTATTGGAAGCGAGATTTACGCCAAACGCTTTATTCGTGCGCCGACCGATCAAGGGGTTTTTGTACAAGGGGTCTTTCGTAGCAACATGGCGATTATTGGTCTTGCAACCGTCGCCAACGCTTATGGCAATATCGGTTTGAGTATCGGTGCCGTTTATATGGGTATCGTCACGATATTATTTAACATCTTAGCTGTCATTACCTTGAGCCGCGTGTCCAAAAGCGTCGATGATACTTGGACAACACGCACCATTATGATTGTCAAAAAACTCTTTACCAACCCGCTCATCTTAGCGCTACTTGCTGCCTTTGTTTATAAAGCTCTGCCACTACCGCCAATCGCAGGCGTTATCCATACGACAGGAGATTTGCTTGCAGCAGTCGCACTGCCTTTAGCGCTTATATGCGCAGGCGCGAGCATCGACCTAAAATCCATGCTGCATCCCTCAGGCTTGTCTATGCAGGCAAGTATCGGACGTATTATTATTGCACCGATTATCGCTATTTTAGTTGGTTTAGCTTTTGGACTATCAGGTGTACATATGGGTGTGCTATTTCTTATGGTAGCATCTCCTACCGCTGCTGCTAGTTATGTGATGGCAAAAGCAATGGGTGGCAACGATATTTTGGCGGCAAACATCTTGGCATTTACGACAGTAGTCGGTATGTTTGGTATGGCTATTGGAGCGGCAGTACTGCGGCTGCTTGGACTGATGTAGCGTTTTTAAGTTAAAGGGAAGCCAAAAAAAACCTTCTACTTATTCAAATAGAAGGTTTTTTTAATTTAAGAGGACAGCTACTTGCGTCTATTACGTCTCTCTTCACGGCGGGCTTTGCCTTTAGGACTGACACGATAAGTGAGATAACCAAAAAAAGCTAAAACGATGATCAAAGCAACAATATACAAAAATATTGACGAGCCAATCATTAAAGACGCACCCATGACGGTAGTGACTTCCATTCTATTCTTCCTATAATAATTATAAAATAATTATGCAGGGCTAGCGATAGATTGTAAAGTAAACAAGTTTAGCTCAGGTGTAAGTTCAAGTGAGCGCAGACGCGCCGCTTGATCATAGATATTGGCGGTAACGATCAGCTCATCTGGCTGATGCTGAGCGATGAATGCTGCGAGTTTAGGCTGCACCGTCTCCACGCTACCGATGAACGATACTGACAGAGCGCTATCGACCATGACCTTTTCAGCAGGGCTCCAGATGGCATCCATACTATGAGTGGGTTTTGGCATCTGTCCGCGCTCACCGCGGCGCAAACGTACAAAGCTCTGCTGCGCTGAGGTAAAGTGATAGTGCGCGGTAGCCTCATCATCAGCGAGCAGCAAATTAGCCGCCAGCATCACATAGGGCTTATCCAAGTATTTCGATGGTTTAAACTGCGCGCGGTAAGTCGCTATTGCTTGCGTGAGCGCTTGCGGGGCAAAATGTGATGCAAATACATAAGGCAGTCCCAGATGCGCGGCTAGCGTTGCGCCAAACAAGGATGAGCCTAGTATCCAGATCGGTACATTGGAGCGCGCCCCAGGAAAGGCTTGTACGGGGCTATTATCACTATCATTACCTAGTAGATAGAGCAGCTCTTGTACCTCTTGCGGGAAGCGCTCGGCATCATTCATTGTACGCCCTAATGCTTTAAAGGTGGCGCCATCGGTACCGGGCGCACGACCAAGTCCCAAATCAATACGATCACCGTACAAGGCTTGTAGCGTGCCGAACTGCTCAGCGACGACTAAAGGCGCATGATTGGGTAGCATAATGCCGCCAGCACCAATACGAATACGCTTGGTTTGGCTGCCGATGTGGGACAAGAGTACTGAGGTCGCTGCACTGGCAATACCTGGCATATTGTGGTGTTCCGCCATCCAGTAGCGATTAAAACCGATGTCTTCAGCAGTTTGCGCAATCTCTACTGTTTGGGCGATGCCGTCAGCGGTAGAAGCGCCAGTCGGTACAGGTGCTAGATCTAAGAAGGATATAGGAATAGTATTGGTCATAAATCACCTTATCATTATGAGTGTAAAAACCGTTTTTAGCTTTTAAGCAGTGTTATTTTTATTGTCTTTTTAAATCTGCATAAAAAAGCCTCAAACGCTTGATAGCTACTATAATGGGGCGTGAGAGTCAAATATAAAGGTGAGAGTGAGCTGTGATAACAAATCTTAATAATGCGGCTATTGTCTATAATTGCTAATCAATAACAAGCCCGCGATAGAAGTATTCAGATTAAGCTGAGTCTATCGCGGGTCTATATTTTTATCTATGAAACTTTAGCAAAAAAGTGATATTTAAACGACCCCTTTGTGATCGAACTGCTGCTGACAAAGCTCTATAAAAGCGCGGCCATATTGGCGAATTTCAGCATCGTCACGTACTGCCATCCAGCTGGTAAAGCGCCCAAAATGATCGACTGGAATGGCGACTAGGTTTTGATAATGGCTGGGCTCAAACGCCATTTCAGCGATAATTCCAATACCTAATCCCAATCCGACATAAGTGCTAATCACATCTGCGTCAAGCGCAGCAAGGACGATATCAGGCTCAAGTCCTGCCGCCTCAAAAGTTTTATCGATAGCGCCGCGTCCTGTAAAGCCGCCATGATAAGTCACAATAGGGTAGCTTGCCAGCGTTGGCAGATCGATGGACTCAAGACCCGCCAGCTCATGGTCTTTTGGTAGGATAATACGATGGGTCCAGTCGTAATAGCGATGACAGCGCAAATAGTTATTATGCAGTAGCGACTCAGTTGCGATACCAATATCGGCCTGCCCGCGAATGACCATTTGCGCGATAGTCTCAGGGTCCGCTTGTTGAAGGATGAGATTTACCTTAGGGAAGCGCTCTTTGAACTCTTTGACCACCTGCGGTAATACATAACGCGCTTGGGTGTGGGTTGTGGCGATGGTCAGTGTCCCTATATTAGGATTGGTATGATCGAGGCTGAGATTTTCAATAGTGCGAATTTCAGCAAATATCGCTTCGATATGCGGCAGCAAAGCAGTACCCATCGGCGTAAGCCCTGTGAGGCGTTTGCCTTGACGCACAAATACTTCAGCTTTGAGCTGGTTCTCAAGCGCGGCAATGTGTTTGGATAGACTTGATTGGCTAGTATGTAGTACGGTTGCCGCTTGGCTCAGATTGTAGCCGTTTATCACGGTATGCCATACAGTCTCTAATTGCTTGAGCTGAATTTGTAAGTGGCGCTGATTGACCACCATATCGATTGCCATACCCTAATCCTCAAATAATAGTCATGTATCATATGACAGTAGCTGATGGGGTAAGTACACACCACCAGCTATAGACGTATCAAAAAGCTAGTGTAGAGCAAAGCTATTATTCTTGTATATAATAAATGGTCATGAATTTATGATATTTTGGAATATAAAAAAAAGAGCATAAAAAAGCCACCTATATAAGATGGCTTTTACTAAAACGGATGTTAAATTAAGACTAAGCTTACTGAGCTAAATCAAAACGATCGGCAGTCATAACCTTGCTCCATGCTTTGACAAAGTCATGGACGAACTTCTCAAGATTATCGTCTTGAGCGTATAGCTCAGCATAAGCGCGAAGTATGGAGTTTGATCCAAATACCAAATCGACACGGCTTGCCTGCCATTTAACTTGACCACTTGCACGTTCGCGGACTTCGTATACTGCTGGCGCGTTATTATCGTCGGTTTTGACAGGATGCCAAGTATAGTCCATGTCTGTTAAATTAACGAAGAAATCATTGCTCAGTACTCCAGCGCGCTCGGTAAAAACGCCGTGCTGGCTATGCTCGTAGTTGGTGTCGAGGACACGCATACCGCCGATAAGTACGACCATCTCAGGTGCGCTCAAGCCCATAAGCTGGGTGCGATCTAATAGCATCTCTTCAGGCGATACTCGATGACTACCTTTGATCCAGTTACGATAGCCATCATGGAGTGGCTCTAAATCAGAGAAGCTCTCGGCCTCAGTCATCTCATCAGTTGCGTCGCCGCGACCTGGATTAAAGGGTACTTCTATCTCAACGCCTGCATCTGCCGCTGCTTTTTCAATCGCAGCACTACCGCCGAGCACGATCAGATCTGCAATGCTAATCTCTTTATCGAAGTCCGACTGAATTTGCGTTAACGCCTCAAGGACACGTGCTAACTGCTCAGGCTCATTACCCATCCAGTCTTTTTGCGGAGCTAGGCGAATACGCGCTCCATTTGCGCCGCCGCGATAGTCTGAGCCTCTAAAGGTGCGTGCGCTATCCCATGCCGTAATGATCAGCTCACGATGCTCGATACCACTTTCTAAGATTTTATGCTTTAGCGCTGTAATATCATTATCGCTTAAATCTGCATTACCTTTAGGAATAGGGTCTTGCCACGTAAAGTCCTCTGCGGGTACATCAGCACCTAAGTAGCGAGATTTAGGACCTAAATCACGATGCGTCAATTTAAACCAAGCTTTGGCAAATACTTCGTCAAAGTATTCAGGGTTGTTATGAAAATTCTCTGAGATTTTGCGATATTCAGGGTCTTTAATCATCGCCATATCAGCGTCCGTCATCATCGGATTGCGTCGTACATTGGGATCATGTGCATCGACGGGCTTGTCTTCTTCTTTAATATCGATAGGCTCCCACTGCCACGCGCCAGCAGGGCTTTTGGTCAGCGCCCACTCATGGTTAAAGAGCAGCTCAAAGTACTCATGATCCCAGCGCGTCGGATGCGTCGTCCACGCGCCCTCAATACCACTTGAGACCGTATCGATACCATGACCGCTACCTTTTGGATTGCGCCAGCCCATACCTTGCTCCTGTATGCCAGCGCCTTCGGGCTCATCTTCTAACAAGGTTGCATCACCATTGCCGTGACATTTACCGACAGTATGACCGCCTGCGGTTAACGCCACTGTTTCCTCATCGTTCATCGACATACGACCAAAAGTGGTACGAATGTCTTGCGCGGTTTTTAGCGGGTCAGGATTGCCATCGACACCTTCTGGATTGACGTAGATAAGACCCATCTGTACCGCGCCTAGTGGATTTTCAAGCGAGTGACGGTCTTCAACTTCTTCATAACGATTTTTGGTCGCCGCCAGCCACTCACGCTCAGAGCCCCAGTAGATGTCTTTTTCTGGATGCCAGATATCAGCGCGTCCGCCCGCAAATCCCAAGGTTTTAAAGCCCATAGACTCATAAGCCATGTTACCTGCTAATATCATTAAATCCGCCCAAGAGAGCTTATTACCATATTTTTTCTTGATCGGCCAAAGCAGACGACGTGCCTTATCTAGGTTGACGTTATCAGGCCAGCTATTGAGTGGAGCAAAGCGCTGATTGCCCGTGTTGGAGCCGCCGCGACCATCAGAGCGACGATAAGTTCCTGCCGAGTGCCACGCCATACGTATCATGAGGCCGCCATAATGTCCCCAGTCGGCCGGCCACCATTCTTGTGAGTCCGTCATAAGATCCTTTAGGTCTTGTTTAACGGCTTCTAGATCAAGCTGTTTAAAAGCCTCGCTATAATCAAAATCTGCACCCATGGGATCAGTCTTATGATCTTGCTGATGCAAAATATCGAGATTTAACGCATTAGGCCACCAATCGGTTGCTGCAGACGCTTGCGTGGTGTGTGCTTGATGCATAACAGGGCAGCCACCCATGCTTGGCCGCTGCGGCTCGTGTGATTCATCAATGTTCTGATTGTGAATAGTTGGGCCTAAACCGTCGCCTTTGTCGTACGTGGTGTTGCTTGGCGGGTTTGGTTGTTTGGCGTCTGACATAGTGGTGCTCCTTAGTTTGGTTTGTCTTATCAGCTATGGATAAAGCATATATTAGAGCTAGTCATTAATAAAACATATATAAAATAACATCATGTTTTAAATAATAAATCATAGTGTCTGTTTTCCTAAATTTTCATTCTATTTTAAGTACTTATTTTAAAGTGCTTATTCGCCCTAACTTTTGATTTAAGCTCAATAGTATGTAGGCTATTACACAGCTGCCAATTTGATACTTCTATAGTTTGATAAATCTATAGTTAAGCAAGTTTTGGATACATAGAATTACGGTTGAGATAGACTATATACAGTTTAAAAAGCTATAGACGTCTATACCATTAGTTTAGTAAAAAATATCTGTACAAAGTCTAGTCAATGCCTAGGTTCTCAAGTACCATAATTCAATTTTGCCATAAGTCTGGCAACTTGGTACAACGGTTAACAATTTTTATCGATCTTAAAAATGCCGATTGATAAAAATTGTGCGCAGTTGTTATTATCGTCTTAAGTTTAGTGAGTCACTATGTCCGCTGTCCGAGCTACGCCGCCCAATAACTTAGTCGCCAAAAAATCATGGGGTGACGCTACCAAAGCCTATCTTGACCCTCGCGCTATTATCATATTATTTTTGGGGTTTTCGGCAGGTATTCCTATCTTGCTGATCTTCTCAAGTCTCTCATTATGGCTACGCGAGGCAGGTATCGAGCGCGGCGTGGTAACTATGTTTAGTTGGGCGGCGCTGGGTTATTCGTTCAAGTTCATTTGGGCGCCGCTGATTGATGCGCTGCCCATACCACTATTGACCAAATGGCTGGGTAGGCGTAGGGCTTGGATTGTGGTCTCACAGCTCTTAATTGTCATAGCAATACTCTTGATGGCAAGCTTTAACCCTATTAGTGATGAAGCACTTTGGTTTATGGCAGCGGCAGCGGTATTATTAGGGTTTTCATCAGCTACGCAAGATATTGTCATTGATGCCTACCGTATCGAGCTTGCGCCGCCAGAATTGCAACCTACGCTTGCGGCGATGTATGTGGCAGGCTATCGCATCGGTATGATCGTAGCAGGGGCAGGCGCGCTCTATTTAGCAGACTACTTTGGCTCAACAGAGGCGTTTTATAGTTATGAGGCTTGGCGTAATACCTACTATGTGATGGCAGCGGTCATGTCTATTGGTATTTTGACGACCTTTGCAGGCTATGAGCCCATCGCTGAAATTTTGCAGACCAATAAACAAAAACTAAACCTTAAGCTCTTTTTTATCTATGCCGCTTTGTTGATCATACCAGGGTCGATATACGGTCTGCTTAGTTTAATCAAAATTATCTATAATAATTTTTTGAACGCTGATATCACTTTAATACCCTCAGCGATCTTGCCTGCGGTCAATCTTTACTTCTTAGCTTTGGTCGCCTGCGCGCCGCTACTGCTTATTTTCTTTGTGTTTAATCAACCCAAGATTGCGAACAAGGTCTCATTGCTTGTTGAAAATGGCAGTGACTATTTGCGTATCGTTCTACTTTTTGTCATTACCGTTGTAGGTTTTGTCGGGGCATTTGTGGTTATCGGCAACCTATTTGCAGAGACTGAGAGCGTGCTACTAAGCTTCGTTATCGAAACCGTAACCTTACTTGGCAGCTTAGCGGTAGCAGCGGTAGTTGGCTATGCTTTGATTAAAGTAGGCCTTGCCAAAAAAGAGATCGCAACAAAAATGTGGGTCAATCCTATTGCCGATTTCTTTAAGCGCTACGGCAAACAGGCCATATTACTACTTGCCCTTATCGGTCTTTACCGTATCTCTGATATCGTGGCAGGAGTCATCTCCAACGTCTTTTATCAAGACATGGGCTTTACCAAAGTTGAGATTGCCAACGCAGTCAAACTCGTTGGAGTGCTTATGGCGCTTGCTGGTGGGTTTTTGGGCGGAATACTAGCGCAAAAAATGCGCATGATGCATGTGATGATGTTAGGGGCGATACTGGCCAGTATTACCAATTTACTGTTTGTGCTGCTCACTTATCATCCAGGAAGCCTCGAGTACATGTATTTTGCGGTAATATTAGACAATCTAGCCGCAGGGTTTGCTAGTGCGGTATTTATCGCCTTTTTATCAGCGCTCACGTCTATTAAATTCACTGCCGTACAGTATGCTATATTCTCATCACTCATGACTTTATTGCCCAAAGTGTTAGGTGGTTACTCTGGCGGTATCGTCGATTCTATGGGCTATCCTTTCTTCTTTATGTTTACCTTTGCTATTGGTATTCCTATTCTGCTACTTATTTACTTGGTTGATAAGCATATTGTTATTGGTGACAACGATGATATCTATAGCGATGACTCTGAAGGCGGCAAACCGTCATTGGCAAAGGCTAACCCTACGCTAACGGATACCAATGAGCCACCGCGTGCAACAGAATAAACTAGTGATGAAGTTTTATAAAGGATAAGGATCTGTAGTGTCCAAAGTACAAAAAATGACGGTAGGGCAAATCAAGCAGCGAAGTCAGCAGCTAGCATATGGCGCGCTAAAAAGTGATTTAGATATCAAAATTACTCCAAGCGATGACACTGTCGATAGATCGATGCCCCCCTTTTGGATAACCGATTGGCTTTTGCATGTGCTTAATCAGCCAAGATCATTTTTGTTCACCGATGATAACTACGAGCTGACAGATAGTGAGCGTGCGCAGTTTGATGCTGGCGTGACTCAGATGCGCCAAGGTATACCGCTTGCGTATTTGACAGGTCATCAAGAGTTTTGGTCACTGGACTTTAAAGTCAATAAACATACCCTCATACCAAGGCCTGATACTGAGGTTTTGGTTGAGCAGGTGCTAAAGTGGATACAAGCGCAGACCGCTAGTATAACGTCGGGTAAATCTTTGCCCAAATGCCTGTCACACCCCAAGCGTCTGCTAGATTTAGGTACAGGCTCTGGCTGTATTGCGATTAGTCTGGCGCACGAGTTACAGCCAAAAAACAACAGTGAAGGGTGGCAAGTGGTCGCCCTTGATGTGTCTAAACAGGCATTAGCAGTAGCTGAGCAGAACGCTATTCATAATCAAGTCCCTGAGGTTAGGTTTATACAAAGTAGCTGGTATGAGGCGCTATCTAGTGATGACGCGCTGTCGTTTGATGTTATTGTCTCAAACCCGCCGTATATCGATGAACAAGACGAGCACTTAACCTCTTTAAGCGCTGAGCCTATCAGTGCATTAACTGCGCCCGATTCTGGACTGGCTGATATCACGCAGATTGTAAAGGGTGCACCTAAGTATCTAAAAGCAGGTGGTCTGTTGGCTGTTGAACATGGTTATGATCAAGGGTCTGTGGTACGAGATATATTCTTGCAAAAGGGTTTTGAAGCCGTACAAACCATTCAAGATTACGGCGGCAATGAGCGCGTCACTCTAGGTCAAATGTCGCTAGCGCCTAATTAGTGACGTAAGTGCTATTAACTAAAAACTTACTGACGGCCTAGCTTTAATATGAGAAAGTCGCTTCCTCTGTAGCTTTGGGTACCTGTAGCTCAGAACACCTGTAGCTTCAAGTGTTTTCTGTCCAAGATACGCTTTACCTCAATGCTCACTATATATCCTAAATTTGGCAGTATCTATTTAACCATATCATCACTTACTGATTTTTTATTGCAGGCTAGTAAGCTTTGCTCATTAATAATAGTTGTCTTTTATGAAAATACATCGTCCGCATTTATTAAAACATACTCTCAATGTCGCTAACCGTGTACGTCAAACAGCAAGTGTCGCAGGTCTATCTGCTTTTCGCGTTGCTAAAGGGGAGAAGCCTGACGCGCAGATGCTCAAAGAAACCTTTGAGCAATTAGGTACCACTTATATCAAGATCGGGCAGTTCGTCGCTAGTACGCCGTCGCTATTCCCGCGTGAATACGTTGAGGCTTTTCAAGATTGCCTAGATCAAACGACGCCGCTCTCATACCAGTATATCGAGCAAGTATTGAGCGATGAGCTGGCGATTAACGGTCAAAGCTTGAGCGATCTATTTGCTCATATCGAAACAGAGCCGTTAGCGTCAGCCTCTATTGCGCAAGTACATGCTGCGCGATTGCATAATGGTGATGAAGTGGTGCTAAAGGTGCAAAAGCCTGATGTCGAAACTATTATGCAGACTGATCTTGGGGTCTTGCATGGGGTAACCAAAATCATTGAACTACTGATGCCCTCGATGAGGTTTGCCAGTATCGCACCTATTATCGACGAGATTCGCTTGCGTATGCTCGCTGAGACCGACTTTATCGCTGAGGCGCAAAATATCCGTGATTTTCAGCAGTTCCTAGCGGTATCGGGCAATACAAAAGTCATCGCGCCGACCGTCTATGATGAGCTGACTACCAAGCGCGTGTTGACCATGAGCCGACTCAATGGCGTCTCTATGATCAACGAATCTGTTATGCGTCAGTACTGTGATGATCCTGCGCAGGTGATGGCAGATACATTGAATACTTGGTTTGCAAGCCTTATGCTATGCAATAGCTTTCACGCTGACTTACATGCGGGCAATCTAATGCTACTCACTGACGGGCGTATCGGCTTTTTAGACTTTGGTATCGTCGGCAAGCTCAAGGCTGAAAGCTGGCGCGCCTGTATGGGCATGATGCAAGCCTTGCAAGACAATGACTATCAGGCTATGGCGCATAATATGATCGATATGGAGATGACGCATGGTCGCTCACAGGTCGATGTGGCAGCGCTCGGTCAGGATTTAGAGAAGATGATGCGCACGATTATGGCTGAGGACAAAGCCTTTACCAGTGGCGTGCCGTTTAATAGCAAAGAGCAGGCCGATGAGCTCAATAAGATGATGTTAGAGATCGTCGCCGTCGGCAAGCGTCATGGTATTCATTTTCCGCGTGATTTTGCTTTGCTTACCAAGCAGCTGTTATATTTTGATCGTTTTATGCGCACCTTAGCGCCAGATATGGATATGTTTAGCGATCAGCGCGTGGCGATGATTGCGCAGCCTGTTTAATCGTTACCCCTTACAAAGGATTGTGAGCTTATTGCCACAAGTGGGCACTGTCATGAAGACGACCTCTCAAAGCCGTATGCGTATGGTGCCTACTATCACCAACGAGACTATCATAGCGCTCATAGGTCTATATTGTCTCGCGGTCGTTATGGGATATGGCCGGTTTTTATTTACTGCTACCTTGCCTGATATTATGACCCAATTGACACTCTCGACGACGGTTGCAGGTTGGCTGGCATCGGTTAATTATATTGGCTACTTTATTGGTGCTTTGATTGCGATGTTCGTCCCGCAGCGCACAACGTGGCAGACGCTCATGCTATGGACAGCAATGAGCGTAACCACTACCATGATGCTGGCAATACCCTCGCTGCCTATCATGCTCTGGTACCTAGTGCGCTTATTGGCAGGTATCGCAAGCGGTATTGCGATGATTCTGAGCTCAACCCTCGTTATTCAAAGCTTTAGCCTTGAGCGCCGAGCACTACTCTCAACCCTGCATTACGCAGGTATCGGCGTCGGTATTAGCGCATCCGCGATTTTGACATGGTGGTTGTTATCTTTAGATTATCATTTCGATGTGATTTGGTTGATCGCAGGGCTGAGCAGTTTGCCGCTGTTATGGTTATTACTGGGTATTCGACCTGATAACGCTGCTGATGCAAACCCACAGCCACGCTCTATTCATCAAACCTACATTAACTTCAAACGCTCCTTGTATGAAGCGATCAGTGGTAATGGCAAAGCCATATCTTTGTTATCAGCCAGTTACGTGCTCGCAGGCTTTGGCTATATTACCTCTACGACCTTTTTGCCTGTTATGGCGACCAATCAATTAGCAGACACTTACGCTGGCTTGCAGATTTGGCTGGTAGTCGGCGTAAGCATCATCATATTCAATCCTGTTTGGGGTATCCTTGCCAAACGTATTGGCGAGATTAATACTTTAATTGGCTTAACTTTGCTGCAGGCACTAGGCATGTTCAGCCCCCTATGGTTTGCAGGTGCACTTGGACTCTATGCCAACGCCATCATCGTCGGGATGACCTTTGCAGGTATGGTCTCGATGACCTTAAATATTATCAAAAATATGAACCCTGTTTATTCAAACCTGCTCATTGGACTGGCTACTTTAGCCTATGCGCTAGGACAGTTTATAGGGCCGCTCGTAACCGTGGCACTCGCAGGCGATAATGATAACTTCGATGCTGGACTGCTCGCAGCGGGTATCGGGTTATTAATGGGCTTAGGACTGTTACTATGGTTTCGTCAGTTGCCGCAAAAATCAGTCTAAAATCGTTATAAGATGACTACTACACCATGTTACGATTGAATACTTCTCGTAGCTCAAAGCTCGTGTGCACTTGCGCTACGCCCTCGATACGGTTAAGACGATGCAGCAAAAACTCCTCATAATGCGCCATATCGCGTACGCGCACCTTGATTAGATAATCTTCAGTGCGGCCGGTAACGATACTACAGCTCACCACCTCATCAAAACTCTGCACCTTGCGCTCAAACTGCTCAAAGCGCTCAGCAGTATGACGATCCATACTAATAGCAATAAATACTGCTAGCGGGTAGCCAAGTTTTTGCGCGTCAGTTTGCGTATGATAGCCTGTGATAATGCCTGATTCTTCTAAGCGCTTGATACGCCGCGCACAAGGAGTTGCAGATAGATTGACCTGTTCGGCAAGCTCAGTGATACTCATGCGAGCATCGGTCTGTAATAGACGTAGTAGCTGCTTGTCTATTTTATCGATAGTAATAGTAGAATTGATATTGTTATCCATTATAATTTGCCCTGTTGTTTAGAGATTTTCGCTATTTAAAGCCTTAATACTATCAATAATCACTATTATGGCAGGTAATATCTTTTGATAAAGCCGTTTTTTGATCGTACTAATTTGCTATTATAGGGTCATCCCATCAGCATTCAGTAGATATTCTTAAATTCACAACATTTCAATTCATAAGGAACACTCATGTCTGAACCTGTCATCACTCCAAAAAATCCTGCTTTTGACTATCGCAAATATCGCGCTTTTGAGTTTGCACCACATCTGCCAGATCGCACGTGGCCGAGCAAAACGATCAAAAAAGCACCGATGTGGGCAAGCGTTGATCTGCGTGATGGCAATCAGGCGCTAATCGATCCGATGACTATTGAACAAAAAATGCGCTTTTTTAAGACGTTGGTCGATGTTGGTTTTAAAGATATTGAAATTGGCTTTCCGTCAGCGGCGCAAGTAGAGTTTGACTTTGCGCGCAAGCTCATTGAAGAAAACCATGTCCCTGATGATGTGACCTTGCAAGTATTGGTACAGGCTCGCGAGCATTTGATCGCCCGTACCTTTGAGTCGTTAAAAGGCGCAAAGCGCGCTATTGTCCACGTCTATAACTCTACCAGTCGTATTCAGCGCGAAAAAGTATACGGTAAAGATAAAGCGCAGATTAAAGAGATCGCTATCGAGGGCGCTAAGTTATTGGTTGATTATGCTGCTAAGTATCCTGAAACCGAATGGGTCTTTCAGTATTCACCAGAGAGCTTTAGTCAGACCGAAACCGAATACGCGGTAGAAGTCTGTGACGCGGTATGTGATATCTGGCAGCCTGAGAACGGGCAAGAGGTCATCTTTAATCTACCTGCAACGGTTGAGGCCTCTATGCCCAATATCTTTGCCGACCAAGTTGAGTACTTCTGTCGTAACCTTGCCAAACGCGAGCACGTCATTATTAGCCTGCACACGCATAATGACCGTGGCTGCGCGGTAGCCGCCGCGGAACTTGGCATACTCGCAGGCGCTGACCGTATCGAGGGCACATTACTCGGTAATGGTGAGCGTACGGGCAATATGGACATCATGGTCACAGCGATGAATATGTTTAGCCAAGGCATAGATCCCAAGCTTGATTTTAGCAACATGAGTGAGATCGTGCAGGTGGTGAGCGAGTGCAATAACTTGCCTGTGCATCCGCGCCACCCCTATGTCGGTGAGCTGGTATTTACCGCCTTTAGCGGCTCGCATCAGGACGCTATCAAAAAGTCGCTCGATTATAACGAGCAGCATGTCGATGAAACCGAGAACGTTTGGGACGTGGCGTACTTGCCTATTGACCCTGCGCACATCGGTCGTAGCTATCAAGATGTCGTGCGTATCAACAGTCAATCAGGCAAAGGCGGCGTCGCTTACATCTTGCAGCGCAATTACGGCTTTAACTTGCCGCGCTGGATGCAGATTGACTTTAGCGGCATAGTACAAAAACAGGCTGAAAAAGTAGCGCGCGAATTACAGAACGATGAGATCTTACAGACCTTTGAGAGCACGTATTTACAGCAAGGTGATTTTGAACTGCTCGATTATAGTGTCAATAATAAAGGCGGCGAGGTCTTCTTTAGCGGTCAAGTCAATATGAATGGCGATACCATCACTATAGATGGTACTGGCAATGGTCCGTTATCTTCCTTTATTGATGGACTTGCGCAGCATACTGGCAAATCGCTCCATATCATCAATTACGCTGAGCACGCGATCAATCCGCAGCACAATAATGTTGATGGCAATGCCGACGGTTATGATGACGATACCAGTACGGATAACAAGACCAATGCTAATGCTGCCGCCTACATTCAGCTCAATGTCGATGGTACGGTGTACTCAGGTATCGGAACCTGTAGCAGTACTGTCTCTGCGATGCTTAAAGGCGCGTTATCTGCTCTAGCACAAGCGCCTAATACTACTGCGGCGTAGTGTAGTAGCGTCATTATTAAATGAGCCTTCTATTTTAAGTGTGAAAACGCTTGGAGTAGAGGGCTTTTTTGTAGTGTGGGTTAGTCAGTTGCAAGCCGTATTTGATGTTTTATATTAATTTACAGTGTTAGGTGTCGCAAGCTCTTACTAACGTACGTGTTGAACCATGCCAGTGTAGTCTAACTAGTCTTATGCTCAGATATCGCTTGCCCATCAGCTGATGAGCGTTAAACGCAGTAACCCATAGCATATTGTTACTTGTGTTTTAGTCGGCTAAGACTTACGCTAATGAGTAGTTTAATTTGAATAATAATTAAGGTTAATTATGGAACCTATCTTCTCATTTGCGTCTATTTCTTTGGCTTCTATTTTGGCGTCTTTGCCCGCAGGTAACGAGAGTACAAGCGCCTCTAACATTACGACTCATATCAGTCCTGCTATCGCTGGGCAGTGGGAGATTGAGCTAAACAATAGCGGTGCTATGAGCAATCAATCTATACTCGATAGTCTAATGCTAGCTGAGAGTGCCTCAGAGACTACTGATGGCGTACTAGACCAAAGCGAGCGCCGCATCATCACTATGACGCCAAGCAATACTCAAATACCCGCTACTACAGGTTTGAATAGTAGCGCTCAAGTGTCCTCAAACGATCAGTGCCGTGAGATATACAACTTCGGTGCCGATAACGAGATGTGGGCGGTAAGTGGCAAAGAGTGGACGTACAGTCGCTACCTAGTGAGTCATCTCGATGAAGGTTTGCCTATTATCGCAATCAAGACCATTTATGATAATAATGAAGTGGACTGCTCAGGCAATCAGATTGATCAAAGTGATGAGACGCTGATTGCGTTTTTGGATCATAAGGACAATCAGATGCAGTGGTGCGCGGATCCTGAAGGGCTTGAGTGCTTTATGACCTTTCGTAGAGTCATGCCGTAGTTTTTAACTATGACCTTGCACAATTAAAAAGCCGCCCTTTATATAAAGAGCGGCTTTTTAATTGTGCTAAGAGTTCCTAAATTAAGCACTATAATCGACTTCTGGTTTCTCTTTTTTAGGTTGCAGTAGTACCTTTTCGAGATAATGAATGTTTTGTGCCTGTTCACTAAACTCCTCATCCGCCAAGATGACATCGCGATGTAGCGGGATATTGGTCTTGATACCTTCAATGACCAGCTCATCAAGCGCGTGCAACGTCTTTGATATGGCTTGCTGGCGCGTTTGACCGTGACAGATCAGTTTGCCAATGAGCGAGTCATAGTAGCTGGGTATCTCGTAGCTAGGATATAGGTGTGAGTCAAAGCGCACGCCTGCGCCGCTTGGGGCAAATAACTGGGTGACTGTGCCCGGTGAGGGCATAAAGGTCGCAGGATCCTCGGCATTGATACGGCACTCGATAGCATGGCCTTGTATCTCAATCTCGCTTTGACGGTAAGAGAGACCATACCCTGCGGCGATTTTGAGCTGCTCGACCACCACATCGATACCGGTAATCATCTCAGTAACCGGATGCTCAACTTGCACGCGAGTATTCATCTCAATAAAGAAGAATTCATTGTTTTCAAATAAAAACTCAAAGGTTCCCGCGCCGCGATATTTGACCAGCTCGCAGGCTTTGACACAAGCACGTAGGATAGGTTCACGGACATCATCTGGAATATCAGGGGCAGGGGCTTCTTCTAATACTTTTTGGTGGCGACGCTGTAGCGAGCAATCACGATCATATAAGTGAATGGCATTACCGTTACCATCGCCCAAGACTTGCACCTCGACGTGGCGCGGGTTTTGTAGATAGCGCTCCATATAAACCGTATCATCACCGAACCACAGCTCAGCTTCTTGCTTGGCCGCTTGTACTTGTCCGACCAGCTCATCAAAACGCTCAACGACGCGCATACCACGGCCACCGCCACCAGAGGCCGCCTTTATAATCAGAGGAAAGCCGATATTGCCCGCTTGCTCTTCAGCGTTGTGCATAGTGACTGCGCCAACAGAACCAGGAACCGTCGGCACGCCTGCTTTTTTCATGGCATTAATAGCAGAGACTTTGTTACCCATCAGGCGAATATGATCCGCGTTTGGTCCTACAAAGGTTAGACCGGCCTCTTCGATACGTTCAGCAAATTCAGCATTCTCAGCCAAAAATCCATAGCCTGGGTGAATAGCGTCAGCGCCCGATATCTCAGCTGCCGTCAATATGGTGCTAATATTGAGATAGCTCTCACTGGCATTGGGCTTACCAATACAGATAGCTTCATCGACGAAACGCAGGTGCATTAGGTTTTTGTCAGCAGTAGAGTAGACGCCTACGGTCTCTATCCCCAACGCTTTGCACGCCCTTACAATACGCAGGGCGATCTCACCTCGGTTGGCAATCAGTAACTTTTTTATCATAGAATCATCCTTGTTTTAGCCGTGCTAGCTGAGTGATGTGCTAGGGTGCTCTAGCTATTTGTATCACCGCAGGCAACTGAGTAAAGTAGGGCAAGAACCGTTAAGCCTTGTAGCGAATAACAGGCTGACCAAACTGTACCACATCAGAGTTTGCGACCAAGATCTCATCTATGACGCCGCTTTGAGTGGCCTCAAGTGGATTCATGATTTTCATGGCTTCTATGATACCGAGCGTATCACCCGCCTGTACCTTTTGACCGACTTTAGCATATGGCGGATCATTTGGACTTGGTGACGAATAAAAGACGCCGACCATAGGAGAGGTCTCAACGCTACCAGCTTTGACGTCAGATTTGGGCGCAGCGGCAATAGGCGCACCAGCAGCAGGTGCTGACATCATTTGTTGAACGGGCGCATCGTAGTGACGGGTTAGGCTGATATGCTCATCGTCAGAGCTGATTTCTAGATTGACCAGCTCGTTTTCTTCCATGAGGGCGATTAGAGTACGTATCTTTTCAATATCCATAATTTTATTGATACCTTTTATTAGAATGCAAGAAACAATTAGTGTAACAAAATATAGTTTGTCTTGATGACAATCATACCTATATTCAGCTCAATGAGCAATCAATGTACAACTGTTAACTCAATTTTTTTATATTATTATCGTTAAAATTTTTATTACATCTCAATTATCATACTAGATAAAGTACTGCCAGAGTGTATAGCTTACTTATCATCAAATCTTGGCTAGCCCCATGCTTGAGTTAAGCGTTTTTGTTGATACATAAGTCTTAAAGTTAACAAAATCGCTGCCAAAAACAGTCCTGTAATCAGCGCCATCCAAAACCCCTGCGCGCCTACATCGGTATAGCGCACAAGATAGATACCCATCGGTAGCGCAACGACCCAATAACAAAACATCGTGACCCACATCGGTACTTTGGTATCTTGTAGACCGCGCAAAATACCCGCGACATTGACCTGCCAGCCGTCAAACAGCTGATAAGCGAGTGCAAATATCAATAGATGCATAGCCTGTGCTTGCACCTCAGGGTTGTCAGTAAAGGCCATCGCCAGTTGTGGGCGAAATAGCCAAACACCAAGCATGCAGATGATCGCAATGAGTACTGTCCAGATAAGCCCTGTGGCTTGCACTTGCCGCAGCGCCAGTAAGTTTTGCTCGCCAAAGCGGTTGGATATCATAATGGTCAGCGCCATCGCGACCGATATGGGGATCATAAATAACTGTGAGGTGACTGCCAGTGCTACTTGGTGTGACGCCGTTGCCAGCTCTCCTAGCGGACTGATAACTAAAGCACCTAAGCTAAACAGACTGGCTTCAAAGAAAATCGAGACGCCAATAGGGATGCCTAGTGCAAGCAATTTGGCGATTTGGACGCGATCAGGGCGGGAAAAATGTCGATAAAATCTGGTATTTGCAAATTGCTGACGCTTAGTAAAAGCGGTGTAAGCGGCGAGTAGTAAGACATTGATCCAAAGCACAATAGCGGTTGCCACCCCGCAGCCTGCACCGCCAAGCTCTGGCATACCAAATAGGCCATGAATAAAGATATAATTGAGCGGTATATCCGCTAAGAGTCCAATGATGCTAATGACAGTGACAGGTTCGGGGCGACCAAGCGCTTCGCAATAACTGCGTAGCACCGCGTAGACTGCTAGAGCTGGAAACCCAAAGGAGACACCGTACAGATATTGCGCCGCTATCGGCTGAATATTTTCAGGTACGCCCATAAGGCTGAGCACATTGGGCGCCAAGTTGACAATAACAAAACCGATGATGCCAATCACCGCTGCCGCCCACAAGGACTGCTGAGTAATATGCGGTATGCGCTCGTGGTTTTTTTGCCCTATGGCCTCACCGACCAAAGGCGTGGTCGCAATCAAAATGCCCGTCGCGAGCAAAAATAGCGGTAACCAAATCCCAGAGCCAACAGCAACTGCCGCCAGATCAAGTGCTGAGACGCGTCCTGCCATAATAGCATCCACGACCCCAAGCGCTGCCTGACAAAACTGCGTGATCAAAATAGGCAAGGCTAAAACGCCTAAGCGCAGACTATAGCTCTTAAAATCGGTAAAGGATAAGGGCAACACCATAACGAACAACTTATTAAGTGATTATATTTTGATTGGTACTTTTATCGAATATATCTTTGATTCAACGAAACAGTAAATAATGAATAAAGCCAAATGAACACCTATTGTGAAAAGCGTTTGTCATCTATAAATTAGATCTGCTAAAACAAAAATAACCTGTCAATCCAAAGGTTGAATCAACAGGTCAAAAGTTGTGATGATGGTAATCAAGCAAGGCCTAGATGTCAATGCGTTAACCGTCGCTTTGTCGGTATGATGAGCACTCAAGGCTAAGGCACAAGATCTAAACTCTCAGCCATATCGATAATCGCTTGCCAGTGTTTTGGCTCAAGCGGGATGACCGTAAGCTGCTGACAGCCTTTTTTGAGCAATAGGGAGTCCTCAAGCGCAGGTATAAACTTGAGTGCGGACAGCGGCACGACATCGGTAAATGCCAGCTCAAAGCTCACATCAACCATATACCAGCGCGGCATATCCTCAGTTGCTAGTGGATCATAGTGGCGATGCTCAGGATGAAACTGCGTAGGATCAGGGTAGCCTGCTTGAGTAATCGTCATAATACCTGCCGCTCCCGATGGGTTGGCGCTTGAATGATAAAAAATGACCTGGTCACCCACCTGCATATCATCACGCATGAAGTTACGCGCACGATAATTGCGTACGCCATCCCAGCTATCGACTCCTAAGCGCTTGATATCATCAATACCAAAAAACTTTGGATTAGATTTCATTAGCCAATATGCCATTGTTTATCCTTTATAATACATTTTTTAGCCCACTTTAAATCAGTACTGCTCGTATTCCTTTCTCTGGCGTGCCTGCACAGATAGAGACTGCGCAAAATGAATACCAGCAGTACATCGTGTAAAATACATCAGCTTTATTGTGAATTCACTATATACAGTAACGCTATCAGGGTTTATACGTCTCTTATTACCAGTGTACTTTTAATTAAAACCTTTAACCGTTATCCTAGCAGGATTTTGTATGATAATCGCTACGCCAATAGTAAGTAAACCTTATGCCCAAACTTAAAACCATCAATGATACCAACATAGTTGATTATGATGACAGTAACGACAGAGTAGCCTCTATGGACTTACAGGTTACACAGATCCCATTAGCGCTATATATACATATTCCATGGTGTGTCAAAAAATGTCCGTATTGCGACTTCAACTCGCATGAGCTACCTATAGATCATCAGCTGTCTATGTATGACGACTACGTCGATGCACTGTTAACAGATGCGCGCACGCAAATGACATTGACGCAAGGGCGGCAGATTAGCTCGATATTTATTGGCGGCGGAACGCCTTCACTATTGCCAATAGACCAGTATCAACGCTTATTTGATGGACTGCGCGACTGCTTTGAATTTATGCCTGATATTGAGATTACTATGGAGGCCAATCCTGGTACGCTTGAGCATGCGCCCTTTGCTGAGTATCTAAAAGTCGGTATCAATCGCTTGTCTATCGGCGTGCAAAGCTTCGCTGACGATAAGCTTCAAGCGCTCGGTCGTATTCATGATCCTGTCCAAGCTATATCTGCGATAAAAGCGGCGCGCGCGGCTGGCTTTAATCGCGTCAATGTGGACTTGATGCATGGTCTACCGCAGCAAACGCTCACCGAGGCGCTATATGATATTCAAACTGCGCACAACGCTGGCGCGACGCATATCTCATGGTATCAGTTGACCATAGAGCCGAACACCGTGTTTTATCGCAGCCAGCCTATATTGCCTGATGAGGATAATCTAGCGGATATTGAGCAGGCGGGTCAGACATTATTAGAGCAGCTGGGTTATCACAATTACGAAGTATCCGCTTGGGCAGGCGCATCAGATTCGCCTTGTCGTCATAACGTGAACTACTGGCAGTTTGGCGATTACTTGGCGATAGGTGCAGGCGCTCATGGCAAAGTGACCATTAGCAAAAAACAGGGTCATAAAATTGACGTCATAGAACCCAAAATCTCAGGTTTGGCGGATGCGTCGTCGCATAATGAGCAGGTTACAAAGACAGGTATTTACCGTTTTAGCAAGACCCGAGCGCCAAAAGACTATACAAGGTACCAAGTCGCCCCAAAAACGATATGGCAGGCCATTGATCAAGATGAGCTGGTTAGCGAGTTTATGCTCAATGCGCTACGCTTGCATAGCGGCGTAAGCACTTATTTGTTTGAGGCTCGAACCGGATTGAGTATCGATGCTATCGCTGGTGAAATAAAAGGTTTAGTGAGTAGCGGTTTGCTAGAGGATACTGACGATAAGATACAGCCAACCCCATTAGGACAGCGTTATCTTAACCAGATATTGCGCGCTTTTCTTTAACTACTTTTAGTCTTAAATCAGTAAAAACAGAGCCAAAAAAAAGGACTTACCCAAGGGTAAATCCTTTTAAGAAATCTAAATATAAAACTTAGATTTTTTGTTTTACGTCAGTTGCTGTGTTGCTAACTGCTTCACCAGCGCCAGATACGTCTTGGCCAAAACCTTGTAGAGTATTGCAACCTGTTAATACAAACATAGCGGTCAAAGATGCGATGATTACTTTTTTCATAGTAAATTCCTCAAATTAGAAAGTGTAGTGATAGTGCATTTTATCCAAAAAATTAGTCAGGAGCCCTAAAATTGTGAACAAGCAATATCAACCGATAAAAAGATAAAACCACAGTATAATTGTCTCAGTGAGCACAACGATATTGTCGTCATATCCATTGTCGCTATGATAGTGAAAGTTAAAATCAGTGCACAGTACCAAAATGTAATTATTGATAATAAACTGTAACTTGTTATTACGCAGAACAGTCAAATCGTCATAAACAAAAAATTATGGAAAATCTTAATGACCATTCATATTGTGTTGATCGCGCCCAAAATGCCCAGTAACACAGGCAACATTATACGTCTTTGTGCCAACAGCGGCGCGCAGCTTCATCTGGTACGACCTTTAGGGTTTGAGCTAGACGATAAAAAACTGCGCCGAGCAGGTCTTGACTATCACGAGTACGCGCACCTAAAGGTGCATGATAACTGGCTTATTGCCAAGCAATCTTTATTGACTGCGCAGTGTGAGCATATCGTTGCTCTGACTACTAAGCTTAGTCATCCATTCTATGATTATGACTTTACTAAAAAAAGGTCAAGTCACGTTAGCCAAAACAATATTGCCCTAATCTTTGGCTCTGAGACCGCAGGATTGAGTGATGATATTCGTACTGATATCGGTGCTGAGCATTGGCTCAGATTACCTATGCTGCCAGATTCACGAAGTTTAAACCTATCGAACAGCGTAGCAATCTGTCTTTATGAGGTTTGGCGTCAACAAGGGTTTGTGGGAGATGAAGGACGTAGTACAGGATACGAGACTTTAAGTGTTTATGATGCTAAAGAATAGTGTTTTACATGTCAGCAGGTGTCTAACGCACAAAGCGAGCTACAAGCAATTAGGCGGCTTGGGCAGTCCTGCTAGTCTATTGACATGACGGGCGACCAGTCCAGTATTGAACAGCGCTTGGAGCTTTTGATTGCTAATAGTGTGCTCAGGCAAGACCTTTTGTAGCCACTTGATGAGTGGACGCGTGCTAGGCGCATGATTAAAGGTATCAAAAAACACCCGTACTTGACCCAGAATATCTAAGTGCTCCTGTGTCAGGTGCACATCCAACGTATCAGCAAGCTGCTGCGCGACAATAGGCGTCCAAAGGGTATGGTCGTTCAAGTGACCGTCTTGGTCTAAAGATAAGGGCTCACTCATAAGTTAATCGTCACTACGTTATCAAATTTATCATCTTGAGTCATCGTAACCCACTCACTATCACTTAAAATACTTGTGAGATTTTTATCTAGTTTTAGATTTTTTTGTGTGTCATCGCTAAGGGTCGCTATATCGTCTGCAAGCGCATAGATCGCCTGAATATTGTCGATATCGCTATCATTTAGATAAGCTTGCAGCCAGTCAATAAAAGTGACGGTAGTACCAAGCAAAAGAATACTATCACCAGCGCGCCAAGTCAGCGCCATCTGCTCAGTGCTGCGCCTAAGTGTATCCACCGTACTATGTAATTGGTATAAAGTTGCCATTAGGGTTATCCCTTTTTATTTAGAACATGATTGAAGCTTAATAATAACCATAGCTAAAACGTTAAAATCTGATCAAAGTCTTGTACGTCTACAACCTCTGGTATCAGCGTGAGTTGCGCCGCTAAATCATTGGACACTATACCTGTAAGCCAGCCACTAAAGACGTCTTCGGGCAGCCAAGCTGGTGGCATATCGTATAATTCCAGTGATTGAATCATGCCATGTAGGCGCGATTTGGACTGCATAAGCAATCCAAAAACAGGCGCATCCAAATACAGTTGCACTTCATGCTCAAAGGTCGCCAGCGTCAACGCTAAAGCGCAGCCCTCGTAACTTGCTATCTCAGTTGCTGTACGTAGCTCAATTAAAAATTTCATGATATAGGCTCGTAAAAAGTATGGTCTTAAAATTGAAGCAGGCGACAATTGCCTTGTATCATCATGGCAAGCTCGCCTAGACCAACGAGCGTAAATCCATCGGCGATATTATCACCCTCTAAGTGATGACGGGCGCTATTATCTATATCACTGATGCCGCGACTGAGCGCTGTACTCACGCAAACGGGTAGCGATAACGGATATTGCTCAGCCAAAGCTTGCCACTCCCTAGTTACATTTATCTGATCAGCAGACTGCCAGCGCAGACGATTGGCGATATGAGCGGCGTCTGCATAAAAGAACACTTTTAACGGTTTGCTGTCGTCGTTATTATCAGATCTGTTTTGTAAGTAAGCACGCGCGTAACGCACCGCTAAAGATGCTAGCGGATGACTAGGATCTTTTGTTAGTAGTAATACAGTGTCTTTGGTAGTCATAAAGAAATATCGCACAGTATGGTGAATCGTTTAGTAACAAAATTTTCATGCTACCATGAGGACATAAAAGTGAATAATAAGCTTGAGAGTTCATATTCAATAATGATCACGATATTGTAGCAAATAATGCGCCGCTGCCCGAGAAATACCGTTTTTGTATCGGTTTGCAGTTAATAATGACCGCCATGTAATAAAAAACAATAAACTTTTTTATCAGGTTCACGTAGTCTTAACCTTTAACGTCAGGAGTTTTTGTCCCTATGCTACCGGAGCCATCATCGTCATCAGATATGCCATCTACTAATCCCAACACGCTTAGCTACCAACCAACGCCTGAGCAGATTCAAGTTTTGCAAACGGCGAGCGAATTTGCCTACCAAGTGTGGGAGAGTCGCACGATATCATGCCAGACGTTTTTGCGCAGTTATCCGCTAGATAGTACCTTGACCCGCCAGCAGATTGACGATTTGATTCAAGATTATACGCTAGATGACAATTACCAGCTGGGGGACGAGACGCAAGTCATGAGTGGTCTGCGTCATCTGCGTACTTCACTGATGATGCGCTGGATATGGCAGGATGCACTCAACCTGATTACGCTTGAACAATTAACAGATGAGCTGTCTGAATTCGCTGATGGTTGTATCTTATTTGCTAAAGAGTACACCTATACGCATCTGGTCGCTCAATACGGTCAGCCAACCTTTATCAATGCACAAGGTAATGTACAGACCGACGATATGGCGATTATGGCAATGGGTAAACTTGGCGCGCAAGAGCTGAATCTATCAAGTGACATAGATCTTATATTTGTCCATTGGGCACGCGGTGAGACGGATGGCGACAAGGCTGAAGGCACACGTAGTATTGACAATAAACGCTTTATGAACAGGCTTGGTCAAGGCATTATAAAGCTGCTTGATAACAATACTGCCGACGGGTTTGTGTTTCGAGTCGATATGCGCCTACGCCCTTGGGGCGATGGCAGCGATCTGGCTATTCACCTATCGGCATTGCAAAAGTATTTTGCCAATCATGGCCGTGCTTGGGAGCGTTTTGCTTGGTTAAAGGCACGAGTGGTCGGGCAAGTGGCTCAGCCTTTTTTTGATGAATTGCAAGAGCTGATTAAGCCATTCGTCTTTCGCTATTATGTGGATTATAGTGCGTTCTCAGCGCTTAGAGAGATGAAGTCCCTTATTCAAAACCAAGTGGCTCAGCGCGAGGATTTGGACAATATCAAGCTTGGGGCAGGTGGTATTCGCGATATCGAGTTCATTGTACAAGCGTTCCAGCTCATCTACGGCGGGCGTCATCCCGAGCTACAGGTTAAATCGTGCCTTGAGGCCATGAGGGAGCTGTACAGGTTTGAATATTTAGAGCCAGAGACTTACGAGCAATTGCAAGCGGCCTATCGGTTTTTACGTCGCCTAGAGCACGGTATCCAAGCGATCAATGATCAGCAAACTCAGCGCTTGCCGCAAGACCCCATATGGCGTCAGAACCTAGCGACAACTTTAGGGTTCGATAATTGGGAGGGGTTAATAGAGACGCTCAACAGGCACAGACATACGATAAATGTCCCCTTTGAGCGTATGGTGACTGAGCGCCAGATGCCAACACAAGACGATGAGGATCTAGAGCCTATCGAGCTTGAGGCACAAATAGCCAAACTCGATACGGTATTGAGCGAAGAGAGCCGCGCGCAACTGGATCAGTTTTGGCAGTCCAAAATGGTGGCTAACTTAAGCGATGAGGCTAGAGATCGTTTGGATGACGCTTACCCTGTCATTGTACATGCCTTGCTCGCTCACCAAGAACAGCAGCAGCTCGCCAATACGGCTCTGCCGCGTTTGATTACGTTACTTGAGGCCATTTGTCGCCGCTCTATTTATTTGGTCATGATCGCAGAGAACCCTAACGCGACGGTTGAGCTGATTCCTATGCTCTCAGCGAGCCCGTGGATCGCTAATGAGCTGGCGCGTTATCCTGTACTGCTGGATACTTTTCTTCAGCAGCGCTACCGTCATTTGCCTGACAAGATTGAGCTACGTGATATCCTGCGTCAACACCTGCTGCGCGTAGAGCCAGGGGAAGAAGAAGAGCTACTCAGCGCACTGCGTCTATTTAAGAAGAATCAAATACTGGCAGTAGCGGCGAGCGATGTACTCGCTGAACGCCCGATTATGAAAGTCTCAGACTCACTGACTTATATCGCAGAGGTCGTATTAGAAGCCGCTCTTGAGCGCGCCTTTGCTGAGATCGTCAAGCGCTACGGCTATCCTATTGCTACTAATGGCGACCCGGTTACCGAAGCGGATTGCGGCTTTGCTATTATCGGTTATGGTAAGCTTGGCGGGCTTGAGCTATCGTATTCATCTGACTTAGATCTAGTGTTTTTGCACAAGATAAAAGAGGCTGGCATGACTACAGGTGAGAAGTCTGTGAGCGGAATGAAGTTTGCCGCGAGGCTAGCGCAAAAGCTGATGACTTATCTCAATACTCAAACCCGTGATGGCCGCGCCTACGAGATTGATATGCGTCTTAGGCCCTCTGGCAATGCCGGCATGATGGTGGTGTCTTGTCATGCTTTTGAGACCTACCAGTTGGATAAGGCATGGGCTTGGGAGCATCAAGCCTTAGTGCGCGCCCGTGCTATTTGCGGTGATAAGCTTGTGACGGCGCGTTTTTGTGATATACGCCGCTCGGTATTGTCCCTGCCGCGTACCCTTGATGAGGTGAGAGTAGAGGTCACCAGCATGCGTTTGAAGATGCAAAAGCATCTCGGTACTAGCTCAAATGAGCAGCGTAAAGGCAAGTTTCATCTCAAACAGGATGCTGGCGGCATAGTTGATATTGAGTTCTTGGCGCAGTTTGCGGTGCTGGCGTATTCGCATGATTACCCAAGTCTGACCAAATGGAGTGATAACGTACGTATCTTTGAAGAAGTCGCTGCTCTTGGGATATGGGAGGAGCAGGTTTGCCTTGATTTAACTGATGCTTATTTGCGTATAAGAGCAGCCACTCATCAGCTGGCATTGGCTGAGCAGTCATCACTAGTTGATGAGTCGTTATGGGTGGAGACGCGGCGCTTGGTACAGACGCAGTGGCAGCACTTGATGGGTGTACCGCCAAGAGATATTGAATAAGATCACCTTAAAAAATTGTTTAATGCCAAACTAAAAAATTGTAACGATGTAGGTTTGCGGTGATATAATCACTCGCAGATTAAATTTCAACACTCAACGAAAAAGTTAGTCGTCGGTACTAGCATAAGGACTATTAAATGAACATGGCAACACAAGAGGGTAAGCTTTGGATGAATGGTGACATGATTGACCAACCTGATGCCAAGGTTCATGTCCTTACGCATAGCTTACATTATGGTATGGCGGTCTTTGAAGGCGTGCGTGCTTATCAAACTGCTGACAAACGCACCGCGATTTTTCGTTTAAAAGAGCATACCGAACGTCTATTAGGTTCTGCCAAGATATTCCAGATGGATGTGCCGTTTGACCAAGCAACGCTTGAGCAGGCACACAAAGATGTGGTCAAACAAAACAACCTAGAAGAAGCCTACATTCGCCCTCTGATTTGGGTCGGCGCTGAAAAGCTTGGTCTATCTTCACGCGATAACAGTATCAATGCGATGGTTGCCGCTTGGCATTGGGGTGCCTATCTTGGTGAAGACGGCATCAAAAACGGTATCCGCGTCAAAACTTCATCCTTTACCCATCACATGACCAACGTCACTATGTGTAAAGCTAAAGCCTCTAGCAACTATCCTGTCTCTATCATGGCCAACCAAGAAGTGACCCGTAATGGCTATGATGAAGCCATCTTGATGGATCCACAAGGTTACGTCTGTCAGGGCGCAGGCGAAAATTTATTCTTGGTAAAAGACGGTGAGCTACATACGCCAGATCTAGCAGGTGGGGCTCTTGACGGCATTACTCGCCGTACCATCATGCAGTTTTGTAAAGACTTAGATATCAAAGTCACAGAGCGCCGTATTACGCGTGATGAGTTCTACCTAGCGGATGAGATCTTTATGACAGGTACCGCCGCTGAGGTCACACCGATTCGTGAATACGACGACCGTACTATCGGCAATGGCGGGCGCGGGGAGATCACTGAAAAATTGCAAACCTTGTACTTTGATGTGGTTCATGGTCGCAATGAGCAGTATATGGATTGGTTAAGCTTTATTGATTAGTTGAGCTTTATTGATTAATAGTATCATTATCCGAAAAGTATAAAAGCTGAACATAAGTGTTCAGCCTTTTTTTTATGATAAGATGCGGTTTATAATGTACCACTATGTTTCTGCAAGTTCGTGTCATCTACTCCAAATTTAAAGCGAGCCTTTTTTATGTTCAAAAAAGCGAAAGATAAAACTCAAGATAATGATGTTAAGCAAATTATCTGCATTAAATGGGGTACCAAATACGGTGCTGATTATGCGAATAAACTATACGGCATGGTATCACGCAACATCACCCCGCCATTTCGCTTTGTGTGCTTTACCGATGATACGACTGATGTCCGTCCAGAGATTGAATGCCAAGAATTGCCGCCACTTGATGTGACCATGCCGACCAATACTTTAGGTAAATGGCCAAAATCACGTTTATGGGGCGAAAAGCTCGGTGATTTAACGGGTACGGTACTATTCGTAGATTTAGATGTCATTATCGTAGACAGCTTAGATCCGTTCTTTGACTATGGTAAGCCTGACGATATCATCTTGTCATACAATCCAAGTAATCCACTCGAGCGCTTGGGTCAAACTTCGTGCTTTAGGTTTCAGGTCGGACAGCTAGTATCACTACAAGAAAAGTTCAAAGCCGATCCTCAAGGTATCGCGGACAAATACCGTTTTGAGCAGCGTTTTGTGACCCGTAACGCACCGGGCGGGGTGAAGTTATTTCCCAAAAAGTGGGTGGCGCACTTTAGACGCAAAAGCCGCCATCCGTTTCCACTTAACTACTTTAAAACGCCAAAGATACCAAAGGGTGCGCGTCTTATTATATTTCCTGGTGACTTGTATCCAACGCATGCTATTGAAGGTCGCTACAATAAGAATGCCGCTAATAACGCAATTGACCACTTGAAGCGACTCAAAGAGCCTAAAAATCTCAAAAAACCACTACGTCATCTGCGCCATTTTATTCTACCAGTAGATTGGATAGAAGAGTACTGGAAGGAATGATGACGACATATGTTCAAGCATGACTAATCGCAAACTAATATTATTAAGCAGCTAGCAGGTAAAACTATGAAGCAGGATGACACTATCAAGGTCTTCGTTGGATGTGATCCAAATAACTGTGATTTAGAACAGATGATGGTTCTCGATTATAGTATTCGCAAGTACACTACAAATTCTGTCGACATTGTATGGATGCAATTATCACGTGATCCCAATAGTCCTTGGTACTCAAACCCTGAGACAGGCGAGGGCTGGAACACGGTTAAATGGTCAACGCCTTTTTCTGGATTTCGCTGGGCGATACCTGAGTATTGCGATTTTTCGGGACGAGCCATTTATATGGATGCCGATGTGGTCATTTTAGACGACTTAGCTAAGTTATGGCAGCATCCGATTACTGGCAAGTCAATAGTTGCGGCCAAAACTAAAGCTGATATGACGAGGTTATGTACCTGTGTGTGGGACTGCGCCAAAGCTCAATCTATCATACCGTCTATAAAAGAGCTTAAACAAGATCCTGACAGTCATAAAAAAATGATGAAGCTTCTCAAAAAGAACAAGCGTCTGATTGAGCCGTATCAAGACAGCTATAACTCAGTCGATGGTGAGGATTTAGCAATTGACGATATCAGAATTTTGCATTACTCAGATATGGGTACGCAGTTTAGTCATAAGTACGCTATACCGAGAGTTGAAGCAGAAGGCTTTGAACACTGGTTTGATGGTAAGGTCTCGCCGCATCCTAGAAAAGATTTAGCTGAATTATTTGATAGCTATTACAACGAGGCACTCGAAAATGGTTATCAGCTCGATGACTACCGCATAGAGCCGTTTGGCCGCTTTCCAAAAAAGACTCAGCAAAACTATAGTGGTAATAATGTAACGCGTCCAAAAGCATCGAAGTCTTTGCTTTCAAGAATATTTAAACGCTGATGAGCTAATGTAGTAGAGCTGTAAGAGCAGTTATTTTAGTGCAGTTAAAGGTTATTATTTATGAAGCCACAATCAAAAATTGCGGTACTAGTAATCAAATGTTTACAAGGCGGCGGTGCTGAGCGCGTAGTATTGACCTTAGGCCAAGGGTTTTATGAGCTTGGGTTTGAGGTGCATATTGTTAGGATTAGACCTCGCATAGAGTATGAGCTCAATCCGAATCTAAATTATCATTTACTTAGAAACAGGTTCAAACCTTTCAGGCTTATACCAGGAGAGGAGCGGCGTGATAAAGTATATGCACAGGTGCTAGATCATTACATCAGCAACAAGATAGGCCATCCTGACATCATCTTATCTAACCTTGATCGCGCTGATAGTATTCTTAGCTACAGCAAACTGCCTAATATCATCTACGTCATTCACAATACCTTGTCGCTGTTGCATAAGTTTGGACAGACAGCGCTTGCTAAACAGACCCAAGAACGTTTTGTTGAGATCTACTCAAAACACCCTTGTGCTTGTGTCAGCCAAGGTGTCGAAAAAGACTTTTTGCACAATTTTGGCGACATCACACCGACGACTGCTATATATAATCCTATTGATAGAGACAACATACAGAAACAAGCAAACGCTTTTGTCCCCGATCACCAAAATTACATTATCCATGTGGGTAGTTTTAAAGAAGCTAAGCGTCATGACGTCTTGTTAAAAGCCTATGCAAAAACCGATCAATCCATACCGCTACTGTTATTGGGTCAGGGCAAGCTACAAAGTGAGATTAAAGCGCTAGTGACAGAGCTTGGACTTGAAGACAAGGTGGTCTTTTTAGGCTTTCAAGAAAACCCATTTCCATATATTAAGCACGCTCAATTTATGGTGTTAACTTCGGAGTGGGAAGGGTTTGCCTTAGTGATAGCAGAAGCTCTAGCTTTAGATACTGCTGTAATTAGCACAGATTGTCCATCGGGTCCAAGCGAGCTATTGCCTGAAGGGAATCTGATGCCAGTCAATGATGTTGATGTCATTGCTAAAACGCTTATGCAAGCGATGAGCCATCCCGATCAGTTTCATGCTACGTTCGATGAATCTTTGCTACCAGACAGTATCGCACAGCAATACTTAGACTTTGTAGACTCTACAAATGCTGTAGGGTCATCATCTTGCTAGTGCCAAGGTAAAGCATATTATCTTAAATAGTTTATAGGGTCTTTAATGGTAAATAATATCATTGCAGCGCAAAAAGCCGATAGCACTAAACTCAAAAAAAAAGTACTTCTGGTCATCAACTGTCTACAAGGCGGCGGTGCTGAGCGCGTAGTATTGACTCTAGGCCAAGGGTTTTATGAGCTAGGATGTGAGGTACATATTCTACGGTTTAAACCGCTCATGCAATACAAGACAAACCCGAATCTAAATTATCATGTACTCAAATTTAAACCTTATAAGCTCATTCCTGGTAAAGAGCGTCGTGATAAGATCTTTGCAAGCGCGGTCGATAAGTACGTGACGAGTCATATTGGCCAGCCTGATATGATTTTATCTAATTTGGACCGTGCCGATAGCATTTTGAGCTATAGTAAATTGCCTAATATTTTCTATGTGATTCATAATACAGTGTCGCTACTTTATAAGTTCCACAAGACTAGTAGCGCTGTGCAGCTAAAGGCTCGAATGGCTGAGATATATGCTAAGCACCCTTGTATTTGCGTTAGCGCAGGCGCAAAACAGGACTTTATTAAAAGCTTTGGCGCTATTACACCGACTACTGCTATTTATAACCCTATCGATAGAGATGCTATAAAAAAGCAAGCTAATACTTTTGTGCCTAAGTATGATAACTACATCATTCATGTGGGTAGTTTTAAAGATGCTAAACGTCATGACCTCTTGATAGACGCCTATGCGCGTACTGATCAAACCATGCAACTGCTGCTCTTAGGTCAGGGCAAACATAAAGAAAGTATACAGCAGCACGTTCAAGCGCTCGGACTCGAAGACAAAGTCATATTTTTAGGTTTTCATGATAATCCTTATCCCTTTATTAAACATGCTCAATTTAAGGTCTTGACCTCAGATTGGGAAGGGTTTGCTTTGGTCATTGCTGAGGCGCTAGCACTTGGAACACCTGTCATCAGTACGGACTGCCCATCAGGGCCAAGTGAGTTATTACCTAAGAACAACTTGATGGCTATGGGTGATGTAGAGGCTATAGCAGATAAAATGGGTCAGGCAATGAAAGATCCTCAGCAGTTTAGAGCGCCATTTAACGAAGAACTGCTACCTGTTAATATCGCACAGCAGTACTTAGACTTTATGAATTGTACAAATTCGGTAGTGTCATCTTACTAGCGCTACAGTCAAGAAAATTATTTTACTCTTAATCGTTTATAGGATTTTTGATGCTCAATAACGTCATTACAGTGCAAGAAGTCGATAATAGTAAATCCAAAAAAATAGTACTTCTAGTTATTAACTGTCTACAAGGCGGCGGTGCTGAGCGATCGGTACTAACTCTAGGTCAGGGGTTTCATGAGCTGGGGTATGAGGTGCATATTTTACGTTTTAAGCCAAAAGTATCCTATGAGCTTGGTGATAATTTATTCTACCATCAATTAAATCTTAAACTGCGTACCCCTATGGACAACGAAAAAATTGGATATTGGTGGTTAGCGAAACAAGTTGATCATTACGTCAAAAGAAAAATCGGAACTCCAGTCCTAACGTTATCAAATCTAGACAAAGCTGATATGGTAATGCACTACAGTAGACTACCAAACGTAGCCCATGTCATTAGAAATACGATTTCTAAAAAAATAGAAATGTTTAGAGACCAAGGCAAAATAGTAGAGGAATCAAAAATTAGTCACTACTATTCTAAGCATCCTTGTATTTGTATTAGTAAAGGTGTCGAAAAAGATTTTCAATCTACACTGTCTATAGCTAATACAACAACGATTTACAATCCTATTGATCAAATTCAAATAAACAAAATGGCTTCAGACTTTAGGCCAAGCTATTCTTCTTATATTATTCACGTGGGAAGTTTTAAAACACAAAAAGCGCATGAGATGCTTATTAGAAGCTATGCTAAAACTCAAAAAAAATTACCCCTTTTACTACTTGGAGAAGGGGCACTATTTGATTCGATGAAAGAGCTGGTAGTTTCTTTAAATTTGGAAGATAAGGTACACTTTTTAGGGTTTCAAAAAAATCCATACCCTTATATAAAGCATGCACATTTTATGGTGTTGTCTTCAGTGTTTGAAGGGTTTGGGCGTGTAATCGCTGAGTCTTTAGCACTAGATACACCTGTTATCAGTACCGATTGTCCGTCAGGTCCAAGTGAGTTGTTACCACCGAACAATCTTGTACCTGTTGGAGATACTGATGCTTTAGCTCAAAAAATGAATGAAGCTATGGACGATATAAATGTTTTTCGGACTACTTTTGATAAACAGCTGTCACCTACAAATATTGCTCGTCAATACAAAGAGTTTATGAACATTAGTGATTAGTTATTCTTCTACCCACCATTCTGACCAATCTGTTTTATGTAGGGTGCGTAGTATAGAAAATGCGCTTTCGTTAAACTGTAGTTTGTTGAATATTGACAATAAAATAGTCGTTGCAAGCTCGTCCGTTTTGTAAAACGTTTTATAACGTTTGCGCATATTTCTTAAGCTATCATCGGTACCAACGCGAAAGTAGGTCAAACCTGCGTACAAAGGTAAATCACCAGCGTAGAGCATATTAATCTTGTCATCGAGCAGGGGTGTAGGAGCGGCGTTTAGAGGCGTCTGTAAAAATGCTTTGGTCTCATAAGCGCGTAGAGTATTGATCAAAGTAATGACATTCATCAAGATAGTCGCTCTATTGATATCCTCTGAGTGGTCAATAAAGGTATCACAAGCGGAGACAATCCAGCGAATAGATAAATGCTCAAGTAAGTACTCACTTTCAGTATTCCATAAGCGCTCAAATTCGGCGAATGTTTCTTTTATTTTGTATCTACGACGTAGCAATATAATCAAAGTCACCTGATAAAAACATAGCTCTGATTGACCAATCATTTTATATTTTACATTGTTAAGATGACCCTCTAAGTCTTTAATTTTAGGTCTATCACTTAAAATATCGAGATTGCACATTGACTCAGTGATAGTTGTGGCTTTCATCTCCTCGTAACTTTTATGATTAAAGGTTTTGACAACTCTGCCTGCATTTAGACGCTTTTCACTTTTAAAAACTAAAATAAATTTTCGTTGCCACTTAGCTAATGTGCTCATTTTAAAAATTCCGATACTAGTTATATTTTTCGACACCAAGAAGACAAATAATGCTGTTTGTTACTGATCCTCTTAGTAGCTGTTTTTTGCTAAATTTAATAATATTCTTTATACCACGCTACAAACTGATTAATACCGTCCTCAATGCTCGTTTTAGGCACAAAGCCTATGTCTTTTTGCAAGTTGTCGATATCTGCATAAGTGATAGGAACATCCCCTGGCTGCATAGGTAATAAATTCTCTATCGCTTTTTTACCGCATGCTGTTTCAATTGCGGTAATAAAACGGCGTAAGGTGATGGGCCGATTATTGCCGATATTATATATCTTATAAGGTGCAATTGCGGTAGTTATAGATGATTCTTGCGGCGCAGGTGCTTTATGCATTATGCGAATGATACCTTCAACGATATCATCAATATAAGTAAAGTCGCGTTGCATCTCACCGTTATTGAAAACGTCAATTGGCTCACCTGCTAATATCTTTTTGGTAAAAGAAAAATAGGCCATATCGGGTCGACCATAAGGTCCATAAACGGTAAAAAACCGTAGACCTGTCGTTGGTATATTATATAAATGACTATAAGAGTGCGCCATCAATTCGTTAGATTTTTTGGTGGCAGCATACAAGCTAATGGGATAATCAACGCGATCTTCTGTGCTGAACGGTTGCTTGGTATTCATACCATATATTGAGCTGGAGCTGGCATAGAGTAAGTGCTTGACGCGGCTATGTCTACAGCCTTCAAGCACGTTCAAAAACCCGACTAGGTTTGAATCCATATAGGCATGCGGGTTCTCAATAGAGTAGCGAACGCCTGCTTGCGCACCAAGATTAATGACGATATCAAACCCGTATTTAGTGAACAAATCTGCCATTAACTCACGATCTGCTAGATCTAATTTAATAAAGTTAAAACTATTATCGCCTTTAATATTATCCAGAATTTGCAAACGATCATTTTTGAGCGGTACATCGTAGTAATCATTGAGATTATCGATACCTACGATACAGTAGTTTTTATCTAACGAAGACGTCTGTAACAAGGCTTTAATAACATGAAAACCAATAAAACCCGCTGCGCCCGTAACCAAAATTTTCATTAATCGCTCCCAAACAAATCACGGGTAAATACTTTGTGCGCGACATCTTCAATATCAGCAGATAAGCGATTGGCAACGATCACATCACTCATCGCTTTAAAGGTTTCTAATTCTTTGATCACTTTTGAGTTAAAGAACTCATCTGCTTCTAATACAGGTTCATACACGACCACTTCGATACCCTTTGCTTTAATACGTTTCATAATACCTTGAATCGCTGAGGCTCTAAAGTTGTCAGAGCCGCTTTTCATCACAAGACGATGCACGCCAACGATCTTTGGATTCTTAGCCAAAATAGCATCAGCAATGAAGTCTTTGCGCGTTCTATTAGAGTCTACAATAGCCTTGATTAAGTTACTTGGTACTTCATCGTAATTGGCGAGTAGTTGCTTGGTGTCTTTAGGTAAGCAGTAGCCGCCATAGCCAAATGAGGGGTTGTTATAGTGATTACCAATTCTTGGGTCTAAGCCTACGCCCTCAATAATTTGTTTGGTGTCCAGTCCAAACGACTGGGCGTAAGTGTCTAGCTCATTAAAGTAGGCTACGCGCATGGCAAGGTAGGTGTTAGAGAACAGTTTGATCGCTTCCGCTTCAGTAGACTCAGTAAATAGCTGCGGAACGTCCTTTTTTATAGCGCCTTGTAATAGCAGATTTGCAAATTGCTGCGCGCGTTCAGACTGACCACCAACGATGATTCTAGAGGGGTAGAGATTGTCATAGAGCGCTTGGCCTTCTCGCAAAAACTCAGGAGAAAATATAATATTATTGGTCGAATAACGTTCTCTTGCTTCAGTCGTATATCCTACTGGTACCGTTGATTTGATAACGATTAAGGCGGTTTGGTTGACAGCCAGCACCGCTTTTATAACAGTGTCAACGCTTTGAGTATTAAAGTAATTGGTCTTGGAGTCATAGTCAGTAGGAGTGGCAATAATAATAAAGTCCGCGTCTTTATAAGCTGCGACAGTATCAAGGGTTGCGGTAAAATCGATGTTTTTATTAACTAAAAAATCCTCAATCTCTTTATCTTCAATAGGCGATTTTTTGGCGTTGAGTAAGTCGATTTTTTCGGGCACAACGTCAACAGCAACGACAGTATTGTGCTGAGCGAGGAGCATTGCATTGGATAAACCGACATAACCTGTACCTACTACTGCTATTTTCATAAAAAGTCCAAGATTAGGTTTTGTTCGTGGTTTAGTGCTGAGTAACTGATGGATAGTGGCAACTACTGATTGTTTTCTATTAATAGTGACGACGGTAAATGCTTTGAGAATTTGTGTATCATAGCATTGCTGATCCTATTGTAAGAGTCAGAATCGAGCAAATCTAGGCTTTGGATACAGCCAAATTTAATGGACTCATCATTCAGGTTTGCAATAAAGTCATCGACAGTCTTGGCTTTTTTAATATAATTTATCGAGGTCTCAGGCTTAAGTATAGCTTCATGCTTTTGAATTTTGAGATGATTCATTAGTGTTATAGGATTCACTTGCGCGACATCTCTAAACTTGTATTTAATCTGAGTCTGCAAAAACTGCGGATGATCTAGCAAATAGGTTTGTAAGATATTTTTATCTACGATATGAGGATAATGATGAATCTCAAAATACTGAGATAGTCCTAATATTTTTGCACTTAGCATCTGCGCGACCGTATGTTTAGGTTGTAAAGGGGTTCCAAAGAGCTTTTGGCGAGACTGACGCAATTTAAGTTTGGCAAGTAAGGGTGCATTGTTGCGCCAATGACCATAAAGGATAAAGTTATCGTCAGCTATAAAGTCATCCAAAGTCACCGCTTGGTTAAAGAAAAAATCATCATTCATATAAATAAAGTAGTCAGATAAACCCGGAATATTCCAAAGCATCGTTTCGATCGAGCGCGTATTAAAGGTGGGTAAGTACTGCTCGTAGCCTGCAAATAATACGCTATGATCGATAATACGTATTTTATCTTTAGAGCAGATATTCTGCGCGGCAAACTCATCGAGTAAAGCTGGTCTTTGCTGATCGCTGACAATATAAATGTGACGACAAAACGGCACGTATTTTAAAATGGAGGCAATGTTGTAGTAAATTTCATTGTCACTGGCGAAACGTGTGGCAATGATGGCCTCTGAGGCTAGCGTATTGTTTGACTTGTACTTCTCTCTTTTTTGCTTTAAGAGTGGATCGTTACCGTCCACCCAAGCGATGACAATATCCACAGGCAAAGGATGCGAAGCGGTCTGCTCCAAGTCAATATGATTTTTAGCGATAGTACGGGTTATTGTCATTGTGGGTTGTCTTACTGCCAGTGAACTTTTAGCCAAGGACTGGGCTTGACATGACGATACCATTTGCCGCTACCGCCTTCAATAGCATCGGGCGGATTTATTTCCCCATGAAATATAACGATCTTGGCGTTATCAGGGAGTATAGGCGCACGTACGAAGTTCAAAGGAATAGGGGCAATGCATTGGTATTTAAAACTTACGCACCACTCTTTAGGCCAATACTCTAAATGATGATGCTCGCGCAGATAGTTGGATAGATAGGCTTGCTCATGACGAACTTGGGTACGGATAGTATTAAAATTATGCTCAAAGTTACTGAGCAGATTAGGGTATGTGTTCTGTCCAATTTTAAAGCGGTAAACAGAGCTATTACCGATCATCCGCCATGGCTTTTTCCAATCGCGGATAATAACGACGCTATCATCATATTTGGATTCATAAGTAAAAAAGCTATCGATATTATCAACGATAACAATATCAATATCCAAAAACAGCGCAACCCCTTTTAGGTCATACAGCTCAGGTTTGAAAGTGGTCAGTTTTTTCCAGCCACGCTCAGGCCCTGGTGGCAAGTCCATCTCAGGAATTGGGTAGCATTTGATATTTGGATCAATACCAGTACTGTCATCGGTAAGACAAACCATTTGAAAGTCTAAGGTCAAATGACGGCTCACCATATTATAGAGGCGATTGACGTACTCGGCACCGTATTTATCGCCCCATTTCATACATATGATATAGCGTGGCTCGGCATTCATATGATGCTTAGACGAGTTAGTAGACAGCGAATTAAAGGTATCAGGTGCCATAATGTACTCGTATTATCAGGTATAAAATTATTGACTATTTGGGAGTATCGAATGTGGGATCGTCAAGCACTGCTCGGTTGGCGTTGATAAAATTGGCCAGTTTTGTCTTGGTTTTACGATAAGGATTGCCTAGATTTGGTATACGCTTAAAGCGCCGATAACCCCACATATAATGACTAAAGTTATCGAGTATCATATGCTCCATCGCTTGGTTAAGTGCTTGAGTGGCTACCTTAACATCGCGATTATATAAGTCTGGATCATCAAGCTTGTAGCAGTAGATATCAAAGCCACGTCTGTCATTACGGCGGATACAAGCTAGTCCTACCAAAGCGCATTTGGTTTTGCTGGTAAGCTTGGGTGCAAGGGTGCTCGTTAGAGTGTCAATACCAAAGAACGGCACAATAACGCCGCCTGAAGGGTCTGGGACATGGTCGGGCAGTATAATACTAAAGCCGCCCTGTTTTAGCGTCTTAAAGACAGCTTTGACGCCGCTAGCATCAGTAGGCACTAGGCTGGCATTAAGCCGCGCACGTCCTTGTAATATAAAGTCGTTTAATCGCTTGTTTTCGACAGGCTTGTACATGATGGTCGGTGCGCCAAACTGATTGAGCCAGGCGTTCATCATCTCCCACGTACCCAAATGCGGTACGATAGCGAGCATACCATTAGGGTTAGCGAGTCCTTGTAGAAAGATATCTTTATTATGAACCTCTACAATTTGAGCAATGCTCCACTCTGGAGGCATCGCCCAAGACTTGATAGATTCAACACTCCCTAAAAACTGATTACGAACTATCTTTTTAACAGATACTTTTTTGTCCAAATCATCTGGCACAGGCGCTATCAATGCCATATTAATTTTGATAGTACGGACGATACTTGTCTTAGGTGATCGCACAACCACTGATGTAGCAGCGCGCGCCACTACTTGTAGTACAGGTAGCGGCACGAACTTAAAAAGATTATATGGATTCATAGGCGTTCACATAACCTGATATCATTATAGTGGTTTTGACTCAAATCCCTATTGAGCAGGTCTATCCGTATCTACCTGAACTTTTTCACGCAGACGTATACCAAGCTCACGTAACTGCTTAGGATCTACAGGTGCTGGTGCTTCGGTCAATGGACAGTCAGCTGTCTTAGTTTTTGGGAAGGCAATGACGTCACGGATAGAGCTTGCGCCTACCATAAGCATAATCAGGCGATCTAGACCAAACGCGAGACCACCATGCGGCGGCGCACCGAACTTAAGCGCGTCGAGTAAGAAGCTAAATTTATCTTCAGCCTCTTGCTCATCAATTCCTAGCGCTTCAAATACCGCTTGTTGCATCTCAAGCGTATTGATACGTAGGCTACCACCGCCGATTTCAGTACCGTTTAGCACCATATCGTAGGCGATTGAGAGCGCTGACTCTGGGTTGGTTTTCAATTCTTCAACAGAGCCTTTAGGTTTAGTGAACGGATGATGCATTGACGTCCAGCGACCATCGTCTGTCTGCTCAAACATAGGGAAGTCTGTGACCCAGAGCGGCGCCCACTCACAAGTTTGCATTTCAAGATCAAGACCGATCTTTTGACGTAGTGCGCCCATCGCATCATTGACCGTACTGGCTTTGTCCGCACCAAAGAAGATAATATCGCCACTCTCAGCGCCAGTACGTTCAATTAGACTAGCAAGAACGTCATCGGTCATGTTCTTGATAATAGGGGATTGCAAACCTGACTCTTTATCGACGCCATTGTTTATGTTGTTTGCGTCATTGACTTTGATATAAGCCAGACCACGCGCGCCGTAAATACCCACGAACTTGGTATACGCATCGATTTGCTTGCGGCTGATTGACGCGCCATTTGGGATACGTAGGGCGGCTACGCGACCTTTTGGATCATTGGCTGGACCTGAGAATACTTTGAAGTCAACGCTTTGCATCAAGTCTGCAACGTCGATCAGTTTGAGGGGTATACGCAGATCAGGCTTGTCTGACGCATAGTCACGCATGGCCTCCTCGTAAGTCATACGCGGAAAATCAGCAAGCTCGATATCCATCATCGTCTTAAAAACGTGTTTGATAAGACCTTCATTGATAGTCATGATCTCTTCTTCGTTTAAAAAAGAGGTCTCAATATCCACTTGAGTAAATTCAGGTTGACGATCAGCACGCAGATCTTCATCACGGAAACACTTGGCGATTTGATAATAGCGATCAAAGCCTGATACCATCAATAGTTGTTTAAACAATTGCGGCGACTGCGGCAAAGCAAAGAAGTTGCCCGGACGCGTACGTGACGGTACTAAGTAGTCGCGCGCGCCCTCTGGGGTAGCACGAGTCAAAATAGGCGTCTCAACATCCAAAAAGCCATGATCGTCTAAATAACGACGAATTGCTGAGGTGGCTTTAGCGCGAAACACCATGCGCTCTTGCATTTGCGGGCGACGCATATCAAGGTAGCGATACTTAAGACGCAGATCCTCAGATACCGTCATGTTCTCATCATTTAGCGGAAATGGCGGCGTTTCAGACTTGGCTAGTACTTCAATCTCTTTACCAAGTAGCTCGACTTGACCGCTAGTCATATTGGCGTTTTCAGTACCTTCGTAACGACGACGCACGCGTCCTGTAATCTTGAGGACATACTCTGGTCGGGCCGCATCTGCGGTAGCAAAGGCCTCTGGCGTATCAGGATCGACGACGACTTGCAATATGCCTGCGCGGTCGCGCATATCTAAAAAAATCACGCCACCGTGATCACGACGACGATGTACCCACCCTACGATAGTGATGGTTTGCTCAAGTAAGCTCTCTGTTACGGCGCCGCAATATTCGTCTCGGTAGCCGCTGTGCGTCATAGTGCTCTGTGTCATAATATTTAGTTATCCAGTTATCAAGTCAATTCAAAGGCAATAGTGCTAAAAATGGGATTATTAGCTAATAAAGGAGTCAGCACAACTAAAACGGCTCATAAATAAGTAGCCGTAGCGCTAGTAGTAGAAAGTTTTGTGCAAACGCATATTATGCCTAATGTGTTTTTGTTATACAACTCTGATGCGATAATCTACTTGTGACGATAAAGGCTAACGGTTCAAACTTGCGTCATTTACCGTGGAGGTAGTCAGATAAATATATTTACTTGGCTTGAAAACCAGCACTCATGCGCTCATATCAAAATGACTTCATAGCTATCAATCAAAATATCATAAGATTATTTATACTATAAAAAGGAATACTGTTCATGCTATTTAATCCTCCCAAGAACCCTGTTGAGCTCAAAGTTCGCCACCTTAATAAAGCGCAAGAACAACGCCGCGAAGATCTCATGGAAGCCACGCAAGGCAAAGCGGCACTCAAGCTACTTAAAAAAAACATGGCAAAAAAAGCTAAGCAAGCGCTAAAAGCAAAATCAAAAGCCAAGAAGAAAAACAAAGATGCTGATAAAAGCACGCAAGTCTTTGTATTAGATTTTGATGGCGATATTAAAGCCAGCGCTGTCAAGCATCTACGTGAAGAGATTAGCACTCTTATCAGCACGGCGAATAAAGGCGATGAGGTCGTTATACGTTTAGAGTCGCCAGGCGGGGTGGTACATGGTTACGGTCTTGCAGCAGCGCAATTGGCTCGCCTAAAGGACGCTGGTTTGACATTGACCGTCTGTGTGGACAAAGTGGCGGCAAGTGGCGGCTATATGATGGCCTGCGTTGCAGACAAAATTATCGCTGCGCCCTTTGCCATTATCGGTTCTATCGGTGTGGTATCGCAATTACCAAACTTTCATAAATGGCTTAAAAACCATGACGTCGATTACGAGATGTTTACTGCTGGTGACTACAAACGCACAGTGACTGTATTTGGTGAAAATGACGACGAAGACCGCGCCAAATATCAACAAGAGCTTGAGCAAACTCATGAGTTATTTAAGCATTTTGTGACCACTTATCGTCCAAAATTGGATCTACAAAAAGTAGCGACAGGTGAGCACTGGTATGGTGAAGATGCAATCGAGCTTAACCTCATTGATAGCCTACAAACCTCAGACAGCTACTTGCTTGAGCTGATGAAGGACAATGAAGTCTACGCGCTACACTCTCGTCAAAAGCCTACATTGGCAGAGAAGCTAGGTTTAGCGCAGGCGGCTGAAGCAACCCTTACAATGGCAATCGATAAATTGCCTGACGCGCTCATGCGTTTTGATCTCAATCAGCGCTTAAATATTTTAAAGTAGCTCTAGTAGCATCATTAACTGTGTATGTTTTGTAAAGGCGTGTCCTAGTCGGTCGCGCCTTTTTTGCTGTTTATTGGTAGCGCCTATGTTATAAATGTAGCATATCAAAAAGAGTAAACGTACGTACACCAAACTATAAACCTGCATAAATAATGCGTCACAAGGAAAAAGGAAATAATTATGTCTACAGAAAAGCCAACAACGTCTACAGAAAAACCAACAACGACAGCCAAGGCTATGTTTGCCGTCAGTGAGCACGGTCAAGAGATGCATAACCGAGTTAAAGACTTTATTGCCACTCATATCGAGCCAATAGAGGCAGAGTTTTGGCACGACTGCCACGAGCAAAACCCAGATGGCAACTGGAAAAACTGGCAATGGCCCGAAAAATACGAGAGCTTGCGTAAACAAGCGCGCGAGGCAGGTCTTTGGAATTTGTTTTTGCCTGATGATACGTTAGGTGCAGGCTTGTCTGTAACAGACTATGCGCCGATTGCAGAGCTGACAGGTCGCAGTTTGCTTGCGCCGTATGTCTTCAACTGTAATGCTCCTGATAGTGGCAACATGGAATTATTATGGCGTTATGGCAGTACCGATCAACAAGATAAGTGGCTTACGCCATTATTAGAGGGCAAAACTCGCTCTGTATTTTGTATGACTGAGCCTGAGGTGGCCTCAAGTGACGCGACTAATATGCAGGCGACTGCTGTCGTCGATGGTGATGAGATCGTCATTAACGGTAGCAAATGGTGGTCATCAGGCCTAGGCGATCCTGCGGTTGATGTGCTCATCGTCATGGCACATACACCAAACGAGGAACAAGATCGTCATCATCAGCACTCTATGGTACTCGTCCCTGCCAAAACCGCAGGCGTCAACATTGAGCGCATGCTAAAAGTATTCGGTGATTATGATGCGCCGCATGGGCATGGCGAAGTTAGCTTTGATAATGTACGCGTACCGATTGATAACTTTATCGGCGGACCAGGTATGGGCTTTGAGATTGCCCAAGGTCGATTAGGGCCAGGCCGTATTCACCATTGCATGCGCTGTATAGGCGCGGCCGAAAAATCACTTGAGCTGGCCATTAAGCGCGGCACTGAGCGCACCGCTTTTGGTAAGCCTTTGTTGCAATTAGGCGGCAACCTTGAGCGCATTGCGGAGGCACGTATCAAGATTGATCAAGCACGTCTATTGACCCTATATGCGGCGCAAAAGATGGATAGCCAAGGCACCAAAGCGGCTTTGACTGAAATATCAGCGATTAAAGTAGTGGCGCCAACCGTACTACAAGAAGTGGTCGATATGTCTATTCAGATACATGGCGGTATGGGCGTCTGTCAAGATACGATGTTGCCAAGTTTCTTCGCTCAGGCTCGTGCATTGCGCTTAGCGGATGGTCCTGACGAGGTGCACAAAACCATGATTGCCAAATTAGAGTTAAAGCGTCACGGCGTTCGTCTAAAACGTTAAAAATAGTCTAAGTGTAAAATAGAAAAGGACAAATATATGGCAACTGATAATAAAGGCAATCTGCCAAGTGGCGACAAGGCTGTAGATCAAAAGGTTTTAGACCAAGGCGGTCAGATTCGTGATGGTGAAGAGTTAGATACAGCAGCGGTCAGTATATGGCTACGCAATCAAGGCGTTGATATTAAAGGCTCACCTATCGTGACTCAGTTCTCAGGGGGCGCGTCGAATTGGACCTATCGCTTAGAGTATGACAATCAGGATCTAATCCTGCGTCGTCCACCCAAGGGCACCAAAGCCAAATCTGCTCATGATATGGTACGCGAGTACACGGTGCAAAAGGCGCTCAAGGATGCCTATCCCTATGTTCCAAAGATGGTCGCGCTATGTACCGACGAGGACATCATCGGTGCTGACTTTTATGTGATGGAGCGTATGGAGGGCATTATTCCACGCGCTAATCTGCCAAAGGGAGTTGAGCTTGACAAGTTGCAAACGCGCGCGCTATGTACCAATGTCATAGATGCACTCGTTGAGCTCCATCAAGTGGACTACGCAGAGCATCCTGATCTGGTTGAATTGGGCCGCGGAGAGGGGTACTGCGAGCGTCAAGTGAGCGGTTGGAACAAGCGCTACGTCAAGGCTAAGACGCCCAATGTGCCAAGCTATGCTTTAGTGCGTCAATGGTTGACCACTCATACGCCAAGTGATAGCAAAACATGCGTGATTCACAATGACTGGCGCTTTGATAATGTTATCTTGAATGCAGATAATCCTACTGAGGTGATCGGTGTGCTCGATTGGGAGATGGCAACCCTTGGCGATCCGCTGATGGATCTAGGAAGTGCGCTAGCGTACTGGATTGAGGCCGATGACAACATAATCATGCAGCAGTCGCGTCGTCAGCCGACCCATCTAAAAGGCATGATGACTCGTGATGAGGTGGTCGATTACTATCTTAAGCAAACAGGTCTTGAGGTCGATAACTGGACATTTTATGAAGTGTTTGGATTATTTCGCCTAGCGGGTATCGTTCAGCAGATTTATTATCGCTACTATCATAAACAAACCAAAAATCCTGCCTTTAAGAATTTTTGGATTATCGTTCATGTATTGCACGCTAAATGCCTTAAGCTCATTGCTAAGTATGAGGGTGAGGCGCTATTTACCCGCCGCGTACAACCGCATTTGCAAGAGATCGGCGTCGATGCAGCAATGGTAGAGCAGCTACCAGCGCCTATACAAAAAGTCGTCAAAAGCGTGTTGCCCAAAGGCTATTTTGAGTCAGCATCTGATAAATTCATTGATAGCTAATGGCTTAAATTTAAGGTAACAAACCAGTGAGCTAGGCCTAGTTCACTGGTTTTTATTTATTAAACTTAATTGAACAAACTATAAAGGCACTACCATAATGACAACTATTTTGCTCGCCCGCCACGGACAGGCATCATTTGGACAAGAAAATTACGATAAGCTCTCAGAGCTTGGCATCAGGCAAGCTCAGCTATTAGGCGCGCATTATGGAGCGACTCAGCGCCGTATTGATGCGATTTTTAGTGGCAGCTTAGTACGGCAAAAAGAGTCCGCCGAGCACTTTTGGTCGTATTATAAGGACTCATTTGCTCAAAGTGATACAACCCTATCAAACCATATCTTTGATATTGATAGGCAAATGCCCGATAGCTCGGTATTGCCAGTATTTAATGAATTCAATCATAGAGACGTGTTTATAAAATCCAATAGCGCATTTAGTAATCCAGGTACTATAGCGACAGAGATTGCTAAGGCAAAAGTGCCCAATGTACGCCTAGCAGAGCTATTTGACGAGGCTATGCAGCGCTGGCATGCTGGCGACAATGATAGTGACTATATCGAAAGCTGGACTCAGTTCAACAAGCGTGCACAAAGTGGACTTGACACTATTCGGACTCAAATAACGCAGCGAGCTGATTTGGGTCATGATAGTACCGTGCTGGTTTTTACCTCAGGCGGCGTCATCGCAGCGATAAGCGCGCAATTGCTAGAGCAGGGCAGTCCGCTTGCTTATACCCTAAACAGAAAGCTTATCAACACAGGTGTTACCGCTATTACTATGAACAAAGGTGGTACACGTCTATTGTCTTTGAATGAGCACAGTCACCTGTTTGCAGGTGGTGAGCGTTTTGTGACGTGGCGCTAGGGATTGGCTTTAAGGGTTTGTTCATTTAAATACACTAGGGTCTGTTGAACATTCAAATGTGGAACTGGCGGGCGCTATTTTTTAAGCAATACGCAGTGAAATTCTTGCGGCCTAGTCATTCTAGGTTAGATAACTTCGCCATGTATTGGCAAAAAATAGCCTCGCCTTGAAAGGCTGATGCTAAAATCACCCCAAACGGTGTTGTAAATCTAGCTAATGTCTAGACATTATCTTCGGTTTACGCCTAGTTTGGTGCAATTTTAGCTATCAGCAGTCCTAATGTTTGAATGTTCAACAGACCCTAAGCCTCTAGTCTGCTATACACAATTGCCGTTCAATTATCTACGCAGGCATACTATACTATTGTGTTTTAGCCGTATACTTTGACGCATAAAGACTGCGATTAAGTGTTACATTGCTACTGATATACAAGGAGCTATCTATGCAAAGTAAATTGGTAAATTTAATGACGCAAACGGCCAAGAACCGTAAAGCGCAATTAGTTAGTGCGATCAAACCTGGGCGTTATCTTGCCCGATTAAACCAGCAGCAAGTAGGACAGGGCAAGACAGTGCTGGTTACAGGTGCCAGCTCAGGACTTGGTGAGGGCATGGCATGGTTATTTGCCAGACTAGGTTATAACTTAGCCATTTGCGCGCGCCGCACTAGTCGTTTAGAGCAGCTAAAAACAGATATTTTATCCAAATATCCTGATATTCGTGTCGAGTATCGGGGATTAGATGTGACCGACTATAGCGCTATATTTACAGTGTTTGATGAGTTCGTCGCCGATTTTGGCACTATAGATCGGGTAGTGGTGAACGCAGGGATTGGTGAGAGTCGCCGCATCGGAAAAGGTCGCTTTAGTATCAACAGGCGCACCGCTGAGATCAACTTTATATCAGCACTAGCGCAGTGTGAAGCAGGCATGAAGATTTTTCGCAAACAAAACCATGGTCATCTGGTAGTTATATCGAGCATGTCCGCCATGCGCGGTTTACCAAAACACATGACGACTTATGGTGCAAGTAAAGCTGGCATTGCGCATTTGGCTGAAGGTATTCGCGCTGATATGATACTTGAAAAACTCCCTATCAAAGTCTCTACTATCTTTCCAGGTTATATACGTACTGAGATTAATGAAAATGCTAAGCCATTACCTTTTGAGGTCAGTGCTAACAAGGGCACTAAAGCTATCGTCGCTGCTATAGAATCTGGTGTTGCACAAGCCTGCGTGCCAAGCTTGCCTTGGTCTATTGTAAGCCCTGCAATGAAATACCTACCTTTGAGTTTAATTACCAAAGCAAGCTAATTTATATTGCTCATAAAAAAAGCACCTTACAATCTTGTAGGGTGCTTTTTTGTGCTATAACGTTCAAGCCACTAGAGGTCCAAGGTATCGACAGCTCAAAGCTGAGGATGATCTGCCATATGTTTTTCACGTAACTTTTGGCGCAGTACCTTACCGACATTACTCTTAGGTAGCTCATCAACGAATTCGATATAACGAGGACATTTATACCCTGTTAAATTATCTAGCGCAAAGTCTTTAACAACGTCTTTGGTTACATTTGCATCTGCTCTTATCACGTAGATTTTGACCGCTTCACCCTGACGCTCATCAGGAATACCTATTACCGCACAATCCACGATACCATCACAATCTAGCATGACAGATTCTACCTCGTTCGGGAAGACATTGAATCCTGAAACCAAGATCATATCTTTTTTGCGATCAAGTAGGTTGAAGTACCCTCTATCATCCATACTCACAATATCGCCTGTACGGAAGTAACCGTCTTTAGTAAAGGCTTCGCTAGAGTCTTTATTTAAGTATCCTGCTGTGACGTTAGGGCCTTTGATGCACATCTCACCTGGCTCATTGATGCCTACGCGATTGCCCTCTTCATCGATGACGATGACATCCATACTCGGAACAGGTAGACCAATGGTGCCGTTGAATTTGCGATCAGTGACGATATTAGCCGTACCTGCGGCAACGCCTTCAGTCATGCCCCAGCCCTCAATCATCGCACACCCTGTCACTTCAAGCCAGCGCGCTGCTGTCTGCTGAGTGGCTGCCATACCCCCTGCTTGTGAAATACGAAGCGAGCTAAAATCAAGAGTGCTAAAGTTAGGGTTATCCAGTAATCCTTTGAACAAAGTATTGACCGCAGGGAATACATGGAAGGGTTGTTTGGATAAGGTTTTGACAAATCCTGGAATATCACGCGGGTTAGGCACCAATATAAAGGTGTAGCCTGAGCGCATGGCGAGCAGACTTAGCATAAAGGCAAATATATGATAGAGCGGCAGTGCCATCACCATATTGATATATACCTCATCAATCTCTGAGGTAATAGGTCGTGTCCATGCCTCAGACTGCAAAGCGGCGGCAACCACATTGCGCTGTGACAAAATTGCGCCTTTAGACAGTCCAGTCGTACCACCGGTATATTGCAAAAACGCTTTTTGCTCAAGCGTCATCTTTGGCTTTTGTAGCGGTAGGTTTTTGCCGCGTCGAAGCACATCAGGGAACTTAGTCACTTCGCGTTTTGGATCATTAAGCTTGTACTTAGGTACCAAGCGCTTGACACGGCGAATGATGGTATTTACTAGCATACCTTTTAAGCCCATCATATCGCCCATCTTAGATAAGACAATATGTTTGATAGGTGTCTCTTCAACGACTTGTTCTAATGCTTGAGCGAAATTTTCGACGATAAATATCGTTTTGGCACCAGAATCATTAAGCTGATGACGCAGCTCACGACCTGTGTACAGAGGATTAATCGGGGTACAGACATAGCCTGCGCGCAGTATCCCGATCATAATAGGCAGATATTGTGGTACGTTTGGCATCATCAAAGCGACTACAGACCCCTGTGGTAATCCTTGCGCCTGCAACCATCCAGCGACCGCTTGCGAAGCATCATCGATATCGCCATAAGTATGCGTCACGCCCATGCAAACACTGATAGGGTGCAAGCGAAAGCGTGCAAAGCACTCCTCATAAAGCTCAATCAAGCTACTGTACTGATCAGGATCAATGGTTTTGGGTACGTTGCTAGGATATTGAGCGAGCCAAGGTTTGTTCACTGTCATCTTCAGTGTCCCTTAAATGTAAACGGAGTAGAGGGTTATTAGGTATGACTCTTACTTACTTACCAATCAGTAAATAAAAGGTTAAGTAATACAAAGACATACTTAAGCAATAAATTAACATAACTACAATTGTACTAGAAAATGTATCTTAGCACTGTCTGGTTTCGATTAAAAATTGATTATAGGTTTTTTTTGTGAAGCAATGATATTCGGATAAGCGGTTATTAAAAGAGGATGAGCTGCTTTTTAGTTAGCGTCTTTTTAAATTTATATTCTTAATGAAACATATAGTAGAAAAATAAAATTATTATTAGCATGCATTTGTATACACAAATGTATATGAAATGGTAAAAATAAAGAGAGTTTTGTAGTAGGTGATAAGATATAGAAGATAAATGTTTGAAAAATACAAAAAAATATATTTGTATATGAATGTACAAAGTATTTAGGCTACGAGTTTAGCGTAGCCAAGTCTAAAAAATGAATTTTATAAAGGATGTTGACAAGATTACAGAAACATAAATTTAGCCACTATATGACATGAGCATGACAACTAATTTTTGGATCTATGGGTAGCAATAGCCTGATCGATGACAACGCACAGACTTTTTGGCACGCGTACTGGTCGTATAGAGGTGACATTGGCAACTGGAGTCACTGCGTTGGTATCAGCTTTTGTAGAAGTCGCAGCGCTAGTGCTCAACTGATTTTGCACGCAAGCAATAACAATTTTGGCACTACTCAACAGCGTATTGCTCTTTGCGCGATAGATAGTTTGATAAAAAATAATACTGGCAGGTTTTAGCTCGACTTTATCAATGCGCACATCGATGATCTCGTCTAAATATATCGCTTGGCGGTAATTAAGCGCCGCTTGACTAACCACGAAGTGCTGCACTTGTCCGCTATCATTTTGCAAAAAATAGCCATTGATACCTATTTTGGTAAACCAATCACGGCGACAGTTCTCAAAGAACACCAAATGATTGGCATGATAAACGATGCCGCCGGCGTCAGTATGATTGATATAGATATGATAGTCGGTGGCAAATAAAGGCTTAAGTGACGCTTTATCATTATTAGAGGCTACTATATTTTCAGTTTTGCTCATAAAGTTCTCTATGTATAGTTTGATTAATATAGCTACTTTAGCCTACCTAATAGAGGCGTGCAACAGATAGCGGCGCGCAATTCTGTTATGATACGGACAGTATTTGAGTTGGCCAGATAGGTGAGTAAGTTATCTGGCTGATATATCGCCTCACTATTTATATAGGATAAAGTATGACCCGTTTTGTTAGCTTTAATATCAATGGTATTCGCGCCCGTCAACATCAGTTAGAGGCATTACAAGCCGTCATCGATCCTGATGTCATAGGATTACAAGAGACCAAAGTCCACGATGAGCAGTTTCCACTAAAAAACGTAGAAGGTTTGGGCTACCACGTAGAATACTTTGGTCAAAAAGCGCATTACGGCGTTGCGCTGCTCTCAAAAGTTGCGCCGATATTTGTACAAAAGGGATTTGCGCACGAAAGCGAAGAGGATCAAAAACGCTTTATTCATGCGCGCTACGTAATACAAGGTCGTGAGATTGATGTATTAAATGGCTATTTTCCGCAAGGAGAGAGCCGAGATCATCCTACTAAGTTTCCGATGAAACGTGCTTATTACGCCGATCTCATCGATTACATCGTTACCTTAAAAAGTGAGGGGCGTACGATGATCGTTATGGGGGATATGAATATTGCACCAGAGGATCTCGATATTGGCATCGGTGAGGCTAGTATGAAACGCTGGCTAAAACAGGGTAAAACCTCATTTTTGCCAGAGGAGCGCGAATGGTACGAGAGGTTGATGGCGTGCGAGCTGATCGACACTTATCGTTTGCATTACCCAGAGAGCACAGATTTTTATAGCTGGTTTGATTATCGTAGTCGCGGCTTTAATGATGAGCCCAAACGCGGTATGCGTATCGATCATATTTTGTGCACACCCGATTTGGTCGAGCACTGCGTAGATGCTGGCATCAGCTATGAGCTACGCGCTATGGAAAAACCCTCTGACCACGCGCCTATTTGGTCGGTATTTGACTTAAGTAACGACAATTAAATTATTCATATAAAAAGGAGACTGCCATGGCTGTTGGCGATATAACTATACCTGATACTATTTATGCTATTGATGGCATTACCTTGAGTGCAACGGCAGCTGGCGTGCGCTACAAAGACCGCGATGATTTAGTCATCATAAAAATCAATGAAGCGGCAACGACAGCAGTAGTGACCACCAAAAACACCTTTTGCGCCGCGCCCGTACGCGTTCTACGTGAGCACTTTGCTCATAGCAGTCCGCGGTACCTAATCACCAACACTGGCAATGCTAACGCGGGTACTGGTGCTGATGGTATCCGCCGCGCCAAAGATATTTGTAGAGCTTTGGCAAACAAAACTAGTGTCGATACTCATACGATATTGCCATTCTCAACAGGGGTCATTGGCGAGCCGCTCAATAGCGATGCCGTCATTACTGGACTTGACGCTGCAATAGAGGCGCTTGGATCTGATAACTGGCTCGCTGCGGCTAATGGTATACGTACTACAGATACCATTCCTAAGCTTGCCAGTCAAAAAATCGAGGTCGACGGCGCGCGCTATCATGTCACAGGTATCTCAAAAGGCTCAGGTATGATACGTCCTAATATGGCGACCATGCTTGGATTTGTAGCAACTGATGCCAATATCGCCGCTGATTTATTGCAAGAGATATTAGTCACTATTAATGAGCAATCTTTTAACCGCATTACTGTCGATGGCGACATGTCGACCAATGATTGCTGCGTGCTGATTGCAACGGGCACGGCCAGCTCAGAGATTATAGATAGCTCTGATCACGCGCATTATCAGCCTTTGGTCGATACGCTTACCGAAGTGTTTTTGCGCTTAGCGCAGCTGATCGTCCGAGATGGTGAGGGCGCGACTAAATTTATGACGGTCAAGGTCACTGGCGGCAAAACTACGCAAGAGTGCTGCGACGTTGCGTACGCCGTTGCTCACTCGCCACTCGTGAAAACGGCATTCTTTGCAAGCGACGCCAATTGGGGTCGTATCCTAGCGGCAGTCGGCTACGCGGGTATCGATGATTTGGATACTGAGCAAGTGGATGTCTATTTGGACGACATTATGATCTGTCAAAATGGTGGCGTGGCTCCAGACTATACAGAAGACGCAGGTAAGGAGGTTATGAAGCGTGCTGAGATTACCATTCATATCGATTTGGCGCGAGGGTCGGCGACAGATACCGTCTATACTTGTGATTTATCTTATGATTACGTCAAGATAAATGCAGACTATCGTAGTTAGTGCGTCTTAGATTATCTGACATGAGTGATATCAGTTGCAAATACTGACGTTTAATTACAAAGCAGTCATAGAAGATAAGGTTTTAAAGCTTCTATACTGAGCGAAGTATTTATAAGGGCACTCACTAAATACATGCTGATCTATTGTCGTTCAAAAAACTATAGTTCAAATGATGTAACCGAGTGTCCTTACTACTATAAAAAATTATCGATATCGTTAGACCAACTTCGCTCTAACGATATCGATAATTAATACTAAAAATTTGATAATAATTGTATGAGGATACACCAATGAAAAAATTAGCTATAGCAGCATTGATGACCACTTTTGCACTTGCAGGTTGTTCGAGCATGGGCTTAGATGACCAGCGTACTATGGTCGTAGAAGGTCAAGCTATGGATGTTAAAGTCGTTAACATCAAAAGCTTTCAAGTAGAAGTTGCGCCGCGTAAAGCTGTTTGTGAATTGACTGCTACTGATGGCACAAAAGTACAATCAACTTGCTTGCAGTATCGTCATACTTACCAAAAGAACTTTACTAACTTAAGCGGTGATATCCAAGGGTTCACTTATGAGCCAAACTACCGCTACGTGTTAGATGTCCGTCAAGAAGCGGTTGCTGATGAAGCTTCAGGCCTAGTTAAGCCAGTATGGTTATTGAACGATGTAATCTCTAAAACACCAGAGTAAGTCTAGTATTTAGTTCAAACTAAGACAAAAAAACCGCTACTGAGTTAGCGGTTTTTTATGTTTTGATCCGTGCAAGATGATGTGACTTATTTAGCACTAATTACATTAACACTGACTGTAGTTAACACTGACACCGTGAGTTGCCGTTGGTATACGGTTATCTGCATATACTGCTAGGCCGCCGCGCGCGGTCTCTTTGTATTTATCAGACATATCTTCGCCCGTTTGTTTCATGGTTTCAATCGCTTTATCTAGCGATACCATATGTTGCCCATCACCGCGGCAGGCAAGGCGAGCGGCGTTGATAGCTTTGATGGCACCCATTGCATTGCGCTCAATGCAGGGCACTTGCACCAAACCGCCAATAGGATCGCAGGTTAGACCTAGGTTGTGTTCAATGCCGATCTCAGCGGCGTTTAAGCATTGGGCAGGGGAGCCACCCATAATCTCAGCTAAAGCGGACGCTGCCATAGCACAGGCGGAACCAACCTCACCTTGACAACCAACCTCAGCGCCAGAGATGGAGGCGTTTTGTTTAATAAGGCTACCAATAGCGGTTGCATTGAGTAAAAACTTGCGCACGCCGTCATGATTGTAGCTCTGCAAAAAATCACGGTAATAGTGCATAACCGCAGGGATTATACCTGCTGCACCATTGGTTGGCGCAGTGACCACATTGCCGCCATTAGCGTTTTCTTCATTGACAGCCAAAGCGTACAAATCAACCCAGTCCATTGCCGCAAGCTTGTCGCTCTTGGCAATGGGCTGATCTTTTTCTGCGCACAACTGCAAATACAAAGCCTGCGCTCGGCGTTTGACTTGCAGTCCTCCTGGCAAGATACCGCTATTTTGACAACCTTGCTCAACGCAGCGCTGCATCACGTTCCAAATATCATCTAAATAAGCGTAGACCTCGTCCAAGCTGCGATAGTGACACTCGTTTGCCAGTACCAATTCGCTGACACTCAATTGGTGCTGATTACATTGCTCAAGTAATTCTGCGGCATTGTTAAAGGGATAAGGAATATCATCGATAGTGGGGCTGGCATGATCCTCATCGGGGTTGGTGGCATCTTCATCATTGATGACAAATCCGCCACCGATAGAGTAGTACGTCTGCTGATAGTGCGTGCCGTCCATCAAATGAGCACGCAAGGTAAGCGCGTTTGGATGATAGGGCAATACAGTGTCATCAAACCAGTGAATGTCGCGCTGTGCATCAAAACTGACAGTATGTACGCCTAGTAGATTAAGCTTTAGCTCATCTAAAATAGCAGAGAGATAATGGTCAGTGAGGCGCGTATCTATCGTGCTTGGCGTATGACCCAACAAGCCTAAGAGTATAGCAGTATCTGTCGCATGACCTTTGCCTGTTGCTGCAAGCGATCCGTATAGTTCGATCTCTACTGATTTGATGTCAGTAATGCTTGCCTGCTTGGATAGTGACGATAAAAATAAGTTAGCCGCAATCATTGGGCCGACGGTATGTGAGCTTGAAGGGCCAATACCTATTTTAAATAAATCAAATACGCTAATCATAAAGTTACCATGACTTAAGAAGGTGGAGTGAGTTCATACTTTTATGCAGCAAAATCTTTTATTTATACACTATTTCCGCTATGATGCTGAGCATCTTGCACTATGTAACATTCTGTAAACTTAACAGCTGTAAAATCTGCACAGTACTGCTTATTGTAAGTATCAAAACTGATGTCAGTTAAACACAACTCGTAGTACACGACCAGTGAAATTGGACTTTATTAACAAATAGTTTTTATCCTCAAAACCATTTGTTGTTGACGATTATTATAAAGCAGTCGTTCGTCCTATTGCTACAGTAGATGCCTCAAAGTTTAGAGGATCAGTAGTTTTAAGAGCTAACCATAAATAACGAGCGACTTTCCATCCAACTATTATTAGGACTAGCGCATGACCTTGCCATCAGAGCCTTCTTCTGCCTCTAACAAACCGAATGCTTTAACGGCTGCTGGTATCGATCCTAAAGCCATGCAATTAATAGACAATCCAGACTTTGATAATGGTCGCTGGTTTCCTACGTGGCGCGCGTATAAAGGCAACTTAGATGTCGATCCCGTCGGTATCAACGAGTACTTGCCGCCGTCCAAAAGCGTGCTACTTGGTATTCAACATACCTTTGCTATGTTTGGTGCGACTGTACTTGCGCCACTGCTTATGGGTTTTGATGCCAACCTTGCTATCTTGATGTCCGGTATCTGTACAGTGATGTTCTTTATCATTACAGGCGGGCGTATGCCCAGCTATTTGGGTTCAAGCTTTGCCTTTATTGGCCCTGTCATTGCAGTGACTGCGTATGCAGGTATGGGCTTCAATAGTGGTCTGGATGTGGCCTTAGGCGGCATCATGGTGTGCGGTATTATCTACTCCTTGGTAGGTTTGCTCGTCATGAAGACAGGTACAGGCTGGATTGAGAGTTTGATGCCGCCTATTGTGACGGGCGCTATCGTTATGATCATCGGTCTCAACCTTGCGCCTGTGACCATTCAAGGCGTCTCAAGCAATCAATTTGATGCTTGGATGGCAACGCTTACCGTCCTACTTATTAGCGCAGTAGCCGTATTTACCAGCGGTATGCTTAGACGCTTGCTGCTCTTAGTCGGTTTGATATTGTCTTATATTGCCTACTTTGTGATGACTAATATCTTAGGCTTTGGTACGCCTATCGACTTTAGTAGTATTCAAAGTGCCGCTTGGTTCGGATTGCCTACGATCTACACACCGCGCTTTGAGCTTAGCGCTATTATCTTGATTGCCCCTGTTGCTTTTATCTTAATCGCCGAAAACTTAGGACATTTTAAAGCAGTCGAGGGCATGACCAAAGCGCGCGTAACGCCTTATATGGGCCGCGCTTTTCTCGCTGATGGCTTAGCGACTACCTTCTCAGCAGGCTTTGGCGGTACAGGAGTGACCACTTATGCTGAGAACATCGGCGTGATGGCAGTGACCAAGGTCTATAGCACGACCATCTTTGTCATCGCAGGCTTAGTCGCTATCCTGCTTGGACTCTCACCCAAATTTGGCGCAGTGATTCAGACGATTCCGCCAGCACTACTGGGCGGTGCGTCTATTGTTGTCTTTGGTCTAATCACCATCGCTGGCGCGAAAATTTGGATCGACAACCATATTGATTTTAGCAAAAATAGCAACTTAATCATTGCTGCAGTTACCGTTATTATGGGCGCAGGTAACTTTGGTTTAAAGTTAGGTGAGTTTGATTTGGGCGGTATCGGTACGGCAACGCTAGCTGCTATCGTGCTTAATGCTTTATTCAATCTGAAAAAAAGCTAGTTGCCATAATAGATAGCTTATTTATGGTTTGTGCTTATAAAATCTTGCAAAAAATCGATAACGACGCAGGGCGCGCGGCTTAGGTTTGAGCGATCCTAAATATATCGCTAGCATTGTCAGTAACGCGCCGCTCCATTGCAGCGTGTTAATAGATTTGCCAAGCCAGCTGTAGTCTATTATCAAAGCTGCGATAGGTTCAGTCAACAACAGCAAGCCTGTAACGGCAAGCGACAACTTGGGGATAGAGTAGGCTATAAGTCCCCAAGCCAAGCATTGCATCACCGCGCCATACACTAGTATCCAGCCAATATCAGACCACGAGTTTGGCATAATGTGACCGGCGTCAAATATCAGCATAGGTATGATCATCGCCAGCACGCCGCCAATACTAATCAGTTGCATCAAGACAAATATCGGTGTGGGCTCGGTATCATGAGTCTTACGGATAAAGGTCATAGACGCCGCCAGCATCGCGCCTGATACGATGCCAGTAACAAACCCCCAAGTCGCGGCTGTATTATTGGCAAACTCTGGGCTCCCTATCATCGCCACGCCAAGCACCGCCAAAAATAAACTTATCAGCTGTAAGCTTGTCTGGCGTTCACTAAAATACAAAAACCCAATCGCTGCCAAAAAGAAAATCTGTAAGCTATTGAGCAAGGTTGAGATACCAGGCCCAACAGCATAGATACTCTCATGCCACAGTGCTAGATCCAAGCCCAAAAATACCCCTGATAACAACCCAAAAACGATAGCAGAACGGGCGCGCGGTAGCCGTTGGCCTGTCATTTTGGCCAGCAGGGTAAAGATAATACCTGATATCGCAAGCCGCCAAAACGACATTGCCCAGCCGCCAATATCGACGTGAGCGACAATCAGACTACCCAAGCCAAAAATAATGCAGCCAATAATAAGGCCGGTGGATGCTGAGCTTGTAGTAGACATCGCTGTATATCATCCTTTATATAAACGTTCTAAAGTAAAAGCTTGCTAAGATTAAAAATAAGTATTCTTTATATTGAATATAATGCAATATCTAGTATTCTAATAAGTATAGATTAAAAGGTGCTAAGCTTTAGCACAATAGTGACACGATCTAAGGGCTTGCGTTACACGCTTACTCAACACAGGTTGGTGCATGAGCAGCTATTTGTTAGGCTGCCTGTCTTACCATACAAGAGAGCGTTGTGAAATAATGGATTTTACTATGACTAAAAGTACTCAGTTAAATACACTACAATCTACTAAATTTGTGCCTGTGCTTTTGTCTGCCATACTTAAATCTTTCATACTTGGGTCTACCGCTCTTAGATCTACCGTTCTGACATCCTCTACACTTACCAAAGTATACTTTGGTGTCGCTATGATTCTGAGTTCAGTTTTTATCATTCCAAGCGCGCAAGCGGCCAGTTGCAAGATACCAAAGAGCTACTACAAGCATGTTTCTTGCACTGCTGATAGTCGCTATTTCTTGGCGGTAAAGGATTTTGGTGCGCCAGTCGCTTTACTCGATAAAAAAGGTAAAAAAGTAGCTGATCTTATGGGTTATCAGCGCGTAGATGCCACCAAGATAGCAGGAGGTCTCATGCCTGTACAGCGTAATAGTAAAGTCGGCTACGTCGATATGCGCGGGCGCGAGGCGATACCGACCAGGTACGATATCATCGGCTCTAACCAAGAGTGGGCAAGAGCGGTATCAGACGGACGCATTGTCGTCAAAAGAAACGGCGATTATGGCGTGATTACCACCGCCAATCAAGTGGTTGTACCGTTTAAATCCTCTATCAGTCATATCGATAATTACAAAAACGGTATTGCGCGCGTAAGTAAAGGCAAGTCCATAAGTTGGCTGGATAAAGACGGTAACATCGCTCAAGACCCCAATGCAAAGCGTGAGATGCAAGCTTCAAATAACCGATCTGAGAATACGCCAGCGCTAGTGCCTGCGGCATTTACCACGTTAAAGGCCAAGCAACAAAATGGTAAATGGGGTTTTGTTGATGATAACGATGTAGTGATGATTACCTATTCGTTTGATGACGTACGACCTTTCTCTGAAGGTTTGGCTGCGGTCAGTATCGATGACAAATGGGGCTTTTTAAATTTAGGCGGCGAGCTTGTCATACCTTTTAACTTTGATAATAGTGTCATAAGTAACGAGGACACCTATCAAGGCGTCTCACCTTTTGTATTTAAAGAAGGTACGGCTTGGGTGGGTACGTTGGCAGATGGTCAAAAAACCTGTATCAATACAACGGGTGAAATTGTCAGTTGTGGTTAATTACTCAATACTATTTGTTGTTTGAACTCAAAAGACAAATTTAAAAAGAGTCGTGGCTATTGTTATGAATAGCAGCAACGACTCTTTGTTGGCTTAACACTTATTAGTGAGCAATCGTTAATTAGTAATTAAAAGTTAGCCGAGTAAATGATTGCGAATCAGATCAACCATATAAGGCTGATAATAGGCAGGTATATCATGCCCCATGCCTTCAATGAGATGAAAGGTGGCATTCGGAATGGTCTTGGCAACGACGCGACCTTGAGAGGCTGGAATAAGACCATCAGCACTGCCGTGCATGACAATGGTTGGCGCTTTGATTTGCTTACTAAAGCGAGCAATAGAGCCTGAGGCTAATATAGCGTTAAGCTGCTGCACCGTGCCTAGCGGATGAAAGCTGCGCTGATAACGCAACTGAGCAATCTCACGCACGAGACGCACATTGATATGTCCTGGCGTACCGACGGTTTTCATAAACCAGACGCTATGACGTACGATATCGCGCTCAGAATGGCTCTCAGGACGATTAATCAAGGTATATAACTGCTTGGGCTTAGGCGGGCGCAGAAATGCGCGATTGGTCGTGGTAAACATGAGCGCCACTTTGTCCACTAGGCTTGGATAACGCGCGGCAACAATTTGCGAGATCATTCCGCCCATAGACGCGCCAATCAAATGCGTACTCCCTAGATGCAAAGCTTTGATCAAGCGGGCAGTGTCCTCTGCCATATCGGTCAAGTTATATGCCACTTGCGCGCTTTTGTTAGAGAGTCCCGTTTGCAAGCGCATCATCATCTTAAGCTGACTGATACGCGGCAGACCATCGATTTGGACTTTGGAAGATAGACCGATATCACGATTATCAAAACGAATAACGAATAATCCTGCATCAATAAGGCGCTTAATAAAAGCATCGGGCCAAAATATCATCTGTGAGCCAAGACCCATAACCATCAGTAGTGGTGGGTTGGCAGGGTTACCGCCAGCTTCAACACACAGCTCAATGCCGTCACCGATATCTATCATAGCTTGATACAGATGCTCGCTCAGATCTGAGGGGTGCCACTTGTGCTCACCGAACTTTTTCCACTCATCACTAGGATAGTGTTCGATCTTGTTAGCGGGGCTATGAGTACCTAGATCATTTGAAGTCATAATATTTCCTATTGCGCAAGTGGCCTAAAATTCTGCCATCTCAAAGTCAAGCTTGCCGACGCCGCACTCAGGACATATCCAGTCCTCTGGAATATCTTCCCATTTGGTACCTGGCGCGATACCTTCTTCAGGACAGCCTAGCTCTTCATCATATATCCAGCCACAGACTATACATTCATAACGTTTCATACTTTATCCTATCAACTAATACTGAGATATTACGCACCTTTAGGTACGATGAAAACGTCCGTAGTGTAGCATATAACCAGACTTTGCACGTTTAAGTTTACACTTGTATATTGAGATTGCTCTAGCATAATCAAGTAAAAATATAGCACTTTTTATATCTATAATTGTCTAATGTTGAACATCACCCCTCAAAATAGTATCCATTATGCTATGATTGCCCCCATTATTTTTAACCGTATTTTTAGCCATTATTGAATGCCATCCCTTTATTCACCAGTCATCTAAGATTGAGGTCACCATGAGCGCCACTGCAATATCTAACACCAAAAACATTGATCATCCCTTTTGGCAAGTGATCAGAACGGTACCTAATTTTCCAAAAGCAGGTATCGATTTTTATGATATTACGCCGTTACTGCGCAGTCACATAAATGATGTCATCGATGCGCTGCTTGCAGCTTTGCCCGAGGGGCTTATGGATGAGGTGGATTGTTTAGGTGCGGTTGAGGCACGCGGCTTTGTATTTGCAAGCTTGCTGGCAGGCCGTCTTGGCAAAGGCATGATACTACTGCGTAAACCTGGCAAATTGCCGCCACCTGTTGCAAATAAAGCCTATGCATTAGAGTACGGTAAAGATACGCTTGAGATGCAAAATAACTTACCGCCTGAGCGCGTATTATTGGTTGATGATATTTTGGCGACAGGAGGCACGCTCACGACCGCCTATGAGCTATGCCGATCCGCTGAGCATACTGTCGTTGGCGCTTTGGTACTTCTCGACTTGGTAGAGTTGCATGGCGAGTTTCCTGTACCTGTTTATACGGTCCTAAAGGCATAAAGATTTAGTCATAACAGTGAATAGTAATCTGAAAGGTATAAAAAAGCAGCATTCTAAGTGCTTAGAATGCTGCTTTTACTTGATAACTTTTACTTAATAGTGAGTCTAAACGACTAACGAGTTAACTCGCCAAAGCCTAACGCATCCCCGCCAACGCCTTTGCCAGCTCGTCACGCGCGGCGATAAACCCGTCTATGCCTTTAGGCAATAAGTCTTGAGTGATCTTATCCTGTTGATACTCATGATTAAAGGCTTCGTGAGTCAGACTGATTTTTTGCATATCCGCCAACTCTGTTGCCATACTTGGTGAGAGCTTGCGAGTGACGTCGACGTCCATAGCCTCAAGCTCGTCGATAAGATCAGGCGCAATAGTGAGCAGATCACAACCTGCTAGCGCAAGTATCTGCTCGACCGAGCGAAAGCTAGCTCCCATGACTTGGGTGTCATAACCATGCTGCTTGTAATACTGATAAATAAGCTTGACAGATTGTACGCCCATATCATCAGTAGGCGGAATGTTCTGGCGGCTTTGTTGGCGTTTTTGCCAGTCCAATATACGACCGACAAAAGGTGAGATGAGGGTGACCCCTGCGTCGGCGCAAGCGATCGCTTGATGCTGACCAAAGAGCAAAGTTAAGTTGCAGTGAATATTTTGGGTTTCAAGATAGCGCGCCGCCTCAATGCCTTGCCAGGTCGCTGCCATTTTGATGAGTACGCGCTCAGAATCCACGCCAGCGTCCTGGTAGGCATCCATAAAAGCAAGCGCTTTATCAATAGTCGCCTGAGTATCATAGGACAGGCGTGCATCGACCTCAGTGGAGACTCGTCCCTCAATGAGTTCCAATATATTACAGCCGATCTTGATAGTAAGCGCATCAATGACAGCATCGACATCACCATGATAGCGGCTCATCGTTTCACTCAGCATAGATTGATTGTCAGGATGAATGAGGGCTTTGGTGATTAGGCTTGGGTTGGTCGTCGCATCCTGAGGTCGCAGGCGTGCAATAGCAGCCAAATCCCCTGTGTCAGCGACAATAGTGGTCATCGTGCGAAGCTGTTGTAATGCGCTCATTGAATATCCTTGCGTGTTGAATGATTAGCAAACAAACTTTAACATAGTTTGGTTTGGATTTATCTAATATAAAAACGAATGATACCAAGACGAGACGCAGGCAATGAGCATAAGTATTGATATAAATCTAATGTATGAAGATTTTTCAGCCTGTTTGTGATTTAGTGTCTTATCCTGCTTTTAAAGGATTAGACAAGTCCTATCTACCATTAAAAATAAACCGTTTTTGTTTTATAAACACGATAAATCGATAAGATGGCTTTAAATATACTGATGATGTGCTACATTATAGCGGTCTAAATAACAGTTAAAAAGGATAGGCGGTATGAGCGAGCAGTCACCAGAGCAAAAGCCAGATAACCCAGAGCAAACAGATACGCCAGCAACGGAGCAAGCGTTTTTAAATCAGCTGCGTCAAAACATCGATACCGTAGACTCCCAAATTCATACGCTCATTAACAACCGTGCTAGATTGGCTCAGCAAGTAGCGACAGTCAAAAAAGAACACGTCGCTAATAGCAAAGATGCCTCTATACGTAATCCTATCTTTTATCGTCCTGAGCGCGAGGCGCAAGTCCTAAAAGCGGTCATGGCGCGTAACGAAGGCCCTATCTCTGACGAGAAGATGGCGCGCCTGTTTCGTGAGATTATGTCGGTTTGTCTGGATCTAGAAGCACCGCAGCGTATTGCCTTCTTGGGACCTGTCGGTACCTTTACGCATGCCGCCGCGCTCAAACATTTTGGCAAAGCGGCTGATACAGTACCGATGACTACGATTACCGATGTGTTTCGCGAAGTGGAGGCGGGTACGGCTATGTATGGGGTGGTACCTGTTGAGAACTCATCAGAGGGCGTCGTTAATCATACGCTTGATGGGTTTTTGTCGTCATCTCTCAAAATCATTGGTGAAGTTGAGCTGCCTATTCATCAGAACTTTTTGGTCGCTCAGCACACCAAGGTTGATAGCTTAAGCCGTATCTATTCACATCAGCAGTCCCTTGCACAGTGTCGTCATTGGCTTGATGTTAATTTCCCTAATATTGAGCGGGTAGCGGTCTCAAGTAATGGGGAGGCGGCGCGCCGTCTCAAGAACGAATGGCATTCGGCTGCTATTGCAGGGGACGTAGCGGCTGCAGAGTACGATTTGCATAAGCTATATTCAAATATCGAAGACAATCCGAGCAATACTACGCGATTCTTGATTATCGGTCATGAAGCGATTGCGCCCTCAGGTCAAGACAAAACCTCTATCGTCGTCTCAGCGCATGATAAAGCTGGCGCACTGATCGAGATCCTCAAGCCCTTGTCGTATCACGGCGTATCTATGACTAGCATCGAGACTCGTCCTGAGCGTCCTAATAAATGGGCTTACGTATTCTTTATCGATATGGATGGTCATATTCAAGACCCTAACGTGAGCGCTGCTGTTGCTGATATCAAGCCTCTGGTAAAAGACTTGCGCGTACTAGGCTCATACCCTAAAGCGGTATTGTAGCCTTTTAATTATTGAGGAGATATCATGTCAGTTGCCAGTGGTGATCAATCTGTTTTGCGTCCTGCTTACGACAGTATCCTAACGCTTGCGCCTTATCAAACGGGCAAGCCTGCCGACGAGATCACGCGCGAGTATGGCGTCTTTGATGTGGTCAAACTCGCCAGCAACGAGAATCCGCTGGGCTGCTCGCCTTATGTGACCCTAGCGATCACTGATGAGCTAGGAGAGCTGGCGCGCTATCCTGATGGCAATGGCTATTATCTCAAGCAAGCCCTGTCTGATTTTAATGATATTAGCATCGATTGTATCACCTTGGGTAATGGCTCTAACGATCTACTCGATATCTTGGCACGTAGTTTTGTCAGTAGTGATGATGCTATCGTTTATAGCCAATATGGTTTTGTAGTGTATTCGATGCTGGCTAAAATGCAAGGCGCGGCGGGTATTGAAATACCGGCGCAGCGATTTGGTCATGATTTGAGTGCTATGGCTCAGGCTGTCAAAGACAATCCCAATACCAAGATAGTGTTTATCGCTAATCCTAACAATCCAACGGGCACTCAACTTGGGCGTGATGAGCTACAGGAATTTGTAGCCAGTATGCCGCCGTCAGTGCTGGTTGTATTAGATGAAGCTTATATAGAGTACAGCCCTGAGAGCAATAATCGCGCGCTGCTAGATGCGTTTGACAACGTCGTCATTGTGCGCACCTTTTCGAAAGCTTATGGTCTGGCGGGGTTACGCGTTGGTTATGCCCTCAGCTCAGCGCCAGTGGCTGATTTATTGAACCGTGTACGCCAACCTTTTAACGTCAGTCGTCTCGGTCTTGCTGCCGCTACAGCCGCGCTTGCAGATCAGTCGTTCATCGAGACGGTAAGATACACCAACCAAGAGCAGATGCGCTGGCTTGAGAAGCAGTTTGACGCGTTAGGATTGGGTTTTATCAAATCTTTCGCCAATTTTATTATGCTAGAGGTGGCTGTAGATATGGAGGAGACAACAGCGGCAACAGTAAATCAAGCGCTATTAGAGCAAGGCGTTATTGTACGACCATTAGCAGCCTACGGCCTTGATGATTGGCTACGCATTACGGTTGGCACTGCCGAAGAAAACCTACGCTTAGTTGATACGCTAAGCTCTATTTTGAACGATGATTGAGGCAATAGTGAGTCCACAAAATAATAACCTATACCTTAATCCTTCACAGACGAGCACTCAGCCTTTATTTAAGCAGGTGTGCGTGGTCGGTCTGGGTTTGATTGGCGCAAGTCTAGCGCAAGCGATCAAGGATAAAGGGTTGAGCGCGCGTATCGTCGCGGTAGATCGCCATATACCAAGTATTGACGAGGCCATCGAACAAGGTCTGCTTGATAAAGGTAGTGATACGCTTTTGGATGCCGTTGCTGGTAGCGATTTGATCGTTGTTGCCATTCCCGTGCAAGCGGTACCCGCCATTTTTGCTGATATAAAGGCGGCTATGGATATAGGTCTGATCGCTACTGATTGTATGATTACCGATGTCTGTAGTACCAAAGTCAATATCATTGAAGCTGCCACCCAAGTATTTGCCACTTCATCAAATGGTATGCCTACTGGGTTTGTACCCGCGCATCCGATTGCTGGGGCAGAGAATTCAGGGTATCATGCCAGACGTAGTGACTTGTTCAGTCATCATAGCGTTATCATCTGTGAGCTTATGACGACGGATGCTATAGCGATTGCGCGGCTCAAGCAGTTGTGGGAAGCAGTAGGCGCGTCGGTTATGAGTATGGACGCTGATCGTCATGACAAGATACTCGCGCACACCAGTCACTTGCCGCATCTGCTTGCCTTTAATCTGGTTGAACAACTCGCCAGCCACGATGACAATCTAGACATGTTTCGCTACGCGGCAGGTGGGTTTCGCGACTTTACCCGCATAGCAGCCAGTGATCCTAAAATGTGGCACGATATATTTATCGCCAACAAAGGTGCCGTCGTGAGCGCCCTTGATGAATACAGCGACTATCTACAACAGCTGCGTCATCTCATTATAAATAACGACTCAACCGCCCTGATGGGGCTTTTAGGCCGCGCGCAAGCTGCCCGGCGACACTTTGATCACATGTTAGCTTCTACCCCTTATACGGATACCTCTGCTATGTCAGCCTCTTATATTATCTCGCCAAGCCAAACTCTCACAGGCACTATTGCTATTCCAGGTGACAAATCTATCTCCCATCGTAGCATTATGCTCGGTAGTCTTGCGACTGGTGTGACAAGAGTCACTGGATTCTTAGAAGGCGAGGACGCTTTGGCAACTTTGCAAGCGTTTCGTGATATGGGCGTGACGATTGAGGGCCCTGATAAGGGTGAGCTGACCATTCACGGTGTTGGTATGCATGGTCTCAAACCCAGCAAGACGCCGCTTTATATGGGTAATTCTGGCACTAGTATGCGCCTGCTATCGGGTATTTTGGCCGCACAAAAATTTGACAGTGTACTCATTGGTGATACTAGCCTAAACAAGCGTCCCATGGAGCGAATCGCCGCGCCGCTGCGTCAGATGGGCGCCGTTATCCAGAGTACGGGCACTAGTGGTACGGCGCCGCTCAGCATTACAGGCCGCGACAAAGCGGGCACACCACTACAAGGTATCCATTACGATATGCCTGTAGCCTCAGCGCAAGTCAAATCCTGCTTATTGTTAGCAGGATTATGGGCTGATGGCACAACGACGGTGACCCAGCCTGAGATTAGCCGTGATCATACTGAGCGTATGCTATCTGCTTTTGGTTATCCGGTTGTTGTTGAGGGCAATCGCATTAGTGTTGAAGGCGGTGGACAGCTGACAGGCGGTGACATCGCTGTCCCTGCTGATATCTCCTCAGCGGCGTTCTTTATGGTGGCCGCTGCCATTAGCAAAGATAGTGAGCTGACCTTGTCGCAAGTGGGTATCAATCCGACGCGTACGGGCATTATTGATATTCTAAAGCTCATGCAAGCGGACATCACTTTGAGTAATGAGACTCATATCGGTGGTGAGCCCGTCGCCGATATCACCATTCGTAGCTCAAATCTGCAAGGTATTAATATACCTGAGCATCTGGTGCCGCTAGCTATCGATGAGTTCCCTGTACTGTTCGTCGCGGCGAGTTGCGCGCAAGGTCGTACGGTGTTGACAGGCGCTAAAGAGTTACGTGTCAAAGAGTCTGATCGCATTGCGGTTATGGCTGAGGGTTTACGAGCTCTAGGCGTCAATTGTACAGTAACGGACGATGGGATGATTATTGAAGGTCAAAACGTCGATGGTCATAATAACGATAAAGCGGTATTTGGCGGCGGGCATATCGTCTCTCATCACGACCACCGTATCGCCATGAGCTTTGCAGTAGCGAGCCTCAGAGCGTCTGAGCAGATTACGATCGAAGGGGTAGAGACGGTCAATACCAGCTTCCCAGGGTTCGCCGAACTCGCCACTCAAATCGGCATGAACATTGAAGTCCAAAGCGGCGCTGTGCAAAGTGGCGACGATAATGCCTGATAATATCTAGGCAGATCTTTTAGATTAAAACCTTTAGATAGACTCATTAAAATAATACGTATCTTTAACTTCTAGCAATGGGCTGATGTCTCATCGATATCAGCGCATTGCTTTTCTTTTTTTTTTGCTTTTCTCTCAAGCTTGACGCTTTTATATGCTCACTTTATAAACACAATAAAAGCATAGATGCGTTTTAGCGATAATAAGTTGTGCTGTACTATGACTACTCAAAATGTCCTAAAAAAACCAGTCGCTCCTATCCCAACGACCAGACGCGGCATTATCACCGCGCTAATTGCATTTTGTATTTGGGGCGCGTTTCCTTTATATTTTAAACAACTAGCCGCTTATGATGCGACCGAGATTATAGGGCATCGTATCATTTGGACGTTTTTGTGCTTACTTGTCGTACTGATTGTAACCAAACGCTGGCAGTGGATTGACACGCTCAAGCAGCACCCAAAATGGCTTGCTTTTACGTTTATATCAGGCCTGATTATTGCGACCAATTGGCTCACCTATGTATGGGCGGTCAATAATGACCGTATCCTCGAAGCCAGTTTGGGCTATTTTATCGGGCCGCTGGTCGGCGTTGCCCTGTCGATGATCCTATTCAAAGAGCGCCTGCGTCTATTGCAATGGATAGCGATTGGCTTTGCTTTATTATCTGTGCTTATCCAAGTGATTATGCTGGGCAGTTTGCCTTGGCTATCGCTAATTTTGGCCTTTAGTTTTAGCACTTATGGCACCATTCAGCGCCAAACGCCATTTACGGCCATCGATGCGATGTTTATTGAGACCGCTATGCTAGTGCCGATTTGTCTGTGGTGGTTTTGGCAGGCTGATGTGGTCAGTAGTCAGCTCAGCTTTTGGTTTACGCCTGATATTTGGCTACTTATGCTGGCAGGCCCTGTGACCTTGATACCGCTGCTACTGTTTAATAAATCGACTAAATTGGTGGCCTATAGTATCTTGAGTTTTATGAATTATCTCACGCCAACCTTTATCTTTTTACTGGCTGTATTTTATTATAATGAGCCTTTTGATACCAATCGTTTAATCGTGTTCGGCCTGATTTGGTTTGGCTTGCTATTATTCAGCATAGATTTGTGGCGTCATCGTCCTAGTAAAATGCTAAAATCGGCAGGGCGCGCGCTTTAATTTATCTCGAAAATTACAAAGCCTTTTAAAATAAATAGTTAAGGATGCTCCATGTTTGATACCCAAGCGGATGTCGTATTCGTAAAAGCGCTAAAAGTTGATGCGGTGATTGGCGTATACGGTTGGGAGCGCGCCATCACTCAGCCGCTACTTATCGATATCGTGCTCGAAACCGATATCAGTAGAGCGGCATTATCAGATGATGTTAAAGACGCGCTAAATTATAAAGCGGTGTGCGATGATGTCAGCCAGTGGTGCAAAGAGATCAAAGCTGAGCTGCTTGAGCACTTGTCAGCGCAGTTGGCCGATAGACTACTTAGCCATTATCCGTGTCAAAAAGTCACCCTCAGCGCCGCAAAACCGACTGCGATTAAAGATGCGGCAGCGGTCGGCGTACAAATTACTCGTGTTGCTACATCTACTAATAAGTCAAATGATGACCACTAAAGACTTAGATCGTTTGGCAGCTTTAAATCTTGATAGCTTGCCAAGAGCTGCTCCCAAAACGCTTTTTGATAAACCGGTGGGCGCAGTCTTGATTGCGCTTGGGAGCAATTATCAAGCAAAGAGACATCTGATAGAGGTGAGAGAAAAACTAGCCTTGCTGGGTACAATGAGGTTATCAAAGCCGTTTCAAAACCCAGATTTTACTGCTACCGCTGCGCAGCCAAAGCCAGATTATGTCAATCAGTGCGTCTATCTGTGTCTAAATCAAGCTATGACGTTAGGTCATATACAACAAATTTTTAAGAGCTTTGAGAGTAGCTGCGGGCGCAATCGCCTAAAGGAGCCGCAGCAAGTTATCAAAAAAGTCACAATGGATATCGATATCTTGCTAGTACATCTTCAACTAAGCAGTAAAGAAGATTTAAATTCGCCATCGGGATGGACAGTGTCAAAGTGGACGGTCATGGCAGATCGCTATCCCTTCAAGGCTCATGAAATACTAGGCGTAAAAGAGTTGGCGTCAAAATAGATGTAGTAGCACGTTTATCTAAATCAACTCGCTCTATGCGTATGAATCGACATGAGTAGTCCAAAGCCGCCCATCAAAGTCACAATAGCAGTACCACCATAGCTGACAAAAGGCAGAGGTACGCCTACGACAGGCAATATACCGCCGACCATCCCAACATTGACAAAAACATAGACAAAAAACGACATGGCGATAGCGCCTGCTAGCAGCCGACTATAAGTATCGGTATGAGTAAAGGCAATGTACAAAGCGCGGGTAAGCAGGCACGCATAAATAAACATCAATAAAATCACTCCTAAGAGTCCAAACTCCTCAGAAAAAGCAGCAATAATAAAGTCTGTATGACCTTCAGGCAAAAAATGCAAATGCGACTGCGTGCCATCTAAGTAGCCTTTACCCGTCAGACCGCCTGACCCAATAGCGGTTTTGGACTGAATGATATTCCAGCCTGCGCCTTGTACATCAGCTTCGGGGTTAAACAAGGTCAAAACCCGCGTGCGCTGATAGTCATGCATCAAAAAATTCCACGCAAAAGCGACAAAGGGAATCGCTAAAGCAACCGCTATAGATATAATGCGCCACGATAGACCTGCCAAAAACAGCACAAAAATACCACTTGCTGCAACCAGCAGTGAGGTACCAAGATCCGGCTGACCTGCGATGAGTAGAACGGGGACAATAATAAGCGCAAGAGTTATGGCAATACTTGAGAGCGAGGGCGGCAACTCGCGCTTGGATAAAAACCACGCACACATCATCGGCATACCCAGCTTCAAAAATTCAGACGGCTGCACGCTACCAAATCCTGGCAGGCGAATCCAGCGCTGCGCGCCCATACGTACCTCACCGATGATCTCAACGAGCACGAGTAGCGCAAGACCAAGTACATAAAACACAGGCGTGAGCGTACGATAAACGCTTGGCGGTATTTGCGCCATAGTGAACATCACCACAAAGGCCACCCCATAACTGATCGCTTGCCGCAGTACCATACTGGTGTTTTGAGTTGAGGCGCTATAGAGAATCGTTAAGCCAATACAGCAAATCATCAGTAACAGCAGGGTCAACCAAGGATCAACATGAATGCGCTGCCAAAGCGTCAGCTCAGAGCGCTGCCCTAAATGGTGGCTTTGACGCGAAAATCGGTACTGCGGACTCATAGACATAGGCATTGTAGGCTAAAATTATGAATAATAAAAGGGATGGAGATAAACCAAGTTACTTATTTTAAGTTGTTAAATTTTCAGTTTCTAAATTTTGAATAAAACACCGCTTATAAAAGCGTCTTAGGTAAAGTCACTTGATTCTAAAAGTGTTAAGGATAAATGTTAATAGTCAATCAGTTACCCGTAAATGGTGGCGATAGTTTAGCCTGCTTAGCAAAAATTTGATAGTATCTATACACCTGATACTGTCGATAGAGGTAGGATTAACTTTTTATTTAAGTAACGATTACCGCTAACCTATTAAGATAACACTCGCGACTGTTTTTGTAGTCTTTTGTGATGATAAATATGAAAAAAAACAACGATGTATGCGTAAGGTCAAACCGAAAAAAAGCCAGTACTTTGCGCGCTTACGAGTCCTGTATCACTTTGCAGCGTAGGGCGATCAAACCTATTATTGGCTCGCTAATATGCTTAAGTGCTATCAGTGCACAAGCGGCTCTCTTGACCGATGATAGCGAGCGCCGTATTCAAGTACGCTATGGCAGTAGCAATGCTTATATAAAACAAGATCCAAATACTAGGGTGTATGCCACTCCTAATAATCGCCTAGCTGATAGTATGCAGAATCTGATTGCAGAAAAAGAGCGAAGTTATCCGTTTGATGCCAAATTATCAATAGATGAGAATAAACGCATCAGTATTAGAAATGCTACGTCTTATCAGAACCAAAACCAGTATCGAACCATTTATAGCAATGATGGGTACAACAACAGATATAATGCTTTTGACAATAACTTTAGCTTAGTGGACTTTGACAGTTGGCTCAAAAGTAACAGCTACCGCGCAGGTCAAGTTGCCAATTATCAGCGTTATCTCAGCGCGCAGGTTGGCGGACAAAATGTACCGCCGCTCTCTGAATTACTGACTACTGCTAGGAGCTGGGATAAATGCGGTTATGAGCCTTATCAGTTGCCGCCAGAGGAGCTGTGGTCAAATGTCATTCCGACGCTGCGGTTATATAGTGAGCTCAAAAGACAAGGGATATTACCTGCAAGTACACAAATACGTTCTGCCTATCGTAGTCCTGGACTCAACGACTGCGCAGGAGGCGCTGATGCTAGCAAACATATGACGGCAGGCGCGATAGACATTTGGGTGCCAGAGTACGATGATAACCCTTGGCTTATCAGTAAATTACAAGACAGTTTGTGCGAGTTTTGGCAATATCAAGGCCAGTCCTATCAGTTTGGTCTAGGAATTTACTCGACGGGCGCGATCCATTTAGATACAGCAAGTTATCGTAAATGGGGCTTTAATAATACCAGCAGTAGTTCAGCTTGCCGTTTTTAGCTGGCCTAACACAATTTATTGTACACCTTTAAATTAGGTTTTTTATCTGCTAAATTTTTACTAAATATAAGAAAAGAATAGTAGGATGAGCGGTAGTATATAAAGTTGAACGGTAAGTTAAGTAACTAAAGCCTATTTCATACTAGTAAACAATGTTTTATAATATTGGTTTTTAACTCAAAGTGCTTTCAGTAAAATTTAGGTGATGAGCGCTATTTATAATAACCTTTTAAGGCAGTTATGACTGTTATTACGCTTAAAAAACCAATGCCTGCCAGACGCTATTTATTCCCTTTATCATGTCGCATAAAAACGCTCAGTATTGCTACTGTTTCTCTATTAGTCTTGAGCGCTTGTGGTCATGATGCTCATCCAAATGAGGCGCAAGATTCTGCTACTACGACTGAGCAAAGCGTAGCTGAGCAAAATAAGCAGCAAAATATCAAAGAGATTGAAGAAAATATTAGAAACTCCTATGCACGTTTAGCGGCGAAGCATTCTGATATTTGCCCCAAACTACTACAAAAAAACGTCGATGATGAAACTATTGTCCGCACCGCTGAGATTATGGTATATGACTACTGTGAGTATTATCTATATCCAGATGTTGGACAAAGCATTGATGTGGATATCAATACCGATAAGATTGAAACTATGCTAGTGGTGCCATCAGTGCATAATTTCGCTAATGGTCCTTATGAGGTGACTTCTTATGACAAACACATCATCCGTTTAAACTACATCGGTGTTAAGTATAAGCCTAAGCGCTTAGAGTACGATTTGACGATGGTTATCAAAGACTAATCGTTGTTAACATCAATGTATTGTACCCCTTAACCGTCTATCAATTTTGATAGACTATTAGCTCTAGCAATAAGCACTGTCTGTAATTTATCAAGCGCCGTTTATAGACAGCGCTAATACAGTTATTTGTCATTCCAAGGATCGACTTCCCCAACAGTCACAATCAAAAAGTTCTCAGGCTCCAGCGTATCACGCAGGGTCTGGTTAACCGCAGGCAAACTCACTTGCTCGATACGGCTGACGTAATCACTCAAATAACTGTTTGGCAACTGATAAAAATTCATCATGCCAAGCAAGCCGTTAATCCCAGCATTACTCGCAAAACTCATCGGAAAGCTGTTTTTCATATTATCTGTGGTCAAGCGCATCTCAGATGCTGTGATACCTTGCGCTAGCGTTTTATCAATGACGCTTAGGCTGGCATCAATCGCCGCGCGCGCTTTGTCGTTGCGGGTTGAGAAACCGATCTGATAAGGGCCGCGAGTCAACATCGGATTCATCGATCCTGAGATGCCATAAGTATAGCCCAAGTTTTGGCGAATCTCGGTCATCAAGCGCGCATTAAAGTCGCCGCCTGCTAAGACCTCATTACCAATAGCGAAGTTGGTTTGCTGCTGCTGAGCCACAGGATTGGTTGCACGCTTATTACCTAATTGGCCCATCAACACAGTCGTTTGGCTACTAGGAAAGGGTATGTGAATGTGCTGCTCTTTGGTCAGTGGTTTTGGTTCAGGTAGCACCGCCGCCGCTTGTCCTTTGGGCAGATTAGCGGTGATATCCTCAGCGAGCGCCTTTGCCTCGGATGAAGTTAGATTGCCTGTCATCGCAAGTGAGGCATTAGCCGCGACCAAGTAGCGATCTGTAAAATCTAATAAATCTGCTCTGTTGATACTAGGTACACTCTGTAATGTACCAGAGGAGGGGTGCGCATAAGGGTGCGTCCCATATAGTGCTTCGTTAAATGCTAAACTGGCAAGGCTGCTTGGATCTTGTTTTTGCTGCTGCAAACCGACCAAAAGCCGCGCTTTGTTACGCGCCAATATTTGCTCATCAAAGGTAGCCTCAGTTAGCATCTGCGTCATCAAGTCAATCGCTGGCAGCAGGTGCTCATCATCAGATAAGCTGCGCAATGAGACGATAAACATATCTTTGTAAGCGCTACTACCTAGATTGATACCCAAAGTCTCTGAGGCGCGGGTGAATGCCTCTTCATCTAATCGAGTAGTGCCTTGAGTCAGCATCGTCGCTGCCATATTAGCAATACCATAGCCCTCTGTACGTATCGAGCCATCGCGCGCGCTACCAGCGTTAAAACGCAAGTCAATATCGACAATAGGTAGGGCAGTAGTACGTACGAACGACACGCGCACCCCTGAGGTAGTGGTGAATTGTTCGATATCAGGTACGGTAATTTGTAGCGGTTTGACGTTATCGAGACTGGTCAATGTCGATAGCGCCGCAATCGGCGCATTAGGATCAACGATCGTAGTCGCGCGGTAGTCCTCTGCATGACTAGACACGCTCATAGCTAGTAGTAGGCTCATGCTTAGATAACGGACGGACTTTGATAAGAGGTTTTGAGTCATGTTTTTCTTCTTAGTCTGATTGTTTTTGATACTCGTACGTAGTCAGCGATAGAGTGTTCGTTGCTCTATATCGATAAATCAAACTTAATTTATCGCTGTTAGTTTGTTAGTTTTGTCATCGGCCGCGTCACTCTCAGGCGGTACCACGTACATTACCGTGAGATTGTCCTTAACCAAGTATTTTTTGCTAGCGGCTTGAATATCGGCGACACTTATCTCATCGAGTTTACTTGGCAAGCTTGCAAGTAGCCTATCGTCTAATCCAATAGACTGCATGGAGCCTATCATTCGCGCCTGACCTTGCATACTATCTTGCGCGTAAACTAAGGAGGTCACCGTATTGGTCTTTGCACGGCTAATGTCATTAGCGGCAATCGGATCAGTAGATAATTTGTCAATCTCAGCGATAATAGCTTGCTGCGCTTGCTCTAAGCTTACTCCTTCACGCGGCGTCGCTTGTATCAAAAACAGGCCATCGCCGCGATCGAGCAAGTTGTAAGAAGTGCCGACCGTGGTGAGCAGTCCTTGCTCGCGTATCAAGCGGCTCTCAAGCCTTGAGGATAGGCCACCGTCTAATACATACTGCGCCAGCGATAAGCTATAAGCCTGTTTTTCATCAGGCTGTGCGGTCAGTAAACTTGGCACGTTATATCCCATAAGGAGTACTGGCACTTGCACCGCTTGCACCGAGTCGACTTTTTGATAGCCGCGAAACCCTGTTTGCGTCACAAAAGGGCGCTTGGGTAACTTGTTCGGTTTTAGATCGCCAAAGTAGCGCTTAACCTGACTCATGACCTCATCAGGATCAACGTCGCCGACGATGACTAAAGTAGCATTATTGGGCGTATACCAGGTGCGGTACCAGTCCTTGAGCTCTGATAGTTTGATCGATTCAAGCTCACTCATAGGGCCGATGACCGACTCGCCTTTAGGACTATCAGGCATCGCCAGAAGGCGGTAGGACTCGTAGGCTTTTGCCAAAGGATTGTCGTCCGTGCGCTGGCGGCGCTCCTCCATGACGACCTGATGCTCCTTCTCAAACGCCGCTTCATCAAAGATTAAATTGACCATGCGATCGGCTTCTAATTCGAGTGCAAGCGGCAAGCGATTGGCTGGGAACAGCTCGTAGTAGCCCGTATAATCATAGCTGGTAAAGGCGTTGTTCACTCCGCCAAATTTAGCGATCAAGCGCTCATAGTCGTCACTTGAGACGGTGGAGGTGCCTTTGAACATCATATGCTCAAGCAAATGCGAGATGCCGCCTTTATCGATCGGCTCATCAGCTGACCCTACGCGGTACCAGATTTGAGTCATGACAACAGGCGCGCGGTGGTCTTCTTTTATAACGATTTTGAGACCATTGTCTAATTGATACTCATGACGACCTGATAGATCCATAGCTAGATCGTTGGTATTTTGCGCTATATTATCAGCGCTAACTGTAGATGACGTATTGGATGTCGGCGTTAGGGTTTGGCAAGCAGCAAGGGTAGTGCTAAGCGTTAGCGCGCAGGCAAGGCGCAGTGTTAATGAGGACATGAGACTCTCTTATGATAATGACTGACAAGCATTTAAGGGTTGGGTATATTATATAGAACCTTTGATATCAGAAATCAAAACCGCAGTAGGCTCAAGGGCATTGAGCGCGCTACAACCTACTATCAAAAATGATAAAGCTGCAATCATCAACACAAAAATAGGTTTGCATAGTTGCTTTTTTCGATTATCTGTCTGATTAATAAGCACACTTGAGGTATTAAATCGTGAATGAGTCACTGATTTTGACATAAAGGCATCCATCATATCGATTTGTGAGCGCCAACCATCACGCTAGCGGTGGGCTTAAACTCATGAGTAGTACTACAGCCGGTTGAAGCTAGGCTTAGAGTCGCAATGACTAGCGCTAAAGTTAAGCGGATAGATCGTTCGGATATCATATTTTTCATAAGAATGTCTCAAGTTTAAGGTATAAATAAGAGTAGGCGATATGGCGTCAAATATAGGTGTCAATTATGTGTGTAAACCTTAAGCTAAGCTTTCTTATCACTGAGTACGCACCAAATCGATGCTAACTGTCAGTCCAGAATTTGTCTTGAATTATGCTAAACTATGAGTGAGCATCTGATGGTATCACTCACATCAAATGACAACCACTTTATAATAAAATACAAATACATATTGATACTTTTAGGGCCTATTTATGAATAATCCAAACAATAGCAATCGCGTCGTTATCAATCTCGATGGCGCACTTGATGATTTAGATGACGATGATATTACCTTACCCAGTCTCCCTGCGCAATCGGTTGAGATTATTGATAAGCCAAGGGATCAGGCGTCAAGTACTACTGCGCCTGATACGAGTGATTTGGCCGCCAGCACTTTAGATGCAAAGCTACCTTATAGCGCTGATGAGCGCGTCGAATTGGGAGCGCCGCTAATAACACCTGAGGCCCAGAGCCCTAATAGTGCATCTGATAACCGTACGCCTACTGGCGTAGATAATAAAACTGCGCCAAGCGTCGCTGCAACCCCTATGCCGACGATGCCTTTGCAAGAGCAGCTTGGCAGCGCTGATAAGTCATCTCAAGCACAGCCTGCACAAGTGAGTCAATCCTCGTCAGCGCCTGTGCCAGAGCAAGAGCAGGAGCAAGAAGAGCCGCAAGGTCGCCAAAAGGGTAGCTGGTTTAATCGGATGAAATCGGGTCTTAGTAAGTCGCGAAAGAATCTTGCTGAAGGTATGGTAAGTATCTTAATTGGTGGTAAAGAGATTGATGATGAGCTGTTAGAGGAGGTTGAAGATCAGCTATTGGTCGCTGATATTGGCGTCAATGCCACTACGCGTATCATCAAAAGCTTGACTGAGCAGACCGCTCGTGGTGATTTGATTTACTCGCACTCACTCTATAAGGCTTTGCAGGCAGAATTGGTAGAAATCCTTGCGCCGAAAGTTGCGCCGCTGATTATTGATACTAGCAAAAAGCCCTTTGTTATCTTGGTCGTTGGTGTTAATGGTGTGGGTAAAACGACGACTATTGGCAAGCTGGCTAAGCGCTTACAAGGTGAAGGCAAATCAGTCATGCTCGCAGCAGGCGATACGTTTCGCGCCGCTGCCACCGAGCAGTTACAGATTTGGGGCGAGCGTAATAACATTCCTGTCGTCGCGCAAGGTCACGGCTCTGATAGTGCCTCAGTGATTTTTGATGCCATGCAATCTGCCAAAGCCAAAAACATAGATGTATTAATAGCCGATACCGCTGGACGCCTGCAAAACAAAACTCATCTGATGAGCGAGCTTGAAAAAGTGGTGCGCGTTATGCGTAAAGCCGATGAGACTGCGCCGCATGAAGGTATGATCGTACTCGATGCGGGCACAGGACAAAACGCTATTAACCAAGTTGAGCTGTTCAATAAGGTCGTGCCATTGACAGGCATTACCATTACCAAACTAGATGGTACCGCAAAGGGCGGGGTCGTGTTCAATATCGCTGAGACCTCAAATGTGCCGATTCGCTATATCGGCGTTGGCGAGTCTATCGATGATTTGCGTGCCTTTAGCCCCAAACAGTTCGTGGCTGCTCTATTTGAGACCGATGATAAAGAGTAGTCGCTAATAGCTAGAGTTTGGCCGCGATATTTTATGTTAAGGAATGACGATGATAGTAACCACGACGAATTTGCAGACTTACATCTTAGTGCTTATGGTCAATGAGAATGATGAGCACTCAGCCAAGCAAAATGAGCCAAAGCTTGCCGAAATGAGTTGGCTGTCCAAAGACGAGTGGTGGACAGACTCAAAATCATTTGCCAAACTCAAAAAGCATTATCAGCTCACTGATAATGACTTCAAGTTCATAGAAAAAAATAGTTTAAACCCAGAGGATCCCGCCCAAGCGCTATTGTTAGAGGCAATCATTCAAGTTGATGAATATGCACAAGAGCAGAGAAAACAGTTTGATTTGCCGTTAGATTTGTCTTTAGGAACGCCCTTTCAACAGCAGGTATGGCGAGCCCTTCAGGATATCGGATTTGGCGAGACGATAAGCTATGCTACATTGGCAGAGCGCATTGGCAACCCTAAAGCTTGCCGCGCGGTCGCCAACGCTAATAGCAAAAACCCCTTTAGCCTTATTATCCCCTGTCACAGAGTCATTGGCAGTGATGGCAAACTAGCAGGTTATACGGGCGGTGTGGATAAAAAAGAGTATCTACTCGCGCTTGAGGGCGTTAAATGTAGAAACTAATCGTACAGCTGGCTTGTGATATTTTATTATCAGGCAAGCAAATAAAAAGCCAAATCTATAATAGATTTGGCTTTTTGAGTTTTTATTAGGTGTAGGCTACTCTTCAAGCTGCGCCATGACCTCAGCTGAAAAATTGACATTGCTATAGACGTCTTGCACATCATCGATATCCTCTAACATATCGATCATTTTCATAACCTTTTGCGCGTCATCAACATTGGTGATATCGGCGCTGGTTGCAGGTGACATAGTGACCTCCGCATTATCAGAGGTTAGACCTGCTGCATTAAGCGCGTCTTTGACTTGACCGAAGTTCTCCCACTCGGTGATGACCAGTAAGCTCTCGCCATCGTTTTCGATATCGAGCGCGCCGGCGTCTAAGGCTACAAGCATCACTTCATCTTCTAAGCTCACATCATCAAAAGTGATTTCACCGCGTTTGGTAAATAGATAAGCCACTGACCCTGACGTACCCAAGTTACCATCGAATTTGGTAAAAGCATGACGCACTTCGCTGACCGTACGGTTGAGGTTATCAGTCATCGTCTCAACCAGTACTGCGACGCCGCCGACGCCATAGCCTTCATAGCTGACTTCTTCCATATTCTCGTTATCACCGCCGCCAGTACCACGATCTACCGCGCGATTGATAGTGTCTCGGGTCATATTGACCGATAGACCTTTTTCGATAGCGGCGCGCAGACGTGGATTTTTGTCGGGATCAGGGTCGCCTTGCTTGGCGGCTGAGACGATCTCGCGGATGACTTTGGTGAATATTTTACCTCTTACCGCATCTTGACGCGCTTTTCGGTGTTTGATGTTTGCCCACTTTGAATGACCTGCCATACTCTATCCTCAAGTTTTGCTCTGTCTTATTTACGCTTATCCTACTTATCGTCAAGGCGTTTTGGGTCTTAGCCTGTCGTGAGTAGCCTTGCAATTTATATATTGTTAACCGCCGTTTTTTGCTACACTGTGGCTCAATCAGTATCGTAATACATACCAGTATGATAACTGATAGGTATTATAAACTACTAAAGCTTGCTTGTACTACTAAGAGCTGTCCTAGACTTTTACCGTCATTTGCTAACTTCAAACCCTCCATTCAATGAACTTACCGATTCTATGAAGCAAAAAAGCGCTGAAGCCCTGACTCACTTACGTAACCGCATTCATATCATTATTGAAGGCACAGACACGCGTCTGGGTAAGTTTTTTGATATCGTACTACTGATTGCGATTTTGACTAGTGTGGGCGTGGTCATGCTTGACAGCGTCTTGTATATGCGTTTGCAATACGGCAAAATCTTCTTTTATGCTGAATGGTTTTTTACCATTTTATTTACGCTTGAATATCTCTTACGACTATTTTCAGCGCCCAATCGTCTGCGCTATGTCTTTAGTTTTTTTGGAATAGTGGATTTATTATCGATATTGCCGAGTTATCTAAGCTTAGTTTTTGGCGGAGTGCAGTACCTAATTGTCATTCGTATTTTGCGTATTCTACGAGTATTTCGAGTCCTCAAACTCAAAGCCTATATGCAGCAAGCTGGGTTTTTGGCGTCAGCGCTTAAGACAAGCCAGCAAAAAATCACCGTGTTTTTCTTATCGCTAGTTTTACTAGTGACTATCTTTGGCTCTATTGTTTATGTAGTGGAGGGGCCAGAGAATGGCTTTACCAGTATTCCGCTTTCAATCTATTGGGCCGTTGTGACTGTCACGACCACAGGTTATGGCGACATGTCACCCAAAACACCCATTGGGCAGGCGATTGCATCGATGGTGATGATCACAGGTTATGCGATTATTGCTGTACCTACAGGGATATTTACCGCAGAGCTGGCTCGTAATATGCGCCCGCAGCTCAATCCTATCTCTTGCCCTAACTGCGGCAAATTTGGTCACGCGGTTGGGGCAACCTTTTGTGATCGCTGCGGACATGCATTGCACATATAGTGAGTTCAATATAACAGCGGGACTGGGATGCTTTTTTTAAAACATAGGTTGCGCAGCATCGAGTAGCGTAGGCACATCATGCAAGAAAAAATTTATACCAGTTCCGCGTTTAAATATAATGCATCTGGTCTATTTAAAAGCGACTACATAACAGCGATTTATTAAGACGCACTGATAAGCAAAGTTTAAGGTTTTAAAATAAAAGGGCTATATAATTTCCTTATTTGCCAGTCAATTCTAAATATTCCTCCACCAATGGCGATAAGTCTATCTCAACGCCCAAATTGACCAGATTCCAATACTGCCCTGATACGGTTCGATCAAGCATCATCGTCGTTGCAGAAGGCTGAAACTGACCGAAGTATTTGAGTGATGAGCGCATCTGCGTAATAGCTTCATGATGCACTTGGCTGTCGGCGAAATCAAACTTACCGATATGGTAAGGCGCTACAGATAGAGGTTTAAGACCGATCTCAAGCCAATTTTGATAAAACTCGCCTGGCACAATTTTGTCATCAACTTTGCGAATATCAAGAGCGATTAAATCTTGCTCAAGGGCAGTGACATCACCGCGAATGGCATGACGAGCGAAGCGTTTAAACAGCTGCACCTCACTATCACTATAGCTGCGAATACCGCCAAAATCGTAAGCGACGACGCTGCCATCAGCGCGAAAAGCAAAGTTACCAGGATGCGGATCGCAATGCATACGGTACAAGGAAAACAGCTGCCCTGCACTAAAGTGAAACAAGCGCGTAGCAATTTTTTGCTTAATGTCGTTGTCCCAAGTCGCAGCGACGCTTAGTGTCTCGCCCATCTCTTCGGTCAAAGTCAAAATACGCTTCGTTGAGTGGCTAGCGATGACCTTTGGAATAATCAATCCCTCATCATCTGAGTGAAACGCGCCGAATACACGTAAGTTGTTCGCCTCTTTGATGTAATCAAGCTCATCGTGTAAGCTTTTACGAATCTCATCAAACAATTGCTCTTGCAATTCGCGGCTCATATTGAGCACGCCTGCGATTTTGAGTGCCATACGCACCTGCTTAAGATCGCTATCGCAGTTCTCATCGACACCTGGATATTGAACCTTTACCACAACCCTTTGATTTGACGGCAAGACCGCTTTGTGTACTTGCCCGATGGAGGCTGCGGCAAATGGCGTTTCTTCAAATTCAGCAAATAGCTCACTAATAGGGGCTTTGAGTTCACGCTCAACCTGAGATTTGATCTGCGCAAAAGGCATAGCGGGCGCGTCTTTTTGTAATTTTTCTAACGCGGTTGCCACCTCAGGCGGGAACACATCTTTATATTGTGAGGCGATCTGTCCCACTTTCATAACCGCACCTTTCATCTCACCGAGCGTTTCAGCGATCTGAATGCCGACATCTTGCATCAGCTCAGAGCGCGCTTGCAAGCGCTTCTCTTCGTCACTTGAGAGATGTTTAAATGAGTTTTTGGCCGCTTTGCCCGCAATGCTAGCGGTCATGCCAGCGAGTTTCATAAAGCGCTTTGAGGACGTTTGTGCCATTCATATCACCTTGATCATGCTAGTGGTTGATTTGTAGTGTTTAATCCTTGATCGTTTCGTCGATCCTACTCACTAGATAGTGTCAGTGCGCGATATTTAAAGAGTAGGTATGTGTTAACCAGTAATTAAGCGCCATGTCATAGCCAGACGCGCCAAGACCACAAATCACGCCGACAGCGACGTCACTAAAGTAGGAGTGCTGACGAAATGCCTCGCGCTGATGCACGTTAGACAAATGCACTTCAATAAAGGGTTTTTGTGTGGCAAGTAGCGCATCTCGTAGGGCAACTGAGGTGTGAGTAAAAGCGGCAGGATTGATGATGATAGCATCAACTTGTGCAGAGGTTTGGGCCAGTAAGCCGTAATGCTGAATACTATCGACAAGTTCACCCTCAATATTGGACTGAATGCAGATAAGCTTAATATCATATTTAGCAGCAAACGCAGTAAGTCGCGCTTCAATGTCAGCAAGAGTGGTATGCCCGTAGATTTCAGGCTCACGCTTACCTAATAAATTAAGATTAACGCCATTGACGAGTAATATCTTGCGGGTAAGTGAGCTATCGTTATGATTATTTGAGATAAAAGGGCTTGAAGAACTAGTTGAGCTGCTCATAAGGGTCTCTATGCATATGCAAAAGTTGGAATACAGAGTCGAATATATTCTAAGCGTTTTATGATAGCAATTTATTTTCAATAAAAAGCTATTAGCACAGTAAAACTGCGATGAAAAGTCTTTATGTTACCAAAAACCCGTGCTATGATATTTTTTGAATGGTTTGTATTGCAAGTTTGTTACATTTTGCCGAATTGGTCATTTTAAACTTCGTATATTAGCTATTCAAAACTTTAAGTAAGTGAATACCGTTTAATTTTTATTCTTAGACCCGTTTATATGCAATGGTGCAAAGGAATTTGGGGCTAAGCGCATTTTAGGATGTCAGGTTATGTCAGATCGTGAGCAAGGGACTGTTAAGTGGTTTAATGATGCAAAAGGCTTTGGCTTTATTCAGCGTGATGGCGGCGAAGATATTTTTGTCCATTTTCGCGCGATTCAAGGCGATGGTTATCGCTCGCTAAAAGATGGTGAAAAAGTTGAATTTAGCGTAGTTGAAGGCGATAAAGGCTTGCAAGCTGAAGACGTCAGAAAAGTAGAAGAGTAATTAAGCTGCTTTTGTACCTAGGTAGTACTGATATACTAAGTCAAGCTCGCTTCACTTGTAGCGCTATGATACAACAGCGTTTATAAGTTGCAGGTACGAGGCTTGGCTTTTTTGTTTTTGATAAAGTGTCACAGCATAATAACAAGATTTAGGTCTACTAAAAGGATACTTTTTTGAGTCATTTTACCGCATTTACAGATCTGCCTTTATCAGAGCCAACCTTGCGCGCTGTGTCTGATTTGGGCTTCACCACCCTGACTGATATTCAAGCGCAGATTCTACCGCACACATTAGCCCATCAAGACGCTATCGGACAGGCGCAAACCGGCACTGGCAAGACGGCTACTTTTTTAATTACCATTATGGAGGCGCTGCTTAAACGTCCCTTTGCCACAGATGAAGAACAGTTCTTAGGTGAGCCGCGCGCCGTCGTCATGGCACCAACGCGTGAGCTTGCGCAGCAGATATTCGATGACTGCGTTGCATTGACCAAATACACGGACTTACATAGCGTTTGTATCATGGGCGGCACCAACTACGACACGCAGCAGCACGAGCTTGAACGCCAGTATGTCGATGTACTGATTGCAACGCCTGGTCGATTGATAGATCTTATGAACAAGGGCATGGTGTACTTAGATCGGGTTGAGGTGTTGGTGCTCGATGAAGCCGATCGCATGCTCGATATGGGCTTTATTCCTGATATCAAACGCCTAGTGGGGCGTATGCCGCCTAACACGGACCGTCAAAGTTTATTGTTTTCAGCGACATTTAATCAAGACGTGATGAATCTAGCTTATCGCTGGCTGCATGAGCCGCAGTTCGTTGAGATCGAGCCTGAGCACAAGACTAGTGAGCTGGTCGATCAGCACTTTTATTTATTGACCGAAGATCAAAAATTTAGAGCCTTGCAAGGTATCTTGAATGACAATGCAGTGGACAAAGTCATTATCTTTGCCAACCGTAAAGATCAGGTCAAACGCCTATATGACAAATTGCGTAAAGCTCATAAAGTCGTCATGCTATCAGGCGATGTCATCCAGCAAAAGCGTGAAAAGTACTTGCAGCGTTTTAAAGATGGGGACGCGTCGGTATTGGTCGCCACAGATGTGGCAGGACGCGGCATTCATGTTGACGATATTAGCCATGTCATAAATTATACACTGCCTGATCAGCCCGATGACTACGTACACCGCATCGGCCGTACAGGACGCGCAGGACAGACTGGTATTAGCATTAGTTTTGTGAGCGAAGACGATGCGTTTAACTTGCCTGCATTGGAGAAGCATTTAGATACCAAGTTTAGCCTTGAGCAGTGGCAAGCGCCATAAGGAATAATGACAAGCCTTTAGCTATAACCATCAAAAAAGCCCCCAGATTTATTGGTCTGAGGGCTTTTTATTTTTTAAAGAGACTTATTGAGCAGTGTGCTCCAAGGTATCACTCATACTGTCTGTTTGATCCCTATCAGGCATCTCATGACTCCCCATCTCTGTATGAGTAGTGTCTAACATCTCGTGCATTTCATGGTTTTCGCTATCCATATGTTGCATATTACCATCTGTCATCATAGCAGAGGGGCTACCGTGATTCATCTGAGCACCGCTATGCATACTCTTCATAATCATTGGAACAAAGACGACTGCTAGACCTGAGAGTATCATAATAGAGCCGTTAATTTGCCGCAGGCGCAAACGACCGATTTTATCTCGTAGCCAGCCTACGGTCTCATGCGTGGCAACGAGCATGGGCACAGTACCCAGACCAAAGACGAACATAAGCGCCGCCCCGCCTAAAGGATTGTGTGCAACCACAGCGATCAGTAGCGCGCCATAAACTAAGCCGCAAGGTAGATAGCCCCATAATAATCCTGCTGCCATAGCGCGCGGATAGGTATTGAGTGGAAACACCTTTTGACGGATAGGGCTTAGATACTGCCAAAAGCGCATACCGACGCGCTCAAGCTTACTCAAAAATGGCGCGCCAAGCATAGTAACGCCCACAAATACGAGTACCAAGCCGAGCAAGATACGCGGCGTGCTATTACCTCTCATTAAGGGCTCTAAAACGGTTGTACCAATAAGACCTGCAATCAGACCTAAAATGGAGTAACTGATCAGGCGTCCAAAATGGTAAGTGGCAATGAGGCGTCTACGCTTAGCGGGGCTGACATCTTTCATCGATAAGCTAAAAGCGGCGACCAATCCACCACACATACCCAAGCAGTGCGGCGACCCCAAAAATCCCATCAAAAACGCGGCAACCAACAAGGCGGTAGTCATACTCAAACTCTCTTAATAAATTTCAACGCTCGTTTTAGTAGGTATTAAACCAAAATTTATAATGGTTATTTTTATGATTTAGGCGGGCTGCCAGTATCAGCATCGCTTTGACTTTGCATATCACTTGCCTCATCGCTGCTAGTTTTATCTTCGCTGGCAAGATTTTTATCAAGAATGTCTGTGGCTTGCTTGAGATGGTGTTCATTATCACGAGCATTGTCATGAGACTGTATGACTTGCCGGCGCTCTTGGCGATCCTCTAAAATAATGCGCTGCGAGGCGTTATCCAAATCCTCAAACTGATTGGATCGAACCGCGTAACGTACGGCCCAAATAGCCACGACGAACAGCATTAAGCTAAGTGGAATAAGTAAAAATATACTGAGCATGGCAAGTTTCTCTTAGTAGCGACTTCTTTTATTATACACTTATTGCAAGTATAAGAGCTGAAGTCAAACAACGTGAATATAGTTAATTCACTATAAAAACGATACAGCGAGATGAAAATTTGTTTTTCGCAGCCTCTGTCGGCGTAGGCACAGCACGCAAGAAAAAAATTTTCATTAAGCGACTTGATAGTTATGTATCTAATTTATCTGAATTCAACTATATGTGGTGTTGCTATGAGATTAGTTTTATCGAGCTTGATGTTATCGAGCCTAGTGTCATCGAGCTTAGTGTCATTCAGAAGATTTTTTGGCATCGCCGCGCGGCGTGAGTAGCTGCTGAGTACTAATATCTTCAGCACGCCTACAGTCATCCATTTGCGGGCGTAGTAAATCTCGCAGATAAGCGGCGGTCTCGTACACCGCGCGCCTTGAATGACTTAAGTTCTGCGCAGGTTTCATCCAATCACGCCTGACGGGCAGTGGAGCATTAATAGGGGTGCTGTAGATACCATTTAGAGCGAACTGACGCCGAGATCGAGTCATATGATAGCTGTCTGTAATCAGGTACACGTGCCGCAGTGGCGTGCGTTTTGCGGTAAAGCGGGCATTTTCACAAGTATTCATACTCGCGTTTTCGCTTAACTGCTCAGAGATACCATGCTCAACCAGCCACTGATTCATCCAAGGCGCTTCAGCACCGCTCAAGATAATAGGCAAAGGCTTATCGTGATAAGCACCTGCAGCTGTGCGAATACGGTTGAGGCTATAATCGTTTAGGATAATATGATTGTTGTTATCGTTCGTAAGGCCGCCTCCTAGTACCACATAAGCGCTTGGCGACATACTTTTATAATCGCTAGGAGTACTGGGCAAGGGTAGAGCATTTAAGACAAAAAGCATACCGCGTGAAAACAGTGGAGTAAATAAGCTGATAATGGTGAGAACAACTAATGTAGATCCAACCACAAAAGTGATATTAATAATGCGAAACAGTTTGATCATACGCTCAGCTGAGCGCAAATAATGTCGCCACAAACGCTTAGACCATAGAGGTTTGGGGTGTTTGTCAGAGCTTGGCTTTTTGGGCTTGAGCATGTTAGACATGACTATCTTGTCCGATAGATCCATCACTATTGACCCACACCGGCTCACGAGCAAGGGTAATCGCAAACTTCTCTTGCACAGTGCTAATTATGTGCTGCTGGGCGCAGGCAACATCCTCTTGCGTCGCTGTAAAAGCGGCGTGATTGGTCAATACCAAAGCTTGGTGTTTATGGGTCATAATAGGCGCAACGCCGCCACCTTTGAGTCCTGCTTGCTCAATGAGCCAGCCTGCGGCGACTTTAACCTCATCATTAGGCAGGGTATAACCGACAATACTTGGATAAGTGGCTTGTAGCGATACAAATTGCTGCTGAGAAATAATAGGGTTCTGAAAAAAACTACCACAGTTTGGTAGTGCTTTGGGATCAGGAAGTTTTTGTGAGCGAATATCGATAATGGCGTGCATAACATCACTAGGGGTGAGGTCTGTACGTCCTTGCTGCTTGGCATAGTCTTGCGCGACGATTTGTACGTCGCCATAGCTGGCTTGTACGCAGCTTTTATCTAAATGCAGTCGAAAGATAACCCGAGTGATAAGCCAAGTATTGGGCGCACGCTTAAAGATACTATCTCGATAACCAAACTCACAGTCGCTTGCCGACAGCTGATGCCATGTTTTAGTGGGGATGTGGTAGGCTTTGAGCGAATGTAGCGTATCCTCTAGCTGAACGCCGTAAGCACCAATATTTTGAACTGGAGCTGCACCAGTTAAACCAGGAATCAGGGCTAAGTTCTCAAGTCCATACCAGCCCCGCGCGACCGTATAAACGACCAACTCATGCCAGTTCTCGCCCGCCATAACCTCAATATCGATATGATCATCTGTTTGCTCAATCACCCTAATGCCGTGCATCAGCGGACGTAGTACAGTAACGTTGAGCCTGGCAGGCACAAGTACATTGCTACCCCCCGATAATACAAATACAGAGGCGCTATCTACTGTATTCATAAAGCTATCAAGCTGTGCCTCATCAGTAACAGTTACGACGCTTTTAGCCACACATGACAATGCCATAGTATTGGCGTGCGACAAATCATAATCTGATTGCAAAGAGATATTTTGAAAATTATCTGTACGTAGCGTTGAGGTCATAGCATGGCCTATAGATGAAGTAAATCAGCATAAAAAAAATAAAATCAGCCGTTATACTGCTTTCCAGCTCTCAATCCAAGCCTTTGAGCTCGACTCAATACGCTCAATGACCTCTTCAAAGGCGTCGCCATCGCCTTTATAAGGATCAGGTACGCTATCACCGCCGTAGGTAGGATCTTCTTCGCTAAATAGTGCTAATTTTGCCAGTGCCTCTTCATTATTATTAGTGCCTAATAACTCATCTTTGATAGCTTGTAAGTCCGCTAAGTTCTGCGTATCCATCGCTAATATGAGATCAAAGTTATAAAAGTCCTCGGCGCTGACTTGACGGGCAACAAGTTTGCTAATGTTATAGCCATGGGACTTAGCGTGACGCTGCGCGCGAATATCTGGCGCGTGACCAATGTGCCAATCCCCGGTACCTGCTGAATCAACTTTCATGTTAAGACCAGCTATAGCCGCTTGCTGACGAAAGATCTCCTCAGCCGTTGGTGATCTACATATATTGCCAAGACAGACGAGCAGAACAGAGGTGGGCGTAGACGCTTTCATCAACATAACAAAACCTTTTTGACAAAAAACAAGCCAAACAAATCATCTTTATCAAGGCAATTTATAGGCGTTTAAAAGAAGAGAGAAACAGCCGTCAGCCTAACGCTAAACCTTGTGAATGGCAAGTATAGTCGCTGACAAAGGGGTCATCTATAAAAGTTATCGTGATAACTATTTATGTTAAAAACTTTTGATAGGTAAAGTACTAATCTTGATTTTTTCTAAAGCGCTGTAAGTCGCGGCGCTCTTTTTTACTTGGTTTATTATCAGGGCGGGCAAGATTGGCCAGTTTGCGCTGCTCAGTGTAATAGGCGCGTCGAGATATACTCTCATCGGTCTCTGAATAGAGCACTTCGGCGACGGTGGCGTTGCCGCGCTGCGCCGTTAATGCTTCAACGATGACTGTCTTTTCGGTCATGGCGGTCGCAGAACCTTGACGAATCTGTAGCTCGTCACCAACTGCAATCTCTTTACTAGTCTTAACTCGACTGCCAGCATAGTGCACTCGGCCACTCTCGATAGCCTCTTTGGCAAGGGTGCGCGTCCGATAAAACCGCGCCGCCCATAACCATTTGTCAATACGCATCCGTACTGCGTCTGGTTGACTATGGCTGGGCTGATTGTGGTTTTTATTATGTTTACTCATTAAAACCTCATAGATATCAATAGACTATGATTATAAATGGTGGTTTATTTTATAATTAAAAGTGCACTGTCTTGTTTATAGGTTAAGCATCTGTACCTGTGGTCTATTACAAGCTAATTGCACCACTGCTGCTCGCAAGGTACGCCATCATGATTACCATCCATTTTAGTATGTAATCTTACTTTAAAAATAACTGATAACCGATATTGTCGTTGAGCATCGTACAGTCATAACCGATATCGAGTAAGGCGTCTTGCAGTTGACGCGAGTTACCCATCGAAGCTTGCAAGCCGACTAGCACGCGACCCTCTGCAGCGCCGTGATTGCGATAATGAAATAAGGTGATATTGAAGTCATCGCCTAACTTTTCTAGAAATGTCAATAGCGCGCCCGGACGCTCAGGGAACGTCACCTTTAATAATTGCTCGTCCTCGACATGCGCGTGACCACCGATAAGATGACGAATATGCGATTTGGCGATATCGTCATCAGTTAAGTCATAAGCCGTATAGCCATCAGAGGCGAGCTGATCGCTAATAGTTTGTCGCTCTTTATCGCCTTCTTTTAAGGCGATACCGACGAATATCGAGGCAGGATCCATCGAGTCAGGGGATAGCTTGTTGTCAGCGCGGTAGTTAAATTCTGTAATATTTCGACCATGCAAGCTGCGACAGAAGTTTAAAAACGCGCCAGTCTGCTCAGGGATAGTGACCGCATAGATGGCTTCTTTTTTCTCACCAATCTCAGTACGCTCAGCGATATACCGTAAGCGATCAAAGTTCATATTAGCGCCGCAGATGATGCCAACGCAGTTTTTGCCCTGCAAATTGTGCGCGTTGATATATTTCTTCATGCCTGCAACTGATAGTGCGCCTGCAGGCTCCACGATACTGCGGTTTTCTTCAAACACATCTTTGATCGCCGCGCAGACCTCATCGTTAGTGCACGTAATGACCTCTGGCTCAACGATTGGCCCTAGGCCATTGCTTTTTTGCGTGCGTACCACCTCAAAAGGAAGCTCACCGATTTGCGCCACAGCCACACCATCGACGAACAGCCCGACTTGCTCAAGCTTGACGCGCTCGCCCGCTTTTAATGCCGCTTTTAGACACGCAGACTGCGCCGATTCTACAGCGACAACCTTGACATGAGGAGCCACTTCTCCCAAAAATGCAGCAACACCTGATATCAGGCCACCGCCGCCGACAGCGACAAAAACGTAGTCCATGTTACGCCACTGCTGGGTCAGCTCAAGTCCGATCGTGCCTTGGCCTGCGATGACCAGCTCATCATCATAAGGCGGTATAAAGGTCAAACCTTCGCTCTTAGCGCGATTGATCGCATAGCGATTGGTCTCATCAAAGCTATCACCATACAAGTCGACGTTACCGCCTAAAGCTTTTACTGCAGCAACTTTGATATCTGGAGTGGTGGTCGGCATGACAATGATGTTATTAAGATTTAGCGTGCGCGCAGAGTAAGCGACGCCTTGGGCATGGTTACCTGCTGAGGCACAAATGACGCCGCGTGCTTTTTGCTCATCGCTTAGCTGACTAATACGGTTATACGCGCCGCGCAGTTTAAAAGAGAATACGGGTTGCAAGTCTTCGCGTTTAAAGCGAATGTCATTATCAAAACGCTGGGTCAGTTTAGGGGCTGATTCGAGAGGGGTTTGAATGGCGACGTCATAGACAGTGGCTTGCAAAATGGCGCGTACCCAGCGTGATAACATAATGGCTTCCTAAATAAGGGCAAAAAATAAATAGATTAGCCTATGCTGATTTTGAGTAGGTTGCAAGGTGCAATTGCAGTTTTTACAGCGATTTATGTCTGATGTCGGGTAAGGCTGGATGTTTTGAAGTTGTTGTTTGCAGTTATCGATAGAGAAGCGTACTTTTCGATACTGGCTAAGTCCGTTTATGATGACTTGATGTAGATAAAAATTATTGAATTATTTTTATATGTCTGTATTATTGGACATATGGAAATAACAAATGCTATCGCAAGCTTCGCGGCGCTCTCTCAAGATACTCGTCTCAAAGCCTTTAGGCTACTTGTCAGTCAAGAGCCTGAGGGGTTGCCTGCGGGTGAGATAGCCCGTCAACTGTCTGTACCACATAACACTATGTCAGCGCATTTATCGGTGCTGGCACGAGCAGGGTGGGTAGTGTCAAAACGCCAAAGTCGGCAGATAATCTATCGCGCCTCGCTTACGCATATGGAGGCGGTCGTGCAGTTTTTGTTGCAAGATTGCTGCGCAGGACATCCAGAATTGTGTGCGTCGATTATGGACAGTTTAAGCGGCTGTGAGACTGCCAAATCTAATAAACAAGACAGTTTTTAGGGCAAGCGCTAAGCAGCTAGCTACTATTAATAAACATCGTCTTAATAACTATAGTCGATTCTAAATAAAACAGATACATTATATGTCAACGTGGAACTGGTATAAATTTTTCTGGCGTGCTGTGCCTGCGCAGACAGAGGCTGCGTAAAATTCATCCCAGTTCCACTGTATCGTTTTTATGCTGAATTCTCTATAGATTCAAAAAATAGGTGAGATTGCTATGAAACCATTAATTTTTCATAATCCAAACTGCGGTACCTCTCGCAATACGCTTGCCATCATGAAGGCATCAGGTGAGCAGCCGGAAGTAGTGGAGTATCTAAAAACCCCGCCGAGCCGTGATGAGTTGGTTGCGTTGCTATCGAAGATGAATATCTCGCCAAGAGAGTTACTACGTAGCAAAGAAACCATCAATGATGAGTTGGGCTTAGATAAGCTTGAGTTATCTGATGATCAAATTATCGATGCAATGATTGCCCATCCTATCTTAATTAACCGTCCTATCGTGGTCACAAATAAAGGCGCAGCGTTATGCCGACCATCAGAGCGAGTGTTTGAATTGTTAGAAAATCCAGTGAGCAGCTTTACTAAAGAAGATGGAGAGGTTCTACATCATGGTAAAGATTAATACAGGGCAATCTGACGTCGATGACTTATCCAATCTAGATGACTTGCCCAATATTGATGCCAGTCAATTACAACCGATCGATATTGAGTCGCTGATTGCGCCAACTGACCCACGTCATCCGCCTAAGATACTGGTGCTATACGGGTCATTACGTGAGCGCTCGTTTTCTAGGCTGGCGGCTGAAGAGGCAAGTCGGCTATTGCGTTGGTATGGCTGCGAGGTGCGGATTTTTAATCCATCGGGTCTACCGCTACCTGACGATGCTGATAGCGACCATCCAAAGGTACAAGAGCTGCGCGAGCTGGCGCAGTGGTCAGAAGGCATGCTGTGGGTGAGTCCAGAGCGCCACGGCAGCATCACCAGTATTATGAAAGCACAAATTGATTGGATACCGCTTGCACTGGGCGGCGTACGTCCCACTCAAGGCAAAACCTTGGCAGTGATGCAAGTGAGCGGTGGCAGTCAAAGCTTTAATACCGTCAATCAGCTGCGCATTTTGGGGCGCTGGATGCGCATGATTACTATCCCCAATCAATCATCGATTCCAAAGGCTTTTTTAGAATTTAACGACGATAACCGCATGGATATGTCGCCCTTATATCTGCGTCTCGTTGATGTCTGTGAGGAGCTAGTGAAGTTTACGTGGCTCACTCGTGGACGCTCGGCCTATCTGACCGACAGATACTCTGAGCGGGTGGAAAGTGCTGAGGAAGTATCACAGCGCGTCAATCAAAAGTCGCTGTAATCTCTCCTAGTTATAATCAACACGCCGTAAATAAGGTTGCTCCATGCTCGCATTCATTATCTTTATCGTGACGTTGGTTTTAGTGATATGGCAGCCTAAAGGTTTGGGCATTGGTTGGAGCGCGCTGGGAGGAGCCTTGGTCGCCTTGGCTTTTGGTGTGGTGCAGTTATCCGATGTCGGTATTGTATGGGACATCGTTTGGGATGCGACTTTTACCTTTGTGGCGCTTATCATTATCTCGCTTATCTTAGATAGAGCGGGATTTTTTGGTTGGGCGGCGCTACATGTGGCGAGACTGGGCAATGGGCAGGGACGGTTGTTGTTTCCCATGATTGTGATATTGGGCGCGTTTATCTCCGCGTTTTTTGCCAATGATGGCGCTGCATTACTTCTAACACCGATTGTCATCGCTATCTTGCTCCGGCTTAAGTTTTCACCGCCATCGGCATTGGCTTTTATCATAGCGACGGGCTTTATCGCTGATACCGCAAGTTTGCCGTTAGTGACTTCTAATCTGGTTAATATCGTCAGCGCCAATTATTTTGATATCAGCTTTGGACGTTATGCGGCGGTCATGGTGCCAGTCAATATTGTCTCTGTCATCGCGACATTAGCAGTGCTGTGGGTAGTCTATGCGCGCCAAATTCCAACACAATATTCCATTGCCAATCTTAGCGCACCAGAGTCTGCTATCGAAGATCCGCTGGTGTTTAAAGCCGCCTTTTCGCTACTTGCTTTGTTATTGGTTGCTTATTTTGCGACTGAGTCATTAGGTATTCCTATCTCCTTCGTGACTGGCGTTGCTGCGCTGGTGCTGATGGCAATTGCAGGTCGCTGGTGGCAGGGCGGGCGAGATGCGGTTGTTTCGGTGTCTGACGTCGTACGTAACGCGCCTTGGCAAATCGTCTTGTTTTCAATCGGTATGTACTTGGTGGTTTATGGCTTGGGTAACGCAGGACTGACGGCTTATGGTGCTCAAATACTCAACTGGTTAGGGCAGCAAGGCAATATCATCGCCACAGTAGGCACGGGATTTCTTTCAGCGATTGTGGCTTCTATTATGAATAACATGCCATCTACCTTGGTAGGTGCGCTGGCTATCGATAGCGCGCAAGTACCGGCAGCGACTCGCGAGCTGATGATTTATGCCAACGTCATTGGCAACGATTTGGGACCAAAGTTTACGCCCATCGGTAGCCTTGCGACCTTGTTATGGCTACATGTGTTGGCAGAGAAGGACTATAAAATCAGCTGGGGGCAGTATATGAAAATCGGCCTGCTTATCACGCCGCCAGTATTGTTAGCGACGCTGTTGGCTTTGGTGTTTTGGTTGCCAATGCTACCGAGTTATTGAGAAAATAGTGAGAAGCTATTTATAAGTCATTTAAAGGATATCAGTTACGGTTAGAATACCTCATTATTAGAATTGGTTTTACGCTGACATGTATCAAAGTCATCAGTTATAATAGCCGCATTTTACCTTTTATAGACTTTAATTTTTTAGACGTTACGTTTATTCTGCCAAGGATTTATGATGAGTGATCAGCACGCACAAAAACAAGCCGCAGCCCGCGCGGCGCTAAGTTATATCGAAGATAATATGATACTTGGCGTAGGGACAGGCAGTACGGTGAACTGTTTGATTGAGCTATTGCCGCAGGTCAAGCTTGCTGGCGCGGTGGCCAGCTCGCAGGTCACTGAAGACAAGCTCAGAGCATTGGGCATCGAGATTGTTGATTTAAACTTTGCAGGCACACTTGATGTCTATATCGATGGTGCTGATGAAGTAAACGCGCATTTGCAACTGATTAAAGGCGGCGGCGGGGCACTGACACGCGAAAAAATCGTTGCTGCAGCGTCCAATAAATTTGTCTGTATGGTCGATGCCAGCAAAAGCGTTGATATCTTAGGCCGCGCATTCCCAGTCCCAATCGAAGTATTACCACAGGCACGCTCCTACGTTGCTCGGCAGTTGGCTCGTCTAGGCGGTGAACCTGTTTATCGTGATGACTTTGTTACCGATTATGGTAATGTGATTTTAGATACCTATGATTTGGATGTCAGCAATCCGTTAGCGCTTGAGAAAGAGTTGAACAATATTGTGGGTGTGGTTTGTAATGGTATCTTCGCCGCTAACCAAGCTGATATTCTCTTAAAAGCGAGTAGTAATGGCGTTGAGACTTTAAAACGTTAGAATTTTAATAAGCAGTATACATTTTTCGCTTTACTAAAAAAGGCAGACTACCATAAGTAATCTGCCTTTTTGCTGTCCGCTGTAACGCATAAAACTAAGAAAGTAGTTTAATCTTATCTTTAAGTAAAAACTCCATCAATGCCTTTTGTGCATGCAAGCGGTTTTCAGCCTCATCCCATACTACTGAGCGTGGATCATCTAGCATATCGTACGATATCTCCTCACCGCGATGGGCCGGCAAGCAGTGCATAAAGATGACATCAGGGTCAGCTTTGTCAAGCAGTGACGGCGTGACTTGATAAGGCGCAAAACGGCGCGCGCGGGTGTTTTGCTCAGACTCTTGACCCATGCTTGCCCAGACATCAGTGACAATAAGGTTGGAGTCTTTGGCAGCGTCTTGCACGTTTTCGACTAAGCTTACGCAGTGCGAAAAACGTTTCATCAGATCGGTGTCAGGCTCAAAGCCATAAGGCGCGGCAACGCGTAGCTCAAAGCCAAACTGATGCGCCGCTTGCATAAAAGAGGCGCACATATTATTGCCATCGCCAACCCAAGTGACGATTTTGTTCTCGATACTACCGCGATGCTCATAAAAGGTTTGCATGTCGGCGAGCAATTGGCAGGGATGAAAGTCATCGGTCAACGCGTTGATAATAGGAACGCTTGAATACTCAGCAAAGGTCTCAACCTTTTCGTGACCAAAGGTACGTATCATAATGATATCGACCATACTTGAGATGACGCGCGCTGAGTCCTCTAACGGCTCACCGCGACCCAGCTGGGTATCATTGGGTGACAAAAATATCGCACTACCGCCAAATTGTCCCATGCCCGTCTCAAACGAGATACGCGTACGGGTCGATGATTTTTCAAATATCATGCCAAGCGTACGACCCACAAAAGGCTGATAAATCTCACCCGCATGCTGCATTTTGCGCAGCTCGCTGGCACGTTTGATAAGGTCTTGGAGTTCGGTACGGGTTAGATCAGATAAGGTCAAAAAATGGCGCAAACTCATAGCAATCCTAGCAAGTCAAAAAAACGTTACCAGCCCTTAGTCCCAGTGTATAAACGAGTATACACAGCTGACAACAAACTTTTAGTATAGCTGAATTCCCTTTAATGTAAACGGCAAATTTCGCTCAGAATCTGACGCCAAAGGGTTTAACGGGTATAAATCTTTGCACAGACATAAGCGTTAACATTTTAAGAGTAATTTAGGTAATCACTCGCAAAGGACGATTACTAAGACGGCACAGTAGCTCATAGCTGATCGTACCTGCGTGCTGCGCGACGTCATCGACTGGTAACGTTGCGCCCCAAAGTATCACTTTACTATCTAGCGCAAGATCTATCGGCGTACGACTAACGTCTATGACCAGCATATCCATCGCCACGCGTCCTATGACAAAGCAGGTATAACGCTTTTGCGTTGCTGAATCGATAACTTGTACATAAGCCTCATCATTGACGACTCGCGGATAACCATCGCCATAGCCAACACTCACAAGCGCGGTTCTAGTGTCCTTGTCAGCGACCCAGCGACTACCATAGCCGATAGCCTCGCCTTGCTTGACAGTTTGAAACGCCATAATCTGCGCGCTAAAGTCCATGACGGCTTGCAAGTTTAACTCGCTTGCGGACTGATCGGTGACAGGCGAGCTACCATACAACATAATTCCAGGTCGCACCCAATCACAGTGGCTATCGGGGTAATTAATAATGCCCGCTGAATTACAGAGCGATGCTTTTATATTTTTATCGACGTCTCGATGCAAGATAGTGAGCACCTCATTGAAACGCTGTATTTGCATAGAGGTTAAAGAATGATCGCAGTCATCAGCATTAGCAAAGTGCGTTGTTAAGATAAGCTGGTATCCTGCGTCATATAAAAGCTTGGCTGCGCTGATAACCCCTTGCTCATCAAAACCCAAGCGGTTCATGCCCGTATTATATTTAAGCCAAACCGTTCGCGTTGGGCTATCTGGTATAGGTACACAATCAAGCGCCCACTGCAATTGCGGGGCATGATGAATGACGCAGCTACACCCTTTATCTATGGCTTGTTGCCACTCGCTTGCGCTAAACACACCTTCGACCAATCCGACTGCCTTATCCCAGCCTAAACGGCGTGCCTCAAAAGCTTCGGTGAAACTTGCGACTCCAATACCATCTGCCTGCTCTAAAGCAGGCAAAACCGCTGCTATGCCATGACCATAGGCATTGGCTTTTACCATCGCTAGTACTTTAGCGCTGGGCGCGCGCTTTTTGACTTGCATCAGATTATGAGTCATAGCTTGTGGGTTAATTGTGACGGTAGCAGTGCGCATAATTTGCCTTGTTAAGTAGCCGTTGTAAGAGTAAGGGTGCTCTAGATATTTATCGTGTTATTCATCATCAAAAGTGGCGCCTTGATAATACTCAGGCGTTAGGTTAGTAAAGCGGGTAAATTGTCCTTCAAATGCCAAGCGTATCGTACCGATAGGTCCGTTACGCTGCTTACCGATGATGACCTCAGCCACGCCTTTATGATCAGTATTTTCGTTATAGACCTCATCTCGGTAGATAAACATGATCAAATCGGCATCCTGCTCGATGGCACCTGACTCACGCAAATCGGACATAATAGGGCGCTTGTTAGGACGGTTCTCAAGGCTACGGTTGAGCTGTGAGAGTGCAATGACTGGGCATTCAAGTTCACGCGCCAAAGCCTTGAGACTACGCGAGATCTCAGAGATTTCACCAACACGGTTACCATCGAGACTAGGCACCTTCATCAATTGTAGATAATCGACGATGATCGCACCAAGCTTACCATCATGGTTTTTGGCAATACGGCGACAGCGTGAGCGCATCTCTGAGGGCGGCAGCGCGGTACTATCGTCGATGTATAAGTGCTTGGACTGCAAGTGCTGAATAGCGTTCATCATCTTTGCCCATTCATCTTCGTTCATTTGACCTGAGCGCAGGTGAGTCTGATTGATCGCGCCCCACGAGGAGAGCAGACGCATGACGATGGATTCGGCGGGCATCTCCATCGAAAATACCACTACAGGCAAGTCTTCGTTAAATAACACGCCTTCTGCTAAGTTCATGGCAAAAGTGGTCTTACCCATAGAGGGACGCGCGGCGACGATGACCAAGTCTCCTGCTTGTAAGCCTTGGGTTTTATTATTAAGTTCAGCAAAAGGCGTTTGCAGTCCAATCATGCCATCAGGGTTGGATTTGAGTTCTTGAATCTTGTCAATCACGTTGGTCAATACTGAGGTGATACCAACAGGGCCGCGCTGCTCAGCACGTTTGTTATGCTGCTCATTAATGCTAAAAATTTTGGCCTCAACATTGTCCAAAATATCGCTGACCGTTTGATCCTTTGGATTGTAGGCGAGGGTCAGCATATCGTTGCCAGTGGTAATGAGTTGGCGCAGCGTTGAGAGCTCACGTACGCGCTGCGCATAAGCGGTCAGGTTAAACAGTGTCGCTGGACTTTGACTTAAAATATCTGCCAAATAGCTATCGCCGCCTGCGCTTTTGAGTAGCTTTTGCGCCTCAAGCCAGTCATGCACCATTACGGTGTCATACGGCTCATTGACTGCTGCTAGATGCGCAATACCTGCAAAGATATGTTGATGCCTCCCTGCATAAAAGTCATCTTTGGTGACGATATCAGCGATTTTTTCGTACGCCTCTTCAATGCTCATTAAAGAGGCAAGCAGCGCCTTTTCGATATCGATATTATGCGGCGGCGTTTGATTGAGTAAGTCGTCGGTTTTTTCGGTGTCTGCCATGAGTGCCTAGTTTTTGTTTTTAAAATGGATGTCTTTTTATCGGAATAAACTCTGTGATTAGGGCGCGATATCCTGTCTTAATAAGTGAGTAATTAATGCTACAATTAAATGCGAAAGTCTAGCACATTATCACCCCTCTTTAGAGTTAAGATAAAAAATTATCTTTACAAAGCAGTTATTCACTATAAAAAGACAACTCAAATAATGATATTAAAATACAAATAAAATCAGATACTTATAATAATGGGAATAGAACACTATGACAAAAAAACCGCTACTTATAACGACAGGCGAGCCTGCAGGTATAGGGATGGACGTTGTACTACTACTAGCCGCCCAAGGTCAATTGCAAGACTTTGCAAGGCCGATTTGGGTCACAGCTGATAAAGCAGCAATGCAAGCGCGCGCTGCTGATCTAGTGTCAGCTGGCGTAATCAAAAACGCTCCAAAATGGCAAACTATTGAGGCATCTCTTAATAATGAGGTAAGTCATATAGACTTGGCAGATGACGCATTTTTATTATTGAACACGCCTTGCGCTAAGCCTGTCGTCGCCGGTTACATCGAGACTAAGAACGCAGCTATGGTCGCTCAGCAGTTACAGCTTGCGCACACCCTTGCAACAGACAAGAGCATCGCTGCTATCGTCACAGGACCGCTGCAAAAGTCTGCTTTGATTGATGCAGATATCAAGCTATTGGATGGCACGATGTTTAGCGGTCATACTGAATTTTTTATGCAACAAAGTGGCTGTGACAAAGTCGTCATGATGCTCGCCAATCCTGCCATGAAAGTCGCTCTTGTGACGACTCATTTAGCACTAAGAGATGTCCCTGCCGCTATTACTCAAGACAATGTAAGACAAACGGTACAGATCGTCATTGATGATATGCGTACTAAGTTTGGACTGGATGCGCCGCTTATCTTAGTTTGCGGTCTCAATCCACACGCTGGCGAGGGCGGTCATTTGGGGCTTGAGGAGCGTGATATTATCAATCCTGTCTTGCAAGAGTTTATCTTTAAAGGCGTTAATATCAGCGAGGCGATGCCAGCAGACACGCTATTTACCCCAAGGCATCTAGCCAACTGCGACGCGGTCATTGCCATGTATCACGATCAGGGCTTGCCAGTGCTAAAATCACACGGCTTTGGTGATACCGTGAATCTAACGCTAGGTCTGCCTTATATTCGCACCTCTGTCGATCATGGTACGGCGCTTGATCTAGCAGGTCGCGGCGGCGCTAGTGCAACTAGCCTGTATCAGGCGCTAATGATGGCAAATGAGATGGCGAACAAATCACTTATAGAGTAGTTTTAAACGCTCTAGTCTTAGCAATACAATGCATGCTGTAAAATTACTGCCTGTGAGCTATGCTATAATCCAAAATGCTTTTTACCGCAATACGGCGGTATTCATAGTTGCATAATTTGTTTGTTACTCTGCTTATTAAGAAGTTTATATGTCTAAAAATACCTTTGATGTTCAGTCACTCAACGCCAACTTGCGAGGCGCTAAGCATCAGCCGCGTAAGCGTTTTGGTCAAAACTTTTTGCACGATGGTAGTATTATTCGTCAAATCGTCGATAGCATTCGTTTAGAGCGCGATGATAATTTGGTTGAAATTGGTCCTGGTATGGGTGCACTGACTGAGCCGCTACTTGCGGAGGTTAATGCTATGACGGTAGTTGAGTTAGACCGTGATCTAGCAGACAGCTTACGTATTCGAATTGGGGCCAACAGTCATCCCAACTTTACCATTATCAAAGCCAATGCCATGCATGTTGACTACCGCGAATTGTATAATCAAGAGCGCGGTCAGCTGCGGGTAGTAGGTAATTTGCCTTATAATATATCTACGCCCATATTGTTTCATTTATTAGATTTTGCTGATGTGATTCAAGATATGCATTTTATGCTGCAAAAAGAAGTGGTTGAGCGTATCACTGCTGATGTCGGGAGTAAGACTTATGGACGATTATCGGTCATTATGCAATATCACTGCGAGACGGACTATCTACTGACAGTACCGCGCGGCGCTTTTAATCCGCCGCCTAAAGTCACCAGCGCCGTGTTTCGCTTGACGCCTCATGTGGTCAAGCCTGTGGTCGCAGAGGATGAGGGTTATTTCGCCATTGTGGTGCGCGAGACTTTTAATCATCGCCGCAAGACTTTGCGTGCTATTTTTAAAAAGTCAACGCTGCTACCGACGTTGAGCGAAGACGATTTTGCACAGTGTGGTATCGATCCACAAGCGCGCCCTGAAACGCTCAGTGTCAGCGACTTTGTTAATTTGAGCAATCAAGCTCAGCGCGCTGAAGTTTAAAAATTAAAATATCAGATAGGACTAGTAAAGCGTTATGAGTTTTCGCCATCAGTATGTCATCGGTGACTTGCAGGGTTGCCACGCCGCGTTCTTACAATTAATTGATAAGTTAGATTTTGATCCTAAGCAAGACAAATTATGGTTTGCAGGGGATTTGGTCGCACGCGGTGAAGACTCGCTAAATACGCTACGATATGTTAAATCACTATGTGAGCAGGGCGCTGCGGCAACGGTACTTGGCAATCACGATATCAATCTGATTGCTGTTTGGCGCGGCGCCGCGCGGCTTAAGAAAAAGGACAAAACTGCGCCTATTTTTAAAGCCGACGACTGCGATGAATTGCTAGAATGGTTACGTCATCAGCCGATTTTACTGTATCCAGACGAGCAAACGGTCCTTGTACACGCGGGCATACCGCCGCACTGGAGTATTGAGACAGCAGCTGGCTATGCCAAACAGTTAGAGGCTCAACTGCAAAGTAGTCTTAATCAATTAGATCGACTACTACCGCATTTATATAGCAAAAGTGCCGATGACTGGCATGCAGATATCCACGGCTTTACCAAGATGCGCGCGATTGCCAATTACTTTACGCGCATGCGATTGTGTAAGAAGGATGGCACGCTGGAATTTAGCTTTACCGCCAGCCTAGGTGAGTCAATGCCAGAGGGTTTTGCTCCGTGGTTTGATTGGCAAGCTCCTCGTACGCACAAAATATTGTTTGGGCATTGGGCGGCGCTAAGGGGTGAGGTCGATTTGCCGCACGCACGGGCATTGGATGGCGGCTGCGTCTGGGGTAATGCTTTGCTTGCCTATCGTCTAAGTGACGCTCAGGTGATACGTTCAAGCGCTAATTGTCCAGCACCATAACAACTCATAAATCTACAAAAAAAGGTCTGGTAGCTAAGTACTTAATCGCTTAGCATCAGACCTTTTTATATATCACTAGCTTATACAGCTACCGATACAAGGCTACTGTGGCAATTTAGGTGGTTTTTTAGGTTTAGGTAATGGGACTTTGGGATCAGCTAACGCCTCGTTGTCATCATTTTGCGCCCCTTTCAACGTTTTAGTTTGTTTGTCATATTGAATATCATCAGTATAAGGAACGCTACCTAATTCCTCATCGACTAAGCCATCATCGAGATCGACGATTTTTTTGGGAGACGTATTTATATTGGTCGTACGCGCAGTCCATACTTCACTAGTATTAGCGGTCCCTTCTTGTGCTTGAGCGTCATAATTGATATCAGTCATCGCCGCCTTGTCTTTACTAGCGACTTTTATAGACTTGGGAAGTATTTTGACATCTGATAAACGCCTAATCACATAGTTGCTCGGTAAGGGCTTGCCGCCATTTTGCCCTGACATATCCTCAAATATCATATGACCTTGACTATCGATACGCGCATATTTCATAGGCTTTTGCCGTGGCCAAAAAAAGTCTGAGGGGTGACTGATAACATGTCCAAAGATAAGTTTGGTGAGGCGACCCCATTCAAAAAAGCGCACCTCTTTTGAGCGTAGCGCTACCAGCAGCGCGAGTGAAAAGCTCACCATCAGGTTAACAATGCCGATAAGCGCCACGCCGAGTATAGATAGTAATATAACGCTCCAGCTGATGTCATCGGCTGAAACGTTAAATATACCATGGGCAAAGTTCGCTGAGGCAAAGGCAATATGACGAATATCTAAAGGCAAACCAAATAGATAACCGATAGTGGCGGTACTACCTAAGAATACGCCAAAGATAAAGTTGCCCATAATAGCGCCTAAGTTGGCTTCTACAAAACCGCCTAAACGGTTTAGCCAAGTCTTTGGCATTATATATTGTAGACCGCGATGACGCTTGATACGCGCGCCAATATTATTGTAGACCGCCAAATTATCGTAGTAGCCTGCAATAAGCCCTGATAAGAACAGATAAACCCCAGCGATGGCTGCGTGAGGTAGAGCAAGGGAGCGAAAGGGGTCAAGGTCATGAAGCAAGTGCTCAGCTTTAATCGCATCTATCATAGGTGCGCCTGTATATTGCAACCAGGCAAATGAGATGACAAGCGCCACCGGTATCGCAAGCATAACGTTACCCATAATCGCTACAAATTGAGTGCGCAAAATATCAACGACTAGCTCTGATAATTTGGTCAACTGATGTGACTTTTTACCAGAGCCGTCCGAGATAGTTGAAGCAATTGCCGCCGCCGTCATCGCGGGTTGTTTGGTCGCAACCGTCCCATGAACGATGTGAATAAAGACAAAACCCAATCCATAAATCATACTATTGATAAAGGCGCGTCCCATGGGCGCAAGAGCCAAGTGATATGCCAAAATCTTCAGTGTCGCCATAAAAGCGATGATAAAGCCGCCGATAGAGGCCTTTTTAAACATCTTACGGTAGCCCGCTTTATCAGTGCTGATATAATGCTCACCGACGCGGCTGGCATTTTCGGTGACTTTTCGCGAGAGTAGCTTGGTATTATTATCAATCAAGTAGCCGATACTATAACGCCGATTAGCCGTAGTAATAATCGTTTGGATAAGGTTGATAATGGCCTGATCGCGTTTTTTGCGATCGTTAGTGACCAGCTCTGTCAAAATACGAATACGCTCTAAGCTCTGATCCAAACGCAGCATCATATTGGTCAAGCGAATGGAGATACCTGTCTTGTAGATACGCTTGCGTATAGTCGCAACTATGTCCTCACACTGCTCTAGCATGACGAGTAGGGGCGCAGGATCAACGGCCTTTTCAGGGATGATGTCAGTCAAAGTATCAAGCTCATGCGCTTGACGGTATTGATTGACGAATAATACCGCTTCTTGATTTTGCGCGACAAACGACGCTGAATAGTTCAAAATCTGCGGATACGCTTCCATCAGATCTGGATGCAGACCGATACCGCTAACGCGGTAGGATAGAATGATAATAGCGTTCAAAATACTGTTTTTTGCTGTAGCAACCAGGTCAAGATGATTATCTTTGACTTTGAGGAGCTCAACAAGCCTATCCCATTTATCTCTGTCAATATTGGCAAGCCAGCGCTCATCGGTACGCTTATCAAACAGATAGCCGACCAGCTCAACGACAGAATCATCTTGTGGCAATATAGGTAAAAACCTATGACCCACTAAGCGTCTAAAACTACTAAAAAAGCCCTGATCTGACATGATTCCTGTATCAGTATACAGCGCAATTTGACGATATTCGATAATGAGTTTGAGTACAAAACTGGCAAGACCATCGCCATATTCTGGATGCAGCTCCAAGATATCTATGAGCGCTTGTATGTTTTGATTGGCAAGTGCAGGTTCTTTGTCAGTCACGCGCAGCTCATCAATCAAGCGCTTGAGAACAGAGGGCTCAGGCACATCACTTAAAGCGGTAATCTGCTGCAAAATGCGTTTGATCTCAGGCACGTCGAACCCTTTATTAGATTAATAGTTGTTTGGATGTAGAGTAGGTATGATGACGCTATTTTAGTGCGAAGTTAGCAGTTAAATTGCATTATTTTGTTAGCAAATAATTTTCTAAAAAAAGTTAGAGGCAAAAAAGGACAGTTATAAAAACTGTCCTTTTGTGTAGTATAGTTTTCTACCTATGACTGTGACTGTGACTAAGACTAGCTCGTTGCTACATTGAAGTAGTCTAAATCAAAATTCATCATCGGATCACTACCTGCTTCGACCATTTGTGCATGAGCATCGATACGCGGCAAAATGCGACCAACGAAATAATCAGCCAGCTTAGCTTTATTAGTATAAAACTCACCTTCACGCCCATCAGCAGCTTCAACCATCATAGCGAACATGTACGAGTAGCACAGGTAACCAAAGGCGTGCATATAATCGACCGCACAGCCATTGATCTCACTTTTGCGTACGCCAATGTTGGCTAGTACGGTTTGCGTTAGACCTTCGATCTTATCAGCGGCGTCTAATGTCGCTTGCTTAACCGCGTGATCCGCTTGCATGTTACCGACAAAGTCACGAATCTCACCCAAGAAATGGGTAATATATTTACCGTTATTGCGCGCAACTTTACGGCCTAATAAATCAAGCGCTTGAATACCGTTGGTACCTTCGTAAATCTGAGCGATACGGGTATCACGAACGATCTGCTCCATACCCCATTCGCGCACATAACCATGACCACCAAAGACTTGCTGACAATCAATAGTTGCCTCAAGCGCTTTATCCGTCAAAAAGGCCTTGGCGACAGGGGTCAATAGCGCAACACGTGAAGCTGCCGCTTTTGCAACCTCAGGGTCAGTACTGAACTTTTCAGCATCTAAGTTTTTGGCGACATACATCGCAAAACAGCGTGAGGCTTCAGAGTTAGCTTTTGCATTCAATAGCATACGGCGCACGTCGGCATGATGAATGATGGCATCAGCAGGCTTTTCAGGGCTTTGCAGTTGCGTATCACTACGACCTTGACCACGGTCATTGGCATAAATAGCTGCGTTTTGATAAGCAAGCTCAGAGCCGCCCAAACCTTGCAGACCCATGGTTACACGCTCATAGTTCATCATAATGAACATTGAGGATAGGCCTGTATTTTCAGCACCAACCATCCAGCCCTTAGCGCTATCAAAATTCATAACACAAGTCGCTGAGGCCTTGATACCCATTTTGTGCTCGATAGAGCCAACTGCTAATGTATTGCGTGCGCCTAAGCTACCATCTTCGTTAACCAAAAACTTAGGCACAACGAACAATGAGATACCTTTAGAACCTTCAGGGGCATCAGGTGTTTTGGCGAGCACTAAATGGATAATATTGTCTGTTAAGTCGTGCTCACCACCAGTGATAAAGATTTTGGTACCTGAAATACTATAGCTACCGTCATCATTAGGTACCGCTTTGGTCTTAATAATACCCAAGTCAGTACCCGCATGTGGTTCAGTTAGACACATCGTACCTGACCACTCACCGGCATACATCTTCTCAAGATAAGTCTCTTTTAGCTCATCAGACGCCGCCGCATTTAAGCAGAGGGTTGCGCCAACAGTAAGGTTGGGGTAGAGGGCAAAAGATTGATTTGCAGTAAAGATCATCTCTTCGGTCAGCATCGTGACCATCTTTGGAAAGCCTTGACCGCCGTACTCAGGATTACCGCTCAACCCAACCCAACCTGATTCAGCATATTGGCTATAAGCATCCTTAAAGCCTGAAGGAGTCGTGACCACGCCATCGCCTTCAAAAGTCGCGCCTTCTTCATCGCCACTACGGTTGATCGGTAGTAGGACGTTTTTGGACAATTTTGCCATCTCTTCTAAAATCATATCGACCGTTTCCATGTCAACATGAGCTAAACTGTCGTTACTTTGCCAAAATTCATGGGCTTTGAATACATCCGTTAGGATGAAGCGCATATCGTTAAGCGGGGCATTATAAACAGACATAAACATTCCTTTGAGTGGTATGAGTAAATGATAATGAGGATAAAGCGCGCCAGTGTGTTGTTGACTTCACTTTAACAATCAATAGATAAAGTTTAGCAAATTAACCTATTAAATTGTGTATCTCTTCGTGAATCGTGTGTGCACCAAAAGTTGTCGATAGCTCTTGTATTGTTTAGAATAACGAGATGTCTAAATCTTGATAAATGAGTGCAGTTATCATAAGTATAAACGAGCTGAGATAAAGCGGCTATGTTAGAACGTATCTGAGAGCCGCTTATTTAAAGTAACTTTTATTTGTGTGGTTTAAGAAAAACCGCATCATCTCTTTTGAGGCATCAGGACCATTGGGGTCAGTATAGGAGCCGGCATGACTACCACCCGCCCAGCTATGAGACGCGCCATGTATTTTCCAATACTCAAGTAAGCTCAGTCCTTTATCATCACATATTTGTATCTGCGTACTACGAGTGCCTTGCTCTGAGCTTTTTTGCTGCTGCTGGGTTTGTAGATTACTCTTTTGTGCTTGCAAGCGCTGTTTTGCTTGCTCAAAGACCTGCCCGCCGTTGCGCACGCTTACCGTATGATCTTGATCACCATGAAATACGATCATAGGCACATAATTTGTGCTGGTATTGGATTCTGTTATCGCTGCATCTGCGCCTTTACGCATTGCCATCATAGCTGAGGGCATATTACTTGCGCTCTGATAAGCTAGGCCCGAGTGTACGCCAACTGCAGCGTATAGCTCAGGATAAGTCTGTGCCATAATCACTGCCATAGCAGCGCCGGCGGATAGTCCTGCCACATATACTCGGCCAGCGTCAACAGCGTACTCTTTAGTAATGGATTCAGTGAGCGCAGACAGCCATGCAGGCTCACCTTGATCACGCTGTTGATCGCTTTTATTGAACCAATTCCAGCAGCGATTTAAGTTGGCGCTCGCTGGCTGAGACGGATATAAAACTAGGCTTTGATGCGTCTCTGCCAACTCGTTCATACGTGTACCTGTGGCAAAGTCCTCTGGTGACTGCGTACAGCCATGCAGCATGACGACCAGCGGTAATTTTGAGCCTTGCGTCAACGCTTCATCATAGTTTGAGGGAATATAGAGACGGTAGTTATGATTACCCTGTGATGAGGTAAACACGCCTTTGATAAACTTAGCATTTTCTGCAATAGGCGGCTCACTATGCGTAGTCGCGCCTGCGCCCATACCAGGTAGGTTTAAAGCTGACGGCAAATCTATCTTAAAGTCTTTCATTTTATCGGTTAGGCTTTGCAGTTTTTCAGACAAGGTATCTTTTGCTTTAGTCGTATCGTTTGTCTCAGGTGTAGCATTTTCATTTTGAGTTGAGTGAGTATTAGAGGCTAAGTCTTTAGGCACTGATGGATTTGAAGCAGTAATTCTAGGTGTTGACTCATTTGGTGTAACGTCCCTCATAGCTGTACTGTTGTCATCAGTGTGAGTATTGACAGAGTTGCTAGGGCCATTACTATTTAAATTATTTTGAATAGCAACAGTCGCTTCTTTTAGTCGGCCTGACTTTATCAGGGCCATAGCCTCTTTGAGGTGCGGCGGCGCTGTATTAAATTTTGGTATCTTCATCAGTTATGTCCTGTTATTGATTATTGGTTTATATAAGTATTTAGCACAAGCGTTCACAGTCTAGAGATTTGAAGAGCAAGTACTTAAAGACAAGTGTTTGAAGCTTAGGTGTTTAAAGAGCAAGTATCTAAAGACAAGGGTTTAGACCATTTTGCCTGCAAGTATTGCTTTGATCTCAGGGCTGGCTTGTAGTACGCCAAGTACGGTAATACTCTCGATAGTCGCCTCCGCCAGCTCAGGCGAGACATCAGCGGCGATGGTTGCAAGGCCAAGTACTTGAATATCGAGTTTCTCATTGCGCTTTTGCACGACTTCAAGATCTGCGCGAGTGTAATGACGTAGGCCTAGTTCCAAAGTTTTGCGCGCGATTGTCTGGCGTACTACATCTGCATGGGTACTGAGCTGATTACGTATCGCGGTACGAATAAAGTCCGTACGATTAGAATAAAAGCCTTCTTGTACCATCAAGTCAACTTGTCCCAGATCGACATAACCTAAATTGATAGTGACTTTTTCTGTCTCGCCTGCTTTGGCGCGGATAGGGGGTGTGGTCTTGCTTGCCATCAGATTCTCCTAAGCTCAATGCTACTGAATATCAGTATTATACTCCAAATACCATCCATATGGAGTATATATCAGGGTTTTATGTAATAAATAACAGACATAAAAAATCGGCAACCTACCCCTGTAGATTGCCGATCATAAGACTATCATTCAAGATTTTAAGTTAATCCCTTTGTATTAATTAAAACGAGAACTGCTCAACATCCATGCTCATGTATGGCTCGCTACCGGTAGCGATACGCTGAGCGTAAGTTGCAGTACGCGGTAATAATTTGGTGAAGTAGAACTGAGCAGTTTTAACTTTGGCATCATAGAACGCTTTTTCACTATTGCCATTTGCGATCTCGTTGAGACCGATAAGCGCCATACGTGCCCATAGATAGGCCTGAGTCACATAACCGCTAAAGTACATGTAATCTACAGCTGCTGCGCCAACGGCTTCAGGGTTCTGTTCTGCTTGTTTGCCAATCTCAGTCGTCAGCTCGCTCCACTGTGCGATGTGTTGCTCAAGTGGCTTGATGAACTGCGTCATATCAGCATTGTCTTTGTTGGCGTCACAAAAATCTTGAATCACTTTGATAAAGTTTGCTAGCAGCTTACCCTTTGAAGCAAGTACTTTACGGCCAATCAAATCAAGCGACTGAATCTGCGTCGTCCCTTCATAGATCGTAGAGATCGTAGAGTCACGTACGTTTTGCTCAAGACCATATTCAGTACAAAATCCACTACCGCCCATGACTTGTACGCCATGGCCTGCCGCCTCTAGACCTGTCTCGGTCAAGAAGGCTTTGCCGATAGGAGTCAGTAATGACAGCATTTGGTTAGCGTAGTCTTGTTCTTCGCCTTCGCCTTTGGCTACGATGTCCGCGAACTGAGACATATAACCGATGAGCGCACGACCACCTTCTGCAAAGGCTTTGGTCGTCAGAATCATGTCACGAACCGCTGGATGGACAATGATAGGGTCAGCAGGTTTTTCAGGCGCTTTGGCACCGCTTAATGAGCGAAACGCCAAGCGATCAGTTGCAAAGGCTAAGCCGCCTTGAAAAGCAAACTGCGCGGCGGTGACGCCTTGGATCGCCGTACCGATACGGGCAACGTTCATAAAGGTAAACATCGCGTTTAGACCACGGTTTTCTTCACCAATCAACCAACCAGTAGCGCCATCATAGTTCATCACGCAAGTCGCTGAAGCTTTGATACCCATCTTGTGTTCAATTGAACCACAAGAGACCGCGTTGCGCTCGCCCAAGCTTTGATCATCATTGACCATAAATTTGGACACCACAAACAATGATAAACCTTTGGTACCCTCTGGAGCGTTTGGCAGGCGGGCTAGAACGATATGGACGATATTCTCAGACATATCATGCTCACCGGCTGAGATCCAAATCTTGCTACCTTTGATGTTGTAGCTACCATCATCGTTAGGTTCAGCTTTGGTGCGTACTAAGTTGAGATCTGAGCCGCACTGAGGCTCAGTCAAACACATAACGCCTGTCCATTCGCCCGATACCAATTTTGGCAAATATTTACTCTTTTGCGCGTCGGTACCATGATGCTCAAGCGTTGCTACGCAGCCCTCAGATAACCCAGGATACATACCAAATGACCAGTTAGCCGTACCCATAAACTCAGAAATCGCTGAATTTAGTGACATAGGCATGTTTTGACCGCCGAACTCTTCTTCTGCAGTCAAAGAGGTAAAGCCAAGCTCACAATACTGCTTGTAAGCTTCTTTAAAACCTTTTGGCGTGGTGACTTGACCATCTTCAAAATGACAGCCTTCAGCATCACCGCTTTGGTTAAGAGGTGACAACTCGTTTTCAGCAAAGCTTGCAGCCGTTTCTAGATAGCTATCTACTATATCTGCTTCGATATGGGCGTACTCACCAAGCTTTTGATAATGAGCGGTACTGTCTAAAAGCTCATGCATGACAAATTTCATATCACGTAGGGGCGCTTTGTATTGCATATATTGTGTCCTTTGTTTAGATGTGACGGGCAGTAAAAGAGCATACTTAGGTAGCTATGTATATATAGACAATGAATACTTGTCTGCCATAACCATAAGTGGACATTCTAAATCCAAGATATCGACTAGGCTTAGATATAACTACAGTATTGATAGGCTTGATCTAAAAGATAGGCGCTCAGAGAGAATTATACAAGTTTGGTCATAAGACTCATAAGTCATCAACCTATCTTGCATCAACAATTTAAGCCAAACTAAAGAGTGACTGGCGGCTATAAAAAGAAAAAAGGAGCCCAGACTGTGACTATAAACGTCATATTACTGCAGCTGTGACGTTATCTTCCAAGGCGTTGATGGGTGAGTATTTTGGTTGCCATACTCGCTGATACCGCCTTGCCAAACCAGTAGCCTTGAGCGTATTTGCAGCCCATTTTTGCTAATAAATCGCGCTGGCTTTGGGTCTCAACCCCTTCTGCGATAACTTGCATATCTAGTGCCAAGCTCAAGTCCAAGATCGCTTTGACGATTGCGCGCTGCGTGGTATCCGTATCTATCTTGCCAACGAAGCACTTGTCTATTTTAAGAAAATCAAAAGGATATTCTTGTAAGTAACTCAAAGAAGCGTAACCGGTACCAAAGTCATCAAGCGCCAAGCAGACACCTATGTTTTTGAGGGCTTTAAGCTGGCTTTGTACGTTAGCGTGACGCTGTATCAAGGACGATTCAGTCATCTCGATATGGAGCTGATTAGGCTCGATATCGTTATCAGTAATAAGCCGACTTATCGTCGAAAAAAAATAAGGATGAGCGAACTCGGCTACGTCTGCGTTGACACTAACGTGATGAGAGAAACCCAGTTTTCGCCATTTGGAGAGCTGTTTTGTAATTTGGGTCATCATCTGACAAAACAGCTCAAACGATAGCTTGTAGGTGACAATAGCGTCCATAAATTCAAAAGGTTTGAGTAACCCGCGTACTGGATGTTGCCAGCGTACTAGTGCCTCAAAACCGATAATAAACCCTGTGTTTAGATCAACTTTGGGCTGATAAAAAGGCACAAGCTCGCTATTCTCGATAGCTAAGCGCAGCTCAGACTCAAGCTGTAAGCTATCGGCAGTGGCATTATTGATCGTGCAGTCGTACCAGCTAATATCATCGCCGCCGTTTTGTTTGGTATACTGTAGCGCCTTTTCAGCCTTAATGAGCAGATCATTAAGCTGATGACCATGCTCTGGAAAATAACTGACTCCAACTGAGATATGACAATAGATAGAAACTTTTTTGTCGTTATCATCAGCGATGACAAAAGGGCGCTCACACATTTGCATCAAGATATCAAGCTCATTACGTACCATTTGAGCATCAGCATACTCAAATAAAAGCGCAAAATCATCCCCGCCAAAATGTGAAAAAATATAGAGGTTTTTCAGCTCAAGCGCCTCAACTCGAGTCACAAAATCTTTGATTAGCGTGTCTATACCGCTAGGGCCTAATGTGTTAGCCAGCATTCGGTAGCGGTCAATATTGATACGTACGACAACAACCTCTTGATAGCTATCTATGAGCAGTTCACTAGTTTCACTCAAAAACACTTTGCGATTGGGAAGATTGGTCAATTGATTGTAATTAAGCAGGTGAGTAACGTGATTTTTTTGGGTGACTATAGGCAGTATATTTCGAATAATTCCTATGTAGTAGACCGTCTCTCCAACACAGACTCTGCGGTAGGTGATATGACACTCAATTATGTCATCAAAACGGTTGGGCATAGAAAATTCATTTTCATAAAACCCTTTTCTCTTGAGGCGTTTACGTATGCTACTGAGTAATTCTCTTTCTTCGTCACTCAAAAAATTTGACGTATAAATACCTAAAGGACGACCAATCAGGAGCTTTTCAGCGTAGCCCATCATCTTCTCATAAGCCGAATTGACGGATAAATAGCGAAGATCTGCATCTAAAATAGATACTGCTTCGTCAAATTGCTCATAAGACTGCAAGAGCAATTGTTGTTTGTCTGAAGAGGATAGTGGTACGAAAGGATCCATGAGGTGCCCAAATAAATAAAGACGACAAATGTATAAAACTGTAGTTAGTATAACTAATAATAATAGTAATGATAAGTTTAATAAATCAATTATATATCAAAAAATGAATATAAAGTTATTGTATTATTACTTTTATATATCAAATGAATGGCAAGTTAGGTTATAGATCAATCAGGCTCTGTCTCATTGCTTGTAGCGTTGCCAACGCAACGACAGGCGCTGTTTCAGTACGTAGTATACGACACCCTATTTGCCAAGAATAGAAACCTGCATCGCTCGCTTGTGATATCTCATTTGGACTTAGGCCGCCTTCAGGCCCTATTAATAATTCTATATAGGCTCGCTCTTGCACAAGAACGTTTGAAAGCGTCGTGGGCGTGGTAGGCTGACCTGCAGCTGGCACGCTTAATTGCAAGCTGATATCAGCTGGACGATTTAGGATATGATAATATGGATCTTGACTAAGCGCAGAGACAGTAGGGCTTACAGTTGTGCGAACACTAGTCTCAAGGGGTGAGTGGGTACCAAGCGATTGGGTGAGCCAATCATTAATAGTCATAGGTGCAAGTATCAAAGGAGGGCGATTAAGACCGCATTGTTCGCAAGCTGCGATAGCGATTTGTTGCCAATGCGCCAACTTTTTGTCCACTTGTGCAGGTTTGAGCGTGACCTCACCATGATGACTACTTAGCAATTGAACCGCAGTGACGCCAAGTTCAGTCGCTTTTTGAATCGCATAGTCCATACGATCGCCGCGACTCATGACCAGTGCAACTTTGCTAATTATATCAGCAGTGCGATCTGTTGGCCTATGAGATAACAAAGTTGCTGTAGCTTGCTTTTTGCTAATAGCTGACAGCTCTACTTGATACTCACCGCCGAAACCATCGAAAACAACGCCTTTTTCGCCGACACTAGCGCGCAAAACTTTGCACCAATGATGAGTGATGCTCTCGGTAAGTACCAAGCTTTGGCCCATAGATAAATCGCTAAGCTTGTTATCATCATCTTCATGATTTACGGCATAAAAAAAACGTCGCACTATGGGCTATCCTTATTACATAAATGACTATTGTGATAGTAGCAGAATATAGCTCAAATGAGTAAAGCCAGCAGACAACCCATCAGTCGAATTTTGTTGCAGCTACTATTTGTTACAGCTACTATTTGTTGCAGCTACTAGGTGGAACGTCTTTTACTTAAATGTTAATAAATAATAAACGTGTCTAAGAACAAAAAACTGGCACTCATAAGAGTACCAGTTCAATAATAAAATAAGAGTAATACTTAATTAGGCAGTGGCAGATGTCACAAGGCCCAATGACTCAACCAAGCGCTTGTTTGGCTCAACCTTGTTCATGCTATAAAAATGCATGGCAGGTACGCCCTCTAAGATCAAACGCTCACAAAGACGATGAACCACATCATAGCCAAACTCACGAATCGCTTTGCGATCATCACCAAAGTCCGCAAGCTGCTTACGGACATAGCGCGGAATATCAGCGCCGCAGCTATCGGCGAAGCGAATCAAATTGCTAGAGTTGGTAATCGGCATAATACCGGCGACCAAGGGCTGAGCATTAGTATCAATACCGCGCTTCTCTAACGTATCACGCAAATACAGATAGCTATCGGCGTTATAAAAGAATTGCGTAATCGAAGCATCGGCACCTGCTTGGTACTTTTTGACCAAGTTGTCAACATCAAAGTCAAAGCTGCGCGCTTGCGGGTGCATCTCAGGATAAGCGGCCACCTCAATACGGAAGTGATCACCTGAGTACTCACGGATGAACTTGACTAAGTCCAGTGCAAAAGGCAGCTCGCCCATACCGACCTGACCTGAGGGCAGATCGCCACGAAGCGCAACTAGGCGATTAATCCCCAAGCTTTTGTAGTGATCGAGCAACTCTGCAATCTCAATTTTGTCATCGCCAATACAAGACATGTGCGGAGCAATATCAGTATCGCCGCGCGCGCATAGCGCTTGTACGATGTCTAAAGTGCGACTACGGGTAGAGCCGCCCGCGCCATATGTTACCGAAAAATAGCTCGGTGACAATTTGTTTAGCTCATCATAGGTACTAAGTAGCTTTTCATGTCCCAGCTCAGTTTTGGCAGGGAAGAACTCAAAGGAAAAAGCAGGCTTACTCACTATTAGCTCCTCTTAGTATTTGTAAGCGTCAGGCTTAAACGGACCTTCTACTGGCACGCCTAGGTACTCAGCTTGCTTATCTGTCAGCTTAGTCAACGTACCATTGAAGCCTGCGACCATAGCAGCGGCGACTTCTTCGTCCAGCTTCTTTGGCAGTACTTTGACATATAAGTTATCAAAGCGCTCATCAACTGGTAGCTCAGCGAACTTTTCATCGAACAGATACATTTGCGCGAGTACTTGGTTAGCAAATGAGCCATCCATTACCCGCGATGGGTGACCGGTAGCATTACCTAGATTGACTAGGCGACCCTCAGCAAGCAAAATCAAATAGTCGTTAGGATCATCAGAGCGGAAGATTTGATGAACTTGCGGCTTGACTTCACTCCAGCGCCAGTTGTCACGCATAAACTGCGTATCAATCTCGGTATCGAAATGACCAATATTACAGACCACAGCGCCAGATTTGAGCGCTGCTAACATATGCTTATCACAAACGTGGTAGTTGCCCGTCGTAGTGACGATCATATCAGTATCTTGTAATAGCTGGGTATTGATGCTATCAGCGCCACCTGTATTGTCGCCATCGATATATGGAGAGAGTACTTCATAACCATCCATGCATGCCTGCATAGCACAGATAGGGTCGACTTCTGAGACGCGTACAATCATCCCTTCTTGACGCAGACTTTGTGCTGAACCCTTACCGACATCACCATAACCGATAACGAGGGCGCGGCGACCCGCTAGGAACATATCAGTACCGCGCTTAATGGCGTCATTTAAGCTATGACGGCAGCCGTATTTGTTATCATTTTTAGACTTAGTCACCGCGTCATTGACATTGATTGCAGGGACTTTGAGCGTGCCCGCGTTTAACATCTCAATCAAGCGATGCACACCTGTGGTAGTCTCCTCAGAGATACCATGCATAGCGTCAAGCATTTGCGGGTAATCATTATGAATCAATGCGGTTAAATCGCCGCCATCATCTAAGATTAAGTTGGCATCCCACAGCTGACCTGTCTCTTCGCCGCCGACATGGACTTGCTGACGCAAACACCACTCATACTCTTCGTCAGTCTCGCCTTTCCAAGCGAATACAGGAATACCAGCAGCAGCAATAGCCGCAGCAGCATGATCTTGAGTTGAGAAGATGTTACACGAGGTCCAACGTACCTCAGCGCCGAGCGCGGTTAGCGTCTCGATAAGTACGGCAGTCTGAATGGTCATGTGAATACAGCCGGCGATTTTGGCACCTTTAAGCGGTTGATCATCTTGGTAGCGACGACGTAAACCCATTAGGGCTGGCATCTCAGCTTCAGCTAGAGTGATCTCGCGGCGGCCATAATCAGCAAGGCTGATATCAGCGACTTTGTAGTCAGTAAAAGAGGGGTCGATCGTATGGGCAGATGGGGTGTTAGACACTGCGTCCATAATATGCTCCTATCAGTGAATAGATAAAAAGAATAAAAACGCAGGTGCCGTTATTTGCACGTAGCACAGACGTTGTAAAGTCTGTACCACGTTGCCGAGCCTAACACAGCTTATTTGAGCTGCGGTGCAACACCTCTCGGAGGTCATTATTGTAATAGATGAGCGCGCTGTTGTCACCTATTGTCCTATATAACTTAAGAAAAACCTTTGACTTGTAAGTTGCGTTGGTTTGAGCGAAAACTTCAAATAGGTAAGTTGAAATTTTTGTCTAGAACCAGTTATAGGTTAAGGAGGTAAAGAAATTAGTGCCGTCAGTATTAAACCCAGGTAGTGTCACATACTTTTTGTTGGTGACATTGTTCAAGCGTGCGGTCATAGTGAGTCTATCGTTCAGCTTATAGTTGCCACTAATATTAAGTAAGCCAAAACCGTCTACGCGCTGCGCATCTGAGTTTTCAACATTACTGTAGTAGTCATCGGTATACTCATACTCTGCACGCACATCAAGGCTTGGCAAGCTATAGCCTACATATACAAGCCCTTTGTGCTCAGGACGAATGGCTAAAAAGTTACCATTGAAGTTGATAGCGTTTCCTCCAAAATCAACCTTACCAGCGTAGTCACTATCGTCTTTAGCTTGCTGATAATCATAGCTACCGCCGAACAGGTAATTATTAATAGTCCAATCTGTAATTAACGTCACCCCTTCAATATCAGCTTCATTTATGTTGTTTGAAGTATAATCAGGTGCAAAAGAGACAATTAAATCATCAACCTTGTTGCGATACCCTGTTAACCGTGTCGATTGCAATAATGTATCGTATTCAACAAAAGCCTCATAGTTATCACTAGTTTCAGCTTTTAGATCAGGGTTACCACCAAACGGTGAATAGAGGTCATTAAAGTCAGGCGCCCGAAAACCTTTGGCATAACTGGTGCCAACGCGTAAATTTGGGTTTATATGATAAGCTCCGCCCAAGTTGTAGGTCGTCTCATCACCATATTGGGAGTTATCATCAAAACGCAAATTAGCTTGGGCATCATATTTACTATTCGCTAATACATAACCTAAAAATGCACTCGTTACATCACGACCATCGATATCATATCCAGAAGCTGTGGTGTCTAAGCTTTGATCTAAATACTCTAGACCGTAAGTCGCTTGTCCAACAGATAGCTTATGCTGACCAATTAGATTTATTTGATCTTGCTTGGTATCAAAAACATCACCGAACTTGTTATCAAGATTATCAATAGAATGGCCATATTGTAGTTTTAACGATGAGCCCGGCAAGTATCGCCAATCAACAAAAGCCTGAGCGGCTCCATTTTCTTGATCTGTATAATCATCTCTAGTAGCACCGTTATCAAATTCAGTGGTGGAATTGCTATATAAAGCACTAGCCCCTGCAAGCCATTGCTCGTTAATACGTTGGTTTAGTGAAATACTAAAATTATCACTTTCAAAACCGTCATTATCACTATTAAAGCCAAAAGCACCAGGCAACTTTGCATTGAAGCCATTGGTTTCGTTATGACTGGCCGAGACACTTAACGAGGTACCCGCATTGCTTGCAAACTGCGCTGTAGCACCATAAGTATAGTGATCGTTTGAGCCGACACCTGCGGTAACTGATAAGCTGTTTTTATCTACATTATTGCCTTTAGAGAATATTTGAATCACCCCGCCCATAGCATCAGCGCCATATATACTAGAGCCTGAGGCACCGTATAAAATTTCAATACGATCGATTTGATCGGCAGGTAATAGGCTGAGCGTTGCACTACCAGCACTCAAAGAGCTGTAGCGAATGCCGTCAATCAGTACCAAAATCTGTTTGCCCTCATAACCGCGCATATAAATTTTTGAGGTCGTACCCATACCGCCATTACTGTAATAACTAATACCTGGCTGACGCTGAAGTACTTCAAGCGCCGTTTGACCTTGATAACGCTGTAGCTCTTCGCTATCGACAACGCGAGTCTGAGCGATGACATTGCTAATCCTAGTTGGGGTACGCGTAGCGGTCACTACAATCTCATCAAGCTCCACTTGCGGTAATTCGCTCTCATCGATAGGTGCAACGGTAGAGGGAGCTGCTATAGTCGTATTCATGGCAAAAACGCCAAATATACTTAAAATACTCAGTCGAAGGTAACTTACAGATGCTACAGTCATAATCAATCCCAAAAAATCAAAAGGTGCAAGGCGGTCAAAATAACCAATAAGTAAAGACAGAACCATTATCAACAATAACGATCAAGATATAAACCACTACAACCTAATATCTTCTCAGTATCAGATGAGTAACTTTCATCTTAAAGGGTTTTGTTCTTTAGACAGAGCCAATTTATAATTTTGCACGTTTATACCTAACAGAATAAAGTAAGGTATAAAAACATGATTCTCCAAAAACTACTCAATCAAAAGCACTGGCGTCATAAATAATTGTTATCATATCGACTCTTTATCACTTACTAGTCTCCATCTTTATCTGTTTTACGATCATTTACTGTATCAAGAGGTTTGTTTTGTCTACTGAGCATCATTCTCAATCTGCGACGCACCCATTATCATCTATGTACAAAGTCTTTGCTGCAATAGCATTAGCGCTAACGATGTTATTCACTTTGGCGTTGCCTACTGCGGCGGGGGCAGCAGACAGTGGCATGCTCAGCGTTGATACGCCTCAAGAGGAGGCGCGTGCCCCGATACCAGATGCTTTTGGCCGTGATACGCCGCGGCTGACGGTACAAGGGTTTATTGGCGCACTGAGTCAAAACGATTTTTTGCTGGCAAGCAATTACCTCAATCTGTCCAAATCTGATAATCCAACGACTATGGTACGCCAGTTTAAACAAGCGTTAGACAGCGGCGGCCGGTTTTTACCAGACTTGCAGATTAGCAATGTCCCCGAGGGCAATCTGACAGACCAGCTGCCACCAAGCCAAGAAAAAGTCGGTACGATCAATATTAATGATAAAAGCGTACCGCTGATGCTTGAGCGAGTAGTATCAGACAAAGGCAAGCAATACTGGCAGTTCTCCGCAGATACGCTAAGCTCGATACCTGAGGTGTTAGAGGATACTGAGCCAACACTGATATCACAATATAGTTTTGAGTCTTTAGAAGATGAGCAATTATTTGGCTATCAGCTTGCAGATTTGGCCGCTGCAATCATACTGATTATAGGTAGTTTTTTGCTGACTTATATCGTGGTATGGGTGCTTTATCATTTGTTGAGACTAGCCTATCCACGCGTGCGCGGTATACCGCTACCAATGCCTGACAAAGTAATACTGCCATTATCTATCGTCATTATGTCGATGATATTGTCAGAGGTCATGATTTACGCAGGGGTCTCAGTGACCCTTCGTGAGCCGATTAACCGTTTCACTGAGGTCGCCTCTTGGCTTGCGGTTACGTGGCTGCTATTACGTATTATCGATGCCATCTTTACCCGTGCGGTCAATCTAAGCTATAGAAAGAATCACACAGAGCGCGTCTCCATCTTAGGACTGCTACGCAAAGTGGTCAAAGCGCTGCTGCTGATATTTGCAGTCATCGTCATCTTTGGCAATTTAGGTTTTGATCTAACTACAGGTATCGCCGCTTTAGGTGTGGGTGGTTTGGCGCTAGCCCTTGGCGCACAAAAGACGATAGAGAACCTCGTTGGTAGTGTGGTAGTGGTGGCGGATTCGCCAGTACGTATCGGCGATTATTGCAAATTTGGCGATCAAGAAGGCACCGTCATCGATATCGGCATTCGCTCATCGCGAGTGCGTACGTTGAACCGCACAGTAGTCACTGTGCCTAATGGCGATTTTTCATCGATGCAAATTGAGAACTTTACCTCACGCGATATGTTCCACTTTTTGCATAATTTATATATTAAGCGCAACGCCGATATCGATGTCGTATTCAAAATGGTCAAAGACTTAGACAGCTTTTTGAATGAGCATGAATTGACCAACAAAGAATGGAACCAAGCTAATATTTTAGAGCTACGTCAAGACTGCTACATTATTCAATTGCGTGGTTATGTCAACTCTGTCGACGTTATCGAGTTTTATGGTAAGCAAGATATCTTGCTCGTTGATATCCTAAATCTGGTCAAAAAGTATAAGGTCGAGCACGCGCTACCTACTCAGCAGTTAATCGTGCATCAAGAAGAGCTAGAACAACAGTTTGAAAGCAACAACGATGACGAGACTGTTGAAGCTATAGATACTGATAAGAATAGTAAAGAACCAAACCAATTGCTTGATGAAAAAACAGTAGATACTGATTTAAGTGTAAGCAGCTCAGCAGATACGGATAAAAGCTTGAATACCGTATCTAACAGTAAACCCAGTCATCATAGAAACAAGCAACTGACGGCATTTAAACTAGCCAAACGCAAATTTAAGCGTGCGCACAAAATACCGACACTGTCCATGTGGAATCAGCCTTGGCATAAGCCTTAGTTGTTTTCGTACAAAGGTAATGCGCAAACCTAATTATCAGCTAGGAGCGACTTAAACAGGCACCGCAGTTTTATCACGCAACCAGCCATAATGTGCCCACAGCAGCAAGCTGGCAGCGCTGCGATAGGGTGACCATTCTTGACTCAGTGTTTGCAGCTGTTTGGGCGTTGGTCGCTCTACTAATTCTAGAGGCGTCATTGCCGACACTCGAATCGCTAAGTCATCAACAGCGAGCACATCAGCGCGCCCTAGAGAGAATAGTAAATACATCTGGGCCGTCCAGCGACCAATGCCTACCACAGTGGTCAAGGTTTTGATGACCTCTTCATCGGGCAAGGTTTTTAAAGTCTTAAAATCTATATCATGCTCAGCTAAAGAGCGTACATAACGGATTTTTTGTCGAGACAGTCCTTGGGCACGCAGTAATTCATCGTCTGCTGCTAGTATAGCTTGCGGTGTGGTCAATTGAGTATCTACTAGTCGCTGCCAGATACTACTAGCCGCTGCTACCGATAGCTGCTGACCGACTATCGCGCGCATTAATTGCTCAAAGCCTCCATCATTACGTCTTAAGCTCGGCACGCCAACGGCGCTATACATAGGCGCAAATCTAGGTTCAATATTAATCAAAGCCTCGATATGAGCTTGTAGTGTTGCTAAATTTTCAATCGTCTCTATAGTCATAAGCTTATCTTTAACCTCGCTAAATCCTTACCTCATAATATAAAAAAGGACCGCTTAGAGCAGTCCTTTTTTGACAACCTATCAATTTACTCGCCGTCAGTTTTAGACTTTTTGAGTAGTACCAGCACTGCGCCATTGCCACCATCTTTTGGCGGTGCTGAGCAAAATGCTAACACTTCTGGCAGTTGACGTAACCAGCCATTGACGCAGGTTTTTAAAATAGCTTCTTGTCCTTTGCCGTGGACAATTTTGACTGACGTTTCATTGTTATTTTTCGCTTGAACGAGCAGCTGGGTCATCGCCGCGCGCGCTTCCTCGATCGTGCAGCCATGGATGTCTACCGCGTCATACCAGCGCAGCTTACCCTGTTTGAGCTGGGTGAATACTTTGTTCTGTAGGGTAGGCTGCTTGTACGATAGATAGGCTTCGCTCGCCACAGGATTGAGCAGCGCTTGCATATCGGACAGACCCGTACTCAAGTCGCCATCCTCGTTACCTTGAGCGGCGGCGCGCTTGGATAGAGTGGCTGCATCAGGTTTGCCCCCTTTATTACTTTTGACAGGGGAGCGCACGTTTTTGTCTTCTAGTTGCTCAACACCATGCATCGCTTGCATAAACAATACTTTGTCATCATCGACGTGCTCACTATCTAACTGCTTGACGGTTTTTTTGACCTGTTTTTGCGTGGGTAGTGACACAGGCTCAGTAGGCTTTTGATTCTCGCCCTCTGGCGCATTAGTATCACGGCCTTTACTTAATTGACCTTTGAGCTCTTGAAGCTGGTTTTGCATCTCTTTTGAAAATAGGGAATTTGCCATAATGATTGCTGTATCGTTGATGAGTGAATAAAAGGATTTAGTTTGCTTACTTTACGCGCCAGCAGGGATGCTAGCAAGTAGCGATTGCAGGGCTTGTCCGGGATGATCGGTCTTCATAAAATGCTCACCGATCAAAAAGTGCTCAATATCATTGTCAAGCATTAAGCGAATATCATCCACGCTATGAATACCGCTTTCGGTCACGATGAGGGGTTTTTGTGTGTGATTGTCGCCAGCCGATGTATCTACTGATAAGGCGTCTAGTAAAAGGTTTTTTAGTCTAAGGGTGTTTTGCAGATCAACTTCAAAGGTGTTCAAATCACGATTGTTGATACCATAGATATTATGGTTCGAGCGCGGTAGCGTTAGTGCTCGCTCAAGCTCGTTTTGCGTATGTATTTCAATCAAAACATCCATACCCAGCTCTAAACTCAAAGCATGTAGCTCTGCCACTTGTGCGTCATTAAGACAAGCCATAATCAGCAAAATACAATCAGCGCCGAGCAAGTAGGACTGATAAATTTGATAAACATCTATCATAAAGTCTTTGCGCAATATAGGTAGGCTAGACTCATTACTTGCCTGCAAAAGAAAAGTGTCATCGCCTTGAAAGTAATCACGATCGGTAAGTACCGATAGACAACTGGCACCGGCTTGCTCGTATTGCTTGGCAAATAGAGCAGGGGAGAAGTTATGATTAATGATGCCTTTGGACGGTGAGGCTTTTTTTATCTCAGCGATGACCCCTACACCCTTGTCTTTCATGGCAGCTTCTCGCAAGGCGTTGGCAAAACCGCGACGCGGATGGTTGTCATTAGCGGCTTGCTCTTGTAATACGGCTAAGGGCTGCTCTTTTTTGGCAGCAGCAACTTCATCGTATTTGGTTTTGATGATACGTTGTAGCACTGAGGGTATATGAGTTTGCGTGTCGGTACTTGTCGTCATGGTATTTCCAAGTATTTTGGTTTAAGCGTTATTTAATTTAGAGTTTACTACTCTATATCCCTAAGCACCAGCTGCAAGCTTTTGTGTATAGGCCGCTAGAGATTCAAGCTTACGAAGAGCATCACCGTTTTGGATAACGGCCTGAGCACGGTTGACGCCATTAGGGTAGTTGCTCGCCAGACCCGCAGTATAAATAGCAGCACCTGCATTGAGCGCAATCATATCACGGGCTTTGAGCACCGCGCGGTCATGAGTCTCCTCTCCTGAGAGCGCAGCACGTATTAGCTCAAGACTGTCTTTAGGCGACTCTACATCGAGACCAATGAGCGTCTGTGACTCAACCCCCGCATCTTCTGGCATTAGCTCATAAACCGATATTTCACCGTCTTTAAGCTCAGCGATGGTAGTAGAAGTCGCAAGGCTAATTTCATCAAGGCCATCTTTGGCACCGACCACCATCACATGATTGGCCCCTAGGTTTTTCATGACTTTAGCGATAGGCTCACACAGCTGCGCGGTAAACACGCCAATCACTAAATTAGGCACGCCAGCTGGATTGGTCAAAGGGCCCAAAATGTTAAAGATAGTGCGGGCTTTGAGCTCACGGCGTATCGGGTTGGCATAACGCATAGCACTGTGGTGATTGGGCGCAAACAAAAACCCAATACCCTCATTCTGAATACACTCTAGCGCCTGATCGGGAGTAAGGGCTAAACTGATACCCGCTTGTTCCAATAAGTCTGAGCTACCGGACTTAGTTGAGACGCCGCGATTACCGTGCTTGGCGACTTGCGCGCCAGCCGCGGCGGCAACTAATGCCGAGGCAGTAGAGACGTTGAATAGATTAGCGCCATCACCGCCCGTACCGACGATATCGACTAAATAGTCGCAACCTTTAGGCTCGATATTAGCAGCGAGTGCGCGCATGGCACTGGCCGCTGCGGTAATCTCGTCAATAGACTCGCCCTTCATACGTAGGCCCGTCAATACAGCGCCCATCATAGCGTCGCTACATTTGCCTTGCATAATGATCAGCATAACCTCACGCATCTCATCAAAGGTCAAATCGATACGTTGCAAGATTCGATCTAAAGCACTTGTCAATAGCTTATGTATTTGATCATCAGAGAGCTGTGCGATGTCTTTGTGCGTAGAGGTACTAACTTTTGAAGCACTAACGTTTGATGTGCTTTGAGTGGTATCTATGGTCATAAAAAATCACTTATTTATTATATTTTTAGGTAAAGGTATGATTAATAAAGTTATTTAATAATAATGGTCAGCTCACTTCAGGCAATTCATCTACGCTGAGCACCTCTAAATTATGCGTGATCAAGAAGTTATTAAGAAGCTGATAGCCTGCAAGGCTCAAGATAGACTCGGGGTGAAATTGCACGCCTTCAATGGCAAAAGTTTTATGACGTACACCCATGATCTCCTCAATGCTACCGTCAGTATTCTGCGTCCAAGCGGTTACCTCAAGACAATCAGGTAGGCTTGCCTTATCTACGACCAATGAGTGGTAGCGAGTGAATTCAGACGGATTAGGCAAACCTGCAAACACGCCTTTATCATTGTGATAAACCGCAGACAAACGCCCGTGCATCACCTCACCCGCTTTGACTACCTTACCACCAAACGCCTGCCCAATCGCCTGATGACCCAAGCAGATACCTAATATAGGTATGACCCCTTTGAATGTTTCAATGACTTCTAAGGAGATACCAGCACGATCAGGGTCACAAGGGCCCGGTCCAATGACAATGACATCTGGCGTCAGCGTCTTGATTTGCTCAATACTCGTCTGATCATTACGCCATACCGTGATGTCCTGTTTAAGCTCACCGAAGTATTGTACGATGTTGTACGTAAAGCTGTCGTAATTGTCGATCATCAAAATCATGGTATTCTCTTTTTTGTCTATGTATCAAAAGCATTTATTACTAAAATATAAGTCACGAATGCTTGAATCATATGAGCTTACATTAAGGACGCTCAAATCTATTTTAAGCTAAACATACCAGCACATTGTCACTTTACTTTTATGAGGTAAAGAATATGCAATGCAAGATATCTTACCACTATTTTATCAGGTATCAAGCCATCAGGACGAGCAGCAATTTATTATCGCTAATCGATACATCCTAATGTCATTGAGGTTTGGGTTAGAATCAAGCGTCAGCATATAATGCACCAAAGCTATCTGTTCTATCAAAATTGGTGCGAGTTATGCATTTATTTGGTGCATAAGATCCTGTTATTTATCACGTGATTCTCGGAGCACTAAGGCGACAATCGTAAAACTATGCTAAGTCTCTACGTACTTAATAAAGCAAGAGCAGCTTATCTATATTGACTTTGTCGATTAAATCTATCTCTACTTTTAAGTTAAATAATATAAAGTGGCACAGCCGTTGCATCCTGTTTAAATGAGACACCGTCATGAGTACGGTAACTGTCACAAGTACGTTAACAATCATGACTTGATCGTTAACATAGCCAATTTGGGCAATCATTTTAAAGTTTGTGCGCAGAAGGTAAATATCAGTTCAGCAATGTTGTGCAGATATTGCTAAAATAGCGCCGATAACGAGACAAAGTTTTTTAAGATAGCCTTATTAGTAAGTTATTAAGATACGGCTTGTACTTAGCAATAAGTACTTAGTAACGAGCAAATAAAACTTAAATTGTAATACTACGATAACCTCAACGGAGACTGTTTATGTCGAATAAATTACTGGATCTTATCGAATCAACCAATGCCAAGTGGGTTGACTTTCGTTTTACCGACACTCGCGGTAAAGAGCAGCACATCAGCTTTCCAGCGCACAGCATTGACGAAGATGTGATGGAAGATGGCAAAATGTTTGACGGCTCATCAATCGCAGGCTGGAAGGGCATTGAAGCCTCAGATATGATCTTGCGCCCTGACCCTGAGACTGCTTTTTTAGATCCGTTCTTTGATGCAGTAACGATAGTTGTGACTTGCGACATCATCGAGCCATCAACCTTGCAGGGTTACGATCGCGACCCACGCTCTATCGCTCGCCGCGCTGAGGAGTACTTAAAATCTACAGGCATTGGTGATACCGCTTATTTTGGTCCAGAGCCAGAGTTTTTTGTCTTTGATGACGTTAAATGGTCAATCGATATGTCAGGCGTCAGTCATAAGATCACTGCTGAAGAAGCAGCTTGGTCGACGAATGAGACTTATGAGTGGGGCAACATGGCGCATCGTCCGCGCGTCAAAGGTGGCTATTTCCCAGTACCCCCTATCGATAGCTCGCATGATATGCGCGCGGTAATGTGTGAGCGTATCGAAGAGATCGTCGGTGAGGGCACAGTAGAGGTACATCATCACGAAGTCGCTTCTTGCCAGTCTGAGATTGGTGTTGCGTTCAATACTATGGTTCGTAAAGCGGACGAAGTACAGCAATTAAAATATGTCGTTCACAATGTCGCCCATCAGTTTGGCAAAACAGCTACTTTTATGCCAAAGCCAATCGTTGGTGATAATGGTTCAGGTATGCATGTACATATCTCCATCTCAAAAGACGGCGTCAATACTTTCTCAGGTGATGAGTACGCGGGTCTGTCTGAGACCGCGCTGTATTTCGTTGGTGGTATCATCAAACATGCGCGTGCTTTAAACGCGATTACTAACCCATCGACCAACAGCTACAAGCGTCTAGTGCCGCATTATGAGGCACCGATTAAGCTGGCTTATTCTGCCTCAAACCGCTCAGCGTCTATTCGCATTCCACATGTGAGCAGTCCAAAAGCCGTTCGCGTCGAAGCACGTTTTCCTGATCCAACAGCGAATCCATACCTTGCTTTTGCCGCACTACTGATGGCGGGTCTTGATGGTATTCAGAACAAGATGCATCCAGGTGAAGCGGCTGACAAGAACTTGTATGACTTGCCACCAGAAGAAGAAGCACAAATCCCAACGGTAGCTGAGAGCTTAGAAGTTGCCCTACAAGCCTTGCGTGATGATCATGAGTTCTTGTTAAAGGGTGATGTCTTCACCAAAGATATGCTAGACGCCTTTATCGCACTAAAAGAAGAAGAAGTTCAGCGTGTTAATGTGACCGTACATCCTGTCGAGTTTGACTTGTACTATAGCTGCTAGTGAACACTTAGAGCTTTTAGTGGTTTAATCTCATAATAACCAGTTAAGTTAATCTTAGCTGGTTTTTTATGGTTTATGGTTTGGTAGTTAAACTGTTGCTATAAATTTGATATTGTCTCTGCTAAAAATTACATTATCAAAGCCACTACTGAATCAAATTTAAAAATAAAGCATAATAGTCGTCATTAAATATTATTAACATAGGTCAACTTACTATGATGCCAACTTTTAAAATGAAGTCTCTAATGAATAATCGAGCAGTAGCTCTGCTGGCAGGTTTGATGATAGGGTCAGCCAGTCTTTGTGCGCCTTTGGCCAATGCCGCCTCAATTTATAAAGTCATTGACGAGCAGACCGGTCAGGTCACTTTTACCGATCGCCCGCAAAACTACGAGCAGCAAGCCGGCAAACAGGTCATAGACACTAATGTCAGTACTGGTAACGAGTCGAGTCGTTCAACTAATAATCAATCAACTAACAATAGTAGTAGCCAATCTAATCCTGTTAACTTAGCAACGATAGAGCCTACAGCACGTGCGCCGATAAATTATCAACTGGCTATGATCGAACCTAGTGAAGAGCGTGCTTACCAGCGCCCAGGACAAATCATCACTGTCAATTTGCAACTGAGTCCAGCGCTACAGACTGGGGACAGCATCAGTATCTATATAGACGATCAACTAATATCGCAAGGAATTACCGCATCGATTGCGACGGTCAACCTCAATCCAGGTGAGCACACCATTCAAGCGATAATACAAAATAGTACAGGACAAGTCGTTAATCGGATTAGTCGCACTGTCTACGTCATCCAAAATACCGCTATCTTGCAAAATAAAAAGCGAGTTGCGCAGCAGCTTCAGGCTTATCAAAACTTGCCTTGGCATCAAAAACTACGACTAAAAATGCGTCGAGACAGTACTGTCTCTAAATAAAAATAGTTGCAAATAAAAGTGCTAAAATCAGAAAAATTTTTCATAATAAAAAAAGGTCAGCACTAATAATGCTGACCTTTTGGCGTTATAAGTTGACGTTATTTGTTTAGCTCAATCGTACCGTTGGCAGTGACTGAGATGGTGCTATTACCAGATTCAAAGTTTTGACTGGGAATTGAGGACTCCGCATCAGCGGCGCGCATTGAGCTATACATAGGGCGCGGGAAGTTATTGTTACCCGTATTAAGATTAACCGTGATGACGCGATAGCCACGAGCATCCCAAGCACGGGTCAAGTTTTTAGCCTGCTGCTGAAAGGCGCGGGAGGCGTCAGTCATTAGCTTTTGCTCAAGCGCGTCCTTTTTAATCTCAGAGACACCAAAGTTTAGATTATTCATCACCAAAGTCTCTTGCAAGTCTGCTATGAGTTGGCTAGTCGCGGTGAAGTCAGTACTTTTTAGATCGATATTTGCTTGTCCTGTCCAACCAATGATTTTGTCATTCTTATCATAACGGGGATAAGTACTTTGCTGACCGGTACTCACCGTTACAGTAGGGTAGCGTTTAGCGATCGCTAAGGCTCTGTTAATAGAGGTATTAAGCGTCGTTGCTAAGGTTTTGGCATCAGTTGCTTGTGCTTTTTTATACATACTAGCGCGCACTTCGTCATTAGCAATCTCCTCTTTGACTTCTGTCTGAAAGCTAATTTGGTCATAACCAGTCGGTTCAGCATGAGCAGGGCTCATCATCGCTGTAAGCAGTGCTGCGCTACTGGTAGCCATAATAGTTTTAATAATTAGTGTTGTTTTCATCATGTTCTCCTTGTTTTAAACTGTTAATTATTATTAATGAAGCTTATTTATTAAAGATATTTTTTAGACTTAGTTAACATAGCAAATTTTACGCTTAATACCATAAGTATTTTGTCAGGTAAGTTGCTACTTTCTAAAGCTTATAATAAAGAACGTTTACGATAGGGGTTGTAAAAAGCCAAAAAGTGAGTATAATTTGCAACTGGTGGCTCCATTGGTAGCCTCGCAACAGTGTTCTATGAACCCCGCCAGGACCGGAAGGTAGCAACGGTAATAGATTCATTGTGTGCCGAGGATGTGCTGATGGAGTCGCTTTTTTTTGCCTAAAATTTGATAAATGCCTTCGCACTTACTTATACTAGTATAATATCGTTATACTCATCTCAATTGCCTTTAAACTCTTTTAATACCTTAATGATAAGTAGGATAGTCGTCACCCATGAGTGATATCCAAGACACGCAGCATCAAACGCCAACTCCTATACCGCAATCATCAGTTACCCAAAGACTGATGCAACAGCGGCAGATTTTGGCGATGATGGGTATCGGACAATGGGTGCAGCCTGATTCTTTGACGTTAAACATCGATGATATAGGGATAGCTGAGGAACAAATACTGGTATCAGCGCCAGTTGTCATAGATAGTGCTTCAGATACAAGCCTTGAGTCAAGTCGTCACTCACAAGCACCGGCGCAAGATACGCCAGTTGCTGAGATTAGCGAAAACCAAAGTGTTGCTGGTGATGATATAAAACCGAACTCTATTGCCGAAGCGGATTACCATTTTGATAGTATCGATCCTGTAGAATCCTCTGTAGCCCCAGCCATAGCACCACTTTTAGATCAAGTCACAACTTTGACTCCTCACTCTTACAGTGATGACAAAGAGGATTTTGCAACGCAAGATAAAGTAGCCCCCTTTGATTTACAAGGCGCACGTTACAGCAATTGGGTGCTAATAGTCGATATCCAAGCGTTAGATAGCAACGGTCAAAAACTGTGGCAAAATATCGTTCAGGCTTTATCATTAAACTGCGAAACCACCTCTTTTCCTATCTGTGCTGGCATGGATACCGCTGAGCTTGCCAATGCCAGTTTGGCAGGCTATATCTTTAGGATTGGTAGGAGCGAGGAGATACAAGTTGCTGCATTGACCGAACTACCTGAGGGTTTGACGCATCCTAAGCTAGCTCAGGTACCAACGCTAAGTGTAATGCTTACAGATAGTATGCTTAAGCGCGAGCTCTGGCAGCAGATATCTAGCTGATAATTCTGCAATATCATTTACAATTATCCTTTTTTATAAAAACTCAGATAAAATACTCCCTTTTATATCTTCCTATTTAGGATAGTGGCTATGTCTTTAAATAATATGTCCTCAAACAATGCGTCTACCAATACAACTTCAGCATCTGATACCTCAGCGCCGCATCGTCTGCCTAATTTTTGTGCAGGTCCTGCGGCTATACCAACCGAAGTCTTAGCATGCGCGCAAAGTGAGATGCTTGATTGGCAAGGTCGCGGCGTCTCAGTTATGGAGATGAGCCACCGTAGCAAAGACTATATGGCCATTGCCCAAAAAGCTGAGACTAAATTACGCTCCTTGATGGCTATTCCTGATAATTATAAAGTGCTGTTTTTGCAAGGCGGCGCCAGCTTACAGTTTTCAGCGATTCCACTGAATCTGTTAAATGGCGGTCCAGCAGATTACCTAACAACAGGCGCGTGGTCAGGCAAAGCGATAAAAGAGGCCAAGCGTTACGAGGCGATCGGTCTGGGTGGTATCAATCAAGTTGCCACGGGCAAAGACAGTAATTTTACTACTGTGCCTGCTATGAGCGAGTGGCAGCTGAGTGATCATGCTGCTTATTTTCACTACTGCGCCAATGAGACCATTCACGGGTTGCAAATCTTTGAGCCGCCGCAAGTTGAGGCGCCACTTGTCGTTGATATGTCTTCATGCATCCTGTCGCAGCCGATTGATGTGTCTAAATACGGGATGATTTATGCAGGCGCGCAAAAGAACATCGGTCCTGCAGGTTTGCTCATCGTCATTATTCGTGACGATCTATTAGATCAAGCCAGCGAGTGGTGTCCGCTGCTGCTCAATTATGGTCATCAAGCCGACAAAGAATCGATGTCGAACACACCAGCGACCTACTCGTGGTACTTAGCGGGTCTCGTCTTTGATTGGTTAGAAGCGCAGGGCGGAGTCGAAGCCATCGGTAAGATCAATCAGAAAAAAGCTGATTTGCTATATCAGACTATCGATGACAGCGACTTTTATCATAATCCCGTCGAGCCTGAGTATCGCTCTATCATGAACGTGCCGTTTACTCTAGCAGATAGTAGTTTGGATAAAGTATTTTTAGAAGAGTCAGAGCAGGCAGGGTTGCTAAGTCTAAAAGGTCATCGTGACGTCGGCGGTATGCGCGCGAGTATCTACAATGCGGTGCCACTTGAGTGGGTACAGCTATTGGTGGACTTTATGAAAGACTTCGAAAAAAAGTATGCTTAATAAGCTGGTACAATTATTGGATAAAAAGTAAATACTAAAAACGTAGCTCAATATGGGCTGCGTTTTTTTGTGACTGTTTATAAAATGTTTGTCTGGGCGCAAGCACTCTTGCAAATCATTAGGTTAAAAAAGCTAAGTTTGTTATGATTAAATTTTACAGCTTGCCTAAACTGATGATGGTTTTTGATGAGCTGATGATAAGCTGCCGAATGGATTGAGTTGTTCTAGTCTCTATTATGATAAAAAAAGCTACCCTACAAAATGCCTTGCTAAGTTCCGCCATAGGCGCTGTGATCTGCTGGATACCAAGCAGCGTAGCAGCGCCCATTACGACTCAAGCGCTCGGTCACAACAGCACTGCTGAGTATATTGACGCGCCTTTTATGCCCTATGCCAATCCTGATGCACCAACAGGCGGTACGCTATCCCTAGATGCGCGTGGCACCTTTAATAGTGCCAACAAATGGATGACCACTGGAGTGGCGATGGTCGGTACAGATTATCTGTATGATACCCTTATGACCGGCTCACTTAATGAAGCCTTTACTATGTATCCGCAGCTGGCGACAAAGGTCACCTATGATCCCGATGATGCCAGCTGGATTATCTATCATCTTAACCCAAAAGCGCACTTTTGGGAGGGATCGCCTGTGACCAGTACGGACGTCAAAGCGACCTATGATGCGATACTGACTAAAGGGCCGATGTATATTCGTAGTTATTTGAGCGATATTAAAGAGGTGCAAATCATTGATGAGCATCAAGTTAAATTTGTCTTTAACAATGCGGATAACAAAGAGATACTGCTCACTGTTGGTCAATTTCCAGTCTTTAAAAAATCCTCCGTAGATGCCGACTTTGAGAGTATTAGTCTGACGCCACTTATCGGTAGTGGCCCCTACAAGCTTGGTCGCGTCGACGCTGGGCGCTCAGTCAGTTATGTGCGTGACCCCAATTATTGGGGACGCGATATTATGGTCAATCGCGGTCGTTATAATTTTGATATGATTAAGTTTGTCTACTATCAAAGTGATGAGATTGCCTTTGAAGGGTTTAAATCGGGTCAATACCGCTTTCGTCCCGAAAACAAAGCCTCAAACTGGGCGACGGGCTATAATTTCCCAGCGGTCAAAGCAGGCATGATAAAAAAAGAATCGATCACCAGTCAAAACCCCGTACCGATGCAGGGGCTAATTATGAACCTGCGTCGTCCGCTGTTCCAAGACATCCGGGTACGCCAAGCGCTAAGCTTAGCCTATGATTTTGAGTGGATGAATAAGACCTTGTTCCATGATCAGTATGAACGCCTGCAAAGCTTTTATCACGGCTCAGAGCTAGCAGCGACTGGCGCGCCTTCAGATCTTGAGAGGCAAGTACTAGCACCGCTTTTAGATGAGCTTGAACCCATTCACAGACAAGGCGTGCTGGAGGATTGGCAAGTAGAGATGAGCGATGGCAAAGGCTTTAATCGGCAGGGGTTACTAAAAGCTCGGCAGTTATTGCTCGATGCTGGGTTTTATTATGATGATATGAAACTTTATCAGCCCAATGGTACGCTAGCGCAAATTGAGATATTGATGACAGGCGAGACCATGGGGCGGGTATTATTGCCCTATATTCGCAACCTTGAGCGTTTGGGGTTTGATGCCACATTGCGTCAAGTTGACGGCCCGCAGTATTTTGAGCGCACGCGTAGCTATGATTATGATATGACGGTTGATGTCTTTGCCCAAAGTCTATCACCTGGCGCTGAACAAGCCGCCTTTTGGGGTAGCGCCGCTGCGGACGAGCCTGGTAATCATAATACAATCGGTATCAAAAATGCCGCTATCGATAGTGTGGTCGAGTCCCTTATCGCTGCCAAAAGCCGTGACGAGATTATTTTGTACACTCAAGTACTCGATCGCTTGTTGCGCGCTGGTCATTATCTAGTACCCTTGTATGGTAAGTCTGAGACGAATGTAGCGTACTGGGATCAGTATCGTCATGCTACTTTGCCAACTAATGCGGTGGGTATTGACTACTGGTGGGTAGACAAAGAAGGCGAGCGCCGCGTCAATGAATATCTGGGTCAATAGTTGCACAACCTACAAAGTTTATCGCTTAGCATCAAGACAATAAATGAAAATAACTTCTAGTAAGGATTTACCATGAGTATTCAAATCCATCCGATTAAAGCTTTTACCGATAACTACATTTGGACGCTGATTAATAAGAATAATAAACAGGCGATAGTTATCGATCCAGGTCAGTCAGCGCCCGTTGCTGACTACATGAAAGCGCATGATCTAGAAATGACCTCAATTTGGACGACCCATCATCACTATGATCATGTTGGCGGGGTTATGGAGTTACAAGAGTATTTTCCGATGACTCATATCGTCGCCCATAGTGAGCACGGCGTTGAAGAAGATCAAACGGTCAAAGACGGTAGCACAGTGAGCGCTTGGGGTCATTCCGCACAAATATGGGATATACCGGGACACACCGAAACGCATATCGCCTACATCCTAGATATCGATGGACAAAAGCACGCGTTTTGCGGAGACACCCTGTTTAGTGGCGGCTGTGGTCGCGTCTTCACAGGCACTATAGAGGAGCTCTATGACAGCCTAAGACGTCTAAACGAGCTGCCTGCTGATACGTTGCTGTATCCAGCGCATGAGTACACCGCTAACAATTTGCGCTTTGGTCTTAGCATAGAGCCAGATAATCAAGCAATGATAAAAGCCTTGGCGCGAGCTGAGGAGCTGAGCGAACAAGGCATACCGACGCTGCCTGTCACTTTAGAGCATGAGCGCGCTATCAATGTGTTTATGCGAGCGAATGAGCCAAGTGTCATCGCTGGCGTGAGTGCTAAAAGACACTTAGAGGATGATAAATCTTTAACGGTATTTGCAGCACTGCGCGAGCTTAAAAACGATTTTTAAAACTTTAAGTTTCTTGGCTTTTGCTATCCATTGATTTGTTTTTTGCTCGTCTCTTGTACTTAGGAAATCGTCACTATGGGCCGTTATATCTTAAAAAGACTACTGCTGATAGTGCCGACGCTATTCTTAATTTTGCTGGCTAATTTTGTCATTGTGCAAGCCGCCCCTGGTGGTCCTGTCGAGCAGCAATTAGCACTTATCGAACAAGGCGCAAAAGATAGCGCCATAAATGGTGGCGTGGGCGCTGGCAGTTCAGGAAGCAATAGCACCTATCAAGGCACACGCGGACTCTCTGATGACATGGTCGCTGCGATTAATGCTCAGTACGGCTTTGACAAGTCCGCGCCAGAACGCTTTTGGCTCATGCTTAAAAGTTACGCGCAGCTCGATTTTGGGAAGTCGTTCTTTAAAGGTCAAACCGTAACCGATTTAATTATCGAAAAGCTGCCTGTTTCCATCTCACTTGGGCTTTGGAGTACGCTACTCATTTATATGATTGCTATTCCACTTGGTGTTTATAAGGCGATGCATCATGGCTCAGCGGTAGACAAGGCAACGGCGATGCTACTTGCAATTGGACATGCTATACCAGTATTTGTATTCGCCGTAATTTTGCTCGTATTCTTCGCAGGGGGCAGTTATTGGAATATTTTTCCACTACAAGGACTGACCTCTGAGAACTTTGATCAATTAACGACACTCGGCAAAATTAAAGATTACTTTTGGCATTTAGCGCTCCCGCTGCTCGCTAGTACAGTAGGCGGCTTCGCTGGATTAACTTATTTGACCAAGTTTAGCTTTTTAGAAGAGCTGGGCAAGCAGTACGTATTAACCGCGCGCGCCAAAGGTTTGGGCGAGCGCCAAGTGCTCTACGGTCACGTCTTTCGTAATGCTATGCTGATCATCATTGCGGGTATTCCAGCGGCGATCGTTGGTATTTTCTTTGCGGGCAACTTTTTGATTGAGATTATCTTTAAGCTTGATGGCTTAGGTTTGCTCGGCTTTGAAGCCATTCAGCAGCGTGATTATCCTGTCATTTTTGGAACGTTATTTATCTTTACCTTAGTTGGTCTGCTATTACAGCTTATCAGTGATATCAGTTATCATCTGATTGACCCTCGCATTGATTTTGAGGGTCGCTAATGTCAAGTCAGCATTCTATTGTGACCCCTTTATCCCAAACAAAAAAACGCCGCTTAAATCCTGTTTGGCAAGCGCGGCTGGATCGTTTTCGTCATAACCGTCTCGGCGTTATCTCTCTCATTATTTTCACGATTGTTTTTGTCATCTGTATGGCGGTCAATGTGATTGCTAATGATAAGCCTTTACTTGTCAATTACGATGGTGACTATTATGTCCCTGTGCTAAAAGCCTATCCCGAGACGGCCTTTGGCGGGATATTTGAGACCGAAGCTAACTATAAAGATCCTGCGGTACAAGCATTGATAGAGTCTAAAGGCTATCTTCTCATGCCGCCCATTGCCTTTGCCGATCAAACGCCTAACGTTGAGCTGGGGCTGCCATATCCTGCGCCGCCCAATAGCCAAAACTGGCTGGGCACCGATGATCAAGGCCGCGATGTATTGGCTCGTATCCTTTACGGCATGCGCGTGTCACTCCTATTTGGCTTAGCGTTAACGCTAGCAGGTGCGTTTATCGGTATTATCGTCGGTGCTATTCAAGGCTACTATGGGGGCTGGGTGGATCTGGCAGGTCAGCGATTTATGGAAGTCTGGGGCGGGATGCCGCAGCTGTTTATGATTATTATTTTAGTCAGCCTATTTAGCCCTAGCATTACCATATTGTTCGGGCTCATGCTGCTCTTTGGTTGGATGGGACTGGTGGGTCTGGTGCGCGCTGAGTTTTTGCGCGCCCGTAATTTTGATTATGTACGTGCGGCGCGTAACCTTGGCGTATCTGACACGCAGATTATGCTCAAGCATATCTTACCTAATGCTTTGGCGTCTAGTCTATCGCAGCTACCTTTTATATTAACGGCTAATATCATTGCACTCACCGCCCTAGACTTTTTGGGTTATGGTCTACCGCCAGGGTCGCCGTCCTTAGGTGAGCTGATGGTACAGGGCAAAAACAACCTTGATGCACCGTGGCTTGCCTTATCAGGATTCTTTAGCTTAACCTTTATTTTATCCTTACTAATATTCATAGGTGAGGCGCTACGAGATGCGTTCGATCCGAGGCGCTCATAATATGATGACACCTATTCAAAAAGAGCCGTCCGCAGTGCTCGATCAGACCAACAAGCATGCAAAAGTTATGCTGACGGTCAATAATCTATCCATTGTGACGGATACCGGTATAGCGCTCGTAGACAAGCTCAGCTATCAGCTGCGTCAAGGCGAAACGCTGGCTATCGTAGGGGAGTCAGGCTCAGGCAAATCTATCGCCAGTCTTGCGCTGCTCGGATTATTACCTAATAGTCTGATAGTGAGCGGTGAGGCGCAATTGGCTCACGCTTCAGATAGGGCTCCTCAACCAAAAGCCAATAGCTTGCCGATAGCCAATAGCAAGTCGCGCAATCAGTCCCTCAGGCACATTCGTGGTCAGCGTATCGGTATGATATTTCAAGAGCCGATGACGGCGCTCAATCCGCTTCATACGGTTGCTAAGCAAATCGCTGAGTCGCTACGTTTGGTTGGTGTACCTAAAAAAGAGTGGCGCGCGCGTAGCATTGCACTATTAAACGACGTCAATATCACAGACCCTGCGGATAAGCTAAGTCGCTATCCGCATGAGCTCTCAGGCGGTCAGCGCCAGCGCGTGATGATAGCCATGGCACTGGCGCAGCAGCCTGATATTTTGATCGCCGACGAGCCAACCACAGCACTTGATGTCACTTTGCAACATGAGATATTGGCGCTCTTAAATGATTTAAAGCTTGAGCATAATATGGCGATGATACTGATCAGTCATGATCTCAATCTAGTTAAGCGCTATAGCGATGAGATTATCGTTATGCGCCGGGGTCAGACGATAGAGCAGGGTCAAACCTCAGATATCTTTGCTCAGCCAAAAGCGGACTATACGCGCACCCTTATGGCACAAGACTTTGGTCAAGCGCTTAGTCTATCTAAAAGCTGTGACAGTGATGTCAAGGTACTAGAGGTTGAGCAATTGGGTGTGCAATTCCCTGTAGAAAAAAGCCTATTCGGTGGCACCAAACGCTGGTTTGCGGCGGTCAGTGATCTAGATATGACCCTAAAGGCGGGCGAGGCCTTGGGTGTGGTCGGTGAGTCGGGCTCAGGTAAGACAACGACGGCGCTTGCATTAAGTAGATTACTCAGTAATCAAGCCAAGGTGAACGGGCAAATTACCATCGGTGGTCAAGACATCACCAAGCTGTCCAAAAGCGAGCTACGGGAGTTTCGCGCGCAGATTCAAATGGTGTTTCAAGACCCCTTTGCTAGTATTAACCCGCGTATGACCGTTATGCAAATTATCGAAGAGGGGCTACTAGTACAGGGGGTAGCAAAAGTGGCGCGCCAGCAAGCGGTCATAGACAGTCTGGCGACGGTGCATCTACCCAATGAATTTGTCCATCGTTATCCGCATGAGCTATCTGGTGGTCAACGTCAACGAGTAGCGCTGGCACGAGCACTCGTTATGCAGCCGCAACTGCTGATATTAGATGAGCCAACCTCAGCACTAGATAGTACGACGCAGGTGACGGTAGTCAAACTGCTGCGCGAGATTCAAGCCAATCTTAACATCAGCTATGTGTTTATCAGTCATGATCTAAAGGTTGTACGGGCTTTGTGTCAGCATATTATGGTACTCAAAGACGGCAAATGTATCGAGTCAGGAGCAACTGAAGAGATGTTTAATCAGCCGCAGCACCCTTATGCCAAACAGTTATTACAAGCGAGCATGGCATAAACCATAGCACTCCTAAAACAGTTAGAACACATCAGTTCATAGTATTCATCACACACGAAAAATCCTAGTGGTACAATTGAATACAATACGTAAATCTGGTCAAACCCCTACCATTACTAGTGCTGCGAGCTCATTGAGCGACTAAGGTAGATGGTCTTTATACTATCTTTTATCTAAAAGGATTTTTTTATGAGTAAAAGTAAACTTCCTGTTATCTCCACTTTGATGAACAACGACAGCTTGCAACATGCAGGTTATCTAGCCGTTGCTAAAACCCGTGCCAAGGTGTTAAAAGTTGTCTCGCACTTGATTCCTGTTCCAAGACCGCTATTGTATGTCGGTGAAGAGGCTTGCTTTGAGCTGTGCGACATGATTATCAACGAAGGCAGCACTAACGTATTGATCGTCACTGATGAGGTGCTAAACAAACTTGGCGTACCGTCAAAAGTCACCGATTATCTGGACAAGCATAATATCAACTACCATGTTTATGACGGTATCACCCCAGACCCTACTTTTGCTGTGGTCGAAGAGGGCTTGAGTGAGTCTATAAATAACAATTGTGACTCTATTTTGGCCATTGGTGGCGGCTCAGTCATTGACGCGGCAAAGATGATCGCTATGTCACAAGGCAATAACTGCAAGCCGCAAAAGCTTATCGGTATCTTAAAAGCGCGCAAGTCCTGTATGCCGCTGTACTGTATTCCAACGACTGCTGGTACTGGTTCAGAAGCGACACTTGGTGCGGTTGTGTCAGACAATGAAACGCATCAAAAAGCGCTATCAATCGACCCTAGAATGATACCTCGAGCCGCTGCTATCGATCCTGTGATTATGAAAGGCATGCCCAAGCATATCACTGCTGATACTGGTATCGATGTCTTAACTCATGCATTAGAGGCGTGGATGAGTGTCAATGCTAGCGTTGAGACCGACTACTACGCCGCTTCTGCGACCAAAGCGGTCATGCACTATTTGCCTATCGCCTATAATGATGGCGGCGATCTAAAGGCAAGAGAGGAGATGGGAATTGCCGCGCATTACGGCGGTATCGCCTTTAATAAGGCTGGCCTTGGCTACGTCCACGCTATCGCTCACCAGTTAGGCGCGCATTATAGTATTCCTCACGGTCGCGCTAATGCGATCGTACTGCCATACGTGCTGGATTTAAATCGTAAATCAAGCGAAAAAAGACTGGCAAAACTGGCTAGAAAAATCGGCATTATCGAGAGCACGCAAGCGGATAAAACGGATAAAGAGCTGGCGAGCTACTTTATCGAGCAAGTGCGCGCTTTGATTGAGTCAGTCGGTATCGATCCTACCGTTAAAGGTATGAAGGAGAGTGACTTTGATGCTATTGCCAAAGCGGCTGCCAAAGAAGTCAGCGACACTTATGCTGTGCCTACTTACATGCCAGCGTCAGGCATCAAAGATATCCTATCTAAAATTAAGGCGACTAGTGATGAGCGCGCTGCTAAAAGTGACAAAGTGGCTTAATTAGGTTTATTTATCAAGTCAGCTACAAATAAGCACATTACTCAAAGGGTAGTGTGCTTTTTTAATATAAATTTATTCGATATGATAAATAGCCTAAGCAATATATTTATCTACTATAGGCTACTATTGTTCAGTTTTATTATAAAGTGAGACTAACTCGTTAAATATTTATAACAAAATAGGTATGTTACGGTGATATGTAAGGAGTATTATAAAATGATAAACACCTTATTTAATACCTAATATTTAGGATATGCTAATGAATAATAAATCGAAAATAGGTTTTATTGCGACTATCGCTATAGTCGGTAGTGCTTTTATTACAGGCTGTGCGTCTACAGAGAGCAATACAACCGTCAAAAACCCTAATGCCGAAAACCCCTATGCGCCGACCGATACAAATTTGGCAGTCGCAACTGTAGCTGGGGGATGTTTTTGGTGCGTGGAGGCGGGGTATGAAAAGATACCTGGCGTGGTAGAAGTAGTATCAGGTTATAGCGGCGGTCAGACGGTCAATCCAACTTACAGCCAAGTATCAGCTGGTGGTACGGGTCACACTGAGGCAGCTCAGGTATATTATGATCCAACCAAAATTACCTATAACGGTATCGTACAAGCGTTATGGCGTATTGCTGATCCTACTGATGATAAAGGTCAATTTGTTGATCGCGGTACCCAGTATCGTCCTGCTATTTTTTATAATAACGAGCAAGAAAAACAAATCGCTGAAGCGGCTAAGCAGCAACTGCAAGCCTCTGGCGTATACAAAAAGCCAGTCGTGATCGAGATCGTCCCTGCCAGCACTTTTTATCCTGCTGAGGACTATCATCAAGACTATTATAAGAAAAACCCGCTACGCTATAAGGCTTATACCTTTAACTCTGGTCGTTATCAGTTCATTGAAAGTGTTTATGGCAAGGATTATGAGTTGGATTTTACTCAATTCAAGCCTACTAGTAATAGTATGCAGAATGCTAGTGCCGCACAGACTGACGCTCCGGAGACCTCTAAGATGACATCACAAAGCATAAATACTGTTGGTTTTAATCCGCAAGCCTTTACTAAGCCTAGTCAAGATGAGCTCAAAAAGTCACTGAGTCCTATGCAATACAAAGTCACTCAGCAAGATGGTACTGAGCGCGCCTTTAGCAATGAGTATTGGGATAATAAAGAACCTGGTCTGTATGTCGATGTGATATCGGGCGAGCCTCTGTATTCTTCACGCGATCAATATAAGTCTGGCACAGGCTGGCCAAGTTTTACGCGTCCACTCAACCCTAACTTAGTCGTTGAAAAAGAAGACAAGGGTTTTTTCTCAACGCGTACCGAGATACGTAGCCGCTATGCTGACTCGCATTTAGGTCATGTGTTTAATGATGGCCCAGCACCGACGGGCATGCGCTACTGCATGAATTCTGCCGCAATGCGCTTTGTACCGCTTGCGAAGATGGAAGAGGAAGGCTATGGCGCGTGGATTGACGATGTCAAGCCTGTTGCATAAGGTTTATATTACTTACATCTAAATATTAACCACCATCTAAACATTAACCACAAAAAAGCCCACTATTTGCTCAAATAGTGGGCTTTTTGCACTGCTATATTAATGAGAGCTAGAAAAAATAAGAGCTAGAAGGCTGGTCGGCGCTTAGGTACGGCGTCCAAAAACTCGTTACGTGCCTGATTATCGTGCTTATACTCGCCAAGCATCGCCGTGCTTCGCGTAGTCGAGTGCTGCTTGCTAACTCCGCGCATCATCATGCACATGTGTGAGGCGTCCATGACAACTGCTACGCCGCGGCAACCCGTCACATCCATAATGGTCTGCGCGATCTGCTCGCTTAGGTTCTCTTGAATTTGCAGGCGGCGCGCGAACATATCGACGATACGCGCAAATTTCGATAACCCTAAGACTTGACCATTTGGCAGGTAGCCGATGTGAGCCACGCCATGAAAGGGCAACATATGATGCTCACATAGTGAATAAAACTCGATATTTTGCACCAGTACCAGCTCGCGATTGGTCGATGGAAACACCGCGCCGTTAACCACTTCGTCAAGGCTTTGATGATAGCCTTGCGTCAGATGCGCAAAAGCCTTTGCCGCACGAATAGGCGTATCTTGTAGACCAGGACGACTCAAGTCTTCACCAGTTGAGTCGATCAATTGACGATAGGACTCAGTGCTTTCTTTGTAATCTACTAATATCGCATTGTTGCTCATAAGTTTGACCGCTATCAAAAATGTGGGTATCGCTTTGTGCTAAATCTGGCTCTAAAAAATGTATCAGCCAAAACCTAATAACTTTGTGCAGGGTTTAAAGGGCTGTGATTATACTTGAAATAATGACAACTTCATACCGCTATGACCGATACACCGATATGTATGACTACAGTCTCAATAAGCGTACGTTGGTAATCCAGTGCAGTTAGTTTACGACTGTTTACTTAACTAAATTAATGTATAATGAGTAGCATATGACTACCATTCTCTATTAGCTCAAACCTCTAATCACGTTTATCAATTAATAAGGATATTTTATGCTACTTCAAGGACAGCGTTTTGTCGTCACAGGAATCGCCAGCAAACTCTCTATCGCATGGGCTATTGCTGAGGCACTTCACCGTGAAGGCGCTTCTCTTATTTTGACCTATCCCAATGATAAAATAAAAAAACGTGTAGATATGGCGGCCGAGAAGTTTGAAGCGGATTTGGTACTAGAATGTGATGTGGCGTCTGATGACTCTATTGCTGCCTGTTTTGAGCAAGTGACCCAGCATTGGGGTGATGGTATTGATGGCGTAGTACACGCGATTGGTTTTGCACCGATGGATCAGCTCGATGGCGACTTTGTGAGTGCCACAACTCGCGAGGGCAGTCACATTGCTCATGACATCTCAAGCTATAGCTTTGTGGCATTAGCCAAAGCGGCGCGTGAACTTTTAGCAATGCGTCACGGTTCGATGCTGACGTTGACCTATGAAGGTAGCATCTCGGTATTGCCAAACTACAATGTAATGGGCATGGCAAAAGCCAGCCTTGAGGCTAGCGTGCGCTATTTGGCAACCTCTATGGGCGGTGAGGGTATTCGCGTTAATGCTATATCAGCAGGTCCTATCCGCACGCTTGCGGCAAGCGGTATCAAATCTTTTCGAAAAATGCTCGATATCAGCGAAAAAATCGCTCCCTTGCAGCGCAATGTCAATCAGACGGAAGTTGGTAATGCCGCGTTATTCTTATTATCACCATGGGCATCTGGTATCACAGGTGAAATTATGTTTGTCGATGCAGGCTTCAATACCGTTGCTATCAGTGAGCAGCTCATGATGCTCGATGAAGCTGATAAGTAACTTTGTAAACTACGTCAATATGTTCTACATTCAAAAGGCAGCCAATCGGCTGTCTTTTTTGGTTATAATAATCCACTTTTGCTTACCTGCTACTGAGCGCTTATGATTACCAAATTACCAAGATGGATACTCTGGGGCGGGGCAGTACTAGCCTTTAGCGCAGGCTCGGTCAATACCATAGCGCTGATGGGCTTTACTAATCTATCCGTCTCACATGTCACTGGCAATGTCAGTCTATTCTCAGCCGCCATTGCTTACTTTGATGGTCGCAGCATTTTGTATATTGGCGCATCCTTGCTGTCATTTTTAGCAGGCGCTATTTTGAGTGGCTTTGTCATTGGGCAGACCTCTCTTAAATTAGGCCGACGTTACGGACGAGCATTGTATATCGAGGCGGCATTATTATTGCTGAGCCACTGGTTGTACCAACAGCAGGATTACTTAGGACAGCTGGCTGCTGCTATGGCTTGCGGATTACAGAATGCTATGGTCGCAACCTACAGTGGCGCCGTCATTCGTACCACACATCTAACAGGCCTGACCTCAGACATGGGTGCGGCGATTGGTAATTGGCTGGCAGGGCGCTCTATCAGTAAGCCGACGCTTGGTTTTCAAGCGATTATTTGGTATTGCTTTTGCGGCGGCGGGGTAGTCGGGGCGTTTCTTTATGCCAAAATCTCCTACGGCGCTTTGTTTGTCCCCATAATAATCGTGCTTATCGCCGCCTTTGTCTATAACCACGCTTCAGATCGCTTGCCTGAAAAGCGTCAACTTGCAGACCCCAATTTGCACAAAAAAAAGCGCTCATCATCATGATAAGCGCTTCGTCATTACTCTTGCTAAATAACTATTACAAAGATATCAGTTACTTCTCTTCTTCTTCATGATCTTCATGATCATGCATGCCTTGCATCATATCGAGTGCTGAATCATCCGTACGTTGCTGATCTTTTTTGGCTAGATCATCTTGATTAATGTCAGTAGGGGCAACTTTAGTTGTTGGGTCCGGCTTATTACGATCCGTCATACGGTACTCCTGTTGGTTTATCATATGCCTAGGTTTTTGTAGATTATAGACATTTACTCATTTTGAGTGAACCTATCAATTATGTAATACGAAGTTTGACTTGTACAGACGCTAATGAGGTCTGTTTGGTATCGATGTGTAACGATGAACAGGTATAAAAAATACTTATATAGTGAATAAAAGATAGTATGCTAATACTCTAAATCGACAAAAATTTGTTAAAATGACCAAGTTTATCTTCTCATAAGGGACTCACTTCCCATACGACTCAACATCAGTGACAAGGACATTGTATGTCAGAATCTAAATTAGATAGCCACTTGCCAAAGGATGGCAACGAGTATTTATTTACCGACACTTTCCCTAAAGGAACGGGAAAAGGGCTAATAGTCGTCGCTATAGCGGCTGTCATTAGTTTTATTATTTATAATGTATTACCCTTTGATAACAGCGCCAATAAAGGTCTGGCTCTACTATTCTTTATTGGTGCCTTATGGCTAACCGAGGCGCTACATGTCACTATCACTGCCTTGTTAGTCGTGGTCATAGGAGCTTTGATAGGGATTCCTGATTTTAGTGCCAAGATTGGTTTACAGAGCTTTGCCAGTCCTATTATCTACCTGTTCTTTGGTGGGTTTGCTTTGGCCGCCGCCTTGCATGTACAGCAACTGGATAGAAAAATCGCCTTAAAAATCATCTCCATGTCAGGCGGTAAGCTTGGTACTGCAGTGTTTTTGATATTTGGCGTTACCGCGTTCTTATCGATGTGGATCTCTAATACCGCAACCGCCGCTATGATGCTGCCTCTAGCACTAGGTATCTTGACGCAAGTGGATCGCGAAAAAGACCGCGGCACCTTTGTGTTTGTGCTCTTAGGTATCGCTTATTCAGCCAGTCTTGGCGGACTAGGTACGATTGTAGGATCGCCACCCAATGCCATCGCCGCAAAAGCGCTCGATATCGCCTTTGTTGATTGGATGAAGTTTGGTATTCCTATCATGCTCGTCATGCTACCGCTGTTACTAGGCGCGATGTATTTGGTACTCAAGCCCAATCTTAATCGGCAAGTCACCATCTCCGACGAAGCGCCTATTCCTTGGAATCGTCCTAGAGTCGTGACCATCATCGTCTTTATCATCACTGCGCTAAGCTGGATATTCTCCAAAAAGATCGGTGCCGCGCTCGATATTGCGGATACCGATGCTATTATCGCGCTGTCAGCGGCGGCCGCTGTGGTCAGTTTGGGCTTGGTATCTTGGAAGCAAGTCTCTGATAATACCGACTGGGGCGTGCTCATGTTATTTGGTGGCGGTATTGCGCTATCGACAGTGCTCAAAGTCTCAGGCGCATCCCTAATACTTGGTCAAACTGTCGCCAATGCTTTATCTAGCGCGCCGATTATTGTCGTTATGATTGCCATATCTGCTTTTATTATCTTCTTAACTGAATTTGCCTCTAACACCGCGTCTGCTGCGTTATTAGTTCCTGTGTTTGCCGCCATTGCTGAGCAAATGGGCTTGCCGCAAGAAGTGCTGGTCTTGGTCATTGGTATCGGTGCATCGTGTGCCTTTATGCTGCCAGTCGCCACGCCGCCCAATGCCATCGTCTTTGGCACAGGACTCATCAAGCAATCTGAGATGGTGCGCACAGGGGTAGTGCTTAACCTGATCTCAACCGTCGCTATTGGGCTTTGGGCGTATTTCTTTTTACTATAACTCTTGCATACTACAAAACTTACTTCTCCCGATGTTTAAGCGAGTCTTAGACATCGGGATTTTGTTATCATCAAAAGCAAAAGACTAAAAAGCAGGGCCTCAGCATGACACAATGACAAGCATACAAATATGCAGGTTAGCGCTCAGCGCTTTTTCATACTCTGCCTCGGCGCTCGTCCCTCGCGCAAAAGCACACGCTTTGCATAAGCAGTAGGACATAGACAAGGATAGTTTAGGTAATCGCCCTCAAAAGTGATACAGTGCTATAGATAGAGTAAGTCTTAAAGTCAACCCATTAAAAGCATTTAGATAAAGGATACGCACCAATATGGCTCTAAATATGCACTTCAAAAACGGCATGATCCGTAAAACGCGCGGTTATATCTCAGATGATCTCATTCCCACCCTTTATCAAATTCATGACAATAGCAGTTTTGCACAATTAACTTGGCTTATTGATAACCTTTATGACAACCCAGAGATTGAGCCTGATATTGCCAAGGCACTCGCTGATGAGTTAGTTGCGTTTGAGACCTTGATACTATCTATGCATCTACCTTTCCCTAGAATACCACTACAAAAATTGCATACTTTCTTTACGCAGGCGGCTACTAATGAGCAGGTTATTTATACGCGTAGTGAATAACTGTGCCAGCCTATACCTCTTAATCTTATAAAGCTACTAGATCGATAAGCAATGAGCTTATGAATGAGTATCTTGCGAATTGGCAAAAGATATCTCGTTGCTAAGCGAACACAAACCTATCTTGAATCACGCCCAAAATATCCCCATAATCTAAGCACTTTTAAATAATAAATAGCCTAAGCAAATATGTCTAATACCGTAGAACAGACTAAATATTCTAAAGAATCAAAAAACCTAAACATTCCTGATACCTTACCAGTCCTTGCCAAAGACAGCTATTACCTGAGCCGTCTTGAGCGTGAGCTGGCACGGGCCGCTGTCGTTAAAAACAAACACACTGATGCTGATAACCACGCTATTAGTGATAAACGCGACAAAGCCCAGCAAGAGCTTAGCAAAAAACGCGCGCAATATGACAAGATCAAATCCCGCTCACAGCAAGCAGTGCAGGCGCGTATAGAGAGTATTCCTGAGGATTTGCCTGCCAAACTCAACCTTGATTTGCCTGTTAGTCAGCGTGCTGATGATTTGGTGCAAGCGATTATCGATAACCAGGTCATCATCGTCGCAGGGGAGACCGGTTCAGGTAAGACCACCCAATTGCCAAAATTGGCGATGCTAGCTGGTCGCGGTATTACGGGACAAATAGGGCACACCCAACCCAGACGACTAGCGGCGAGAAGTGTTTCTAACCGTATTGCTGAAGAATTGGGCGAAAAGCTTGGCGATACCGTCAGCTTTAAGATTCGCTTCAACGAGCAAGGTACCGCGCAGTCTGTCGTCAAGCTGATGACCGACGGTATTTTGCTCGCAGAATTGGGTCACGATCGGTTTTTGAGTAAGTATGACACCATCATTATTGATGAGGCGCACGAGCGTAGTCTTAATATTGACTTTATTATGGGTTATCTCAAAAAGCTCTTACCCAAGCGTCCCGATTTAAAGGTCATTATCACCTCGGCGACCCTTGATACTCAGCGTTTTAGCGAATACTTTAGTCGTTATGATAATAAACTCAAACGGCAAGTTAATGCGCCTATCTTTAATGTTGAAGGGCGCAGCTTCCCCGTTGAAGTGCGCTATCGTCCTTTGACGGATGAGCCAGTAACCAGCTCAGATGATGACAGCTATGATGACTTTGAAGAGAACTTGCCGCGCGCAGTGGTTGCCGCAGTCGAGGAGTGCTTTCATGACGCCCAAAGTAAAGGGCACGCCGATCAAGCTGATATTTTGATATTTGCGGCCACCGAAGCCGAGATTCGCGAGCTTCAAGACGTGCTAGAGCGTCATGGCCCTAAGCATACTGAGGTATTACCGTTGTTCGCCCGTCAGACGTATGAGGAGCAACAACGGATTTTTCAGCCATCAGGTCGTGGTCGCCGTATCGTTATCGCGACCAACGTGGCTGAGACTGCATTAACCGTGCCTGGTATCCGCTATGTGATTGATTTAGGTTTTGCGCGCATATCACGCTACTCGTATCGCTCGCGCGTGCAGCGTTTGCCTATTGAGGCGATCTCACAAGCTGCTGCCAATCAACGTAAAGGTCGCTGTGGCCGTGTCGCGCCAGGCGTTTGTATTCGCTTGTATTCTGAGGAGGATTTTAGCGGTCGTCCAGAATTTACCGAGCCTGAGATTCTACGTACTAACTTGGCATCTGTTATTTTGCAGATGGCAAATCTGCGTCTAGGTAGCGTTGATGATTTTGAGTTTATTGAGCCGCCTGATAGTCGCTTAGTCACGGATGGGCATAAACTGCTCGATGAATTAGGCGCAATTGCTTCCAAAAATGAGCAGACTACCACTCAAAATAGCAAGCATAAGCGCAAACCAACTCTCGATCATTTGCGTTTGACACCAACTGGGCAAAAGATGGCGCGCATGCCAATTGATCCAAGGCTGGCACGTATGCTGGTTGCAGGTAGCGATTTTGATTGTATTCGTGAAATGCTTATTGTGGTGGCTGCCCTTGCGGTACAAGACCCGCGTGAACGTCCCGCCAATAAGCGCCAGCAAGCCGATCAAAAACATGCCGAATTTCGTCAAGATGACTCGGACTTTCTATTTTATTTGAGTCTATGGAAGGCCCTGTTTGAAAAAGACGAAGACGGTAACAAGCTCTCTGGTAACCAGCGTAAGCAATTCACCAAAAAGAACTATTTAAGCTTCCCGCGCGTACGCGAATGGAGTCAAACCCATCGCCAACTGGTGCAAATGGTTACGGATCTTAAGCTTACTGACAAAGAAAATAGTGAAGCCGTTAATAGTGATCCTACCAGTATAAATGATGAAGAAATCAAAGCGGTGAAGTATGCTAATTTGCATCGCGCCTTGATGACAGGGCTGCTCTCAACCATCGCGCACAAGACAGAGAGCCGCGGTGAGTATCTCGCTGCCCGCCAGCAAAAAGCCAAAATCTTTCCAGCCAGTACGGTGTTTAAGCAAGTACCGCCATGGGTGATGGCCTTTGAAGTCGTTGAGACCTCGCAAGTCTTTATGCGCACGGTTGCCAAGATTGAGCCTGAGTGGATTATCTCCGCCGCGGGCAACCTGCTCAAATACCACTACTTTGAGCCGCATTGGTCAAAGAAGACAGGACGCGTCAAGGCTTACGCACAGATTAGTCTCTTTGGTTTGATTATTATCGGTAAACAGCTGACCAACTACGAACAAGTCAATTTAAGCGAGTCGCGGGAAATCTTTATTCGTGACGGTTTAGTGACCGGTAATTTGGGCCGCGCCGCGCCATTTTTGCAACATAATATGGACAAGATCGCTCATGTTGAGCGTATCGAAGACAAATTGCGTCGCCGCGATTTATTGGTCGATGAAGAGTCGCTGTACCAGTTCTATGATAAAAAGATTCCTGAGCACGTTGCTAGTCGCAAAGCCTTTGAAGATTGGCGCGCTGAGGTGGAGAAGAGCGATAACAAGTATCTATTCTTCACTGATGATGATGTGCTCAATAGCCAAGCACCAACGACAGGCGACTTCCCAGAAGTATGGCAATTGGGCGATTTAAAATTGCCACTACGCTACGTCTTTGATCCTGCCAGCGATGACGATGGGGTGACCATTCGTGTACCACTTGCTGCATTGCCGCAGCTGGATGCTATTGAGCTGTTATGGGGCGTGCCAGGTTGGCGTTATGAGCTGGTATTGCAACTACTCAAATCTCTACCCAAAGACATTCGCCGCCAAATCGTACCTATCCCAGATACCGCCGATAGTTTGTTCGATGAATTGCAGCCTGATAGCGGACAGGGTCTGCTCAAGCAGCTTTGCCAAGCCCTAAACCGCCGCGGCATTATGTCGGTCACCCCTGATAAATTTGATCCCTCTAGTATTGATCGATATCTGCAACCGCAAATCTGCGTCGTCGATGACAAAAACCGTATCATAGAAAAAGGTCGCGATCTTGAGACCTTACAGATTCGTCATGCCAGCGAGACCAGTCAAGCAGTGAACGAGCAACAAGGGGTGCATACCGAGTTCCCTGAGCACTATAACTTTAGCAAGAATCGCCATAGCGCAGGCGTGGTGATGAAACAATTCGCTGCCTTGGTCGCTGATAGTTCAGGCACCGCGGTGTCTATTCATCAATATACTGATGTCAACGCCGCTCTAAAAGCGCACCGTATCGGTGTACTAGCACTGATTAAGTCCAAGCTTGGCGCCAAACAAAAACAGCTGACGAGCCAAATCGACAAAATATTTAAACTGGCTTTTGCCCCGCTTGGCGATATGGACAAGCTCAAAACCATTGTGATTGATGCCACTTTGGATGCGACATTAGAGGAGCATTACGTCCTATTTGATCACAGTAACGACTTGCCTGAGAGTGCGGATAGCATTGCCGTCGGCTTGAGTGAGGAGCTGCCCTTTACTAGCGATGAGTATAGCCAAACACTAGAGGTAGTACAAAGCAACTTTTTGTTGACCGGTCAAAGCGTCATCAAAACCCTCAAAAACGTTTATACGCGCTGGCAACGCATCCGCCAAAGCCTACTGATGCTCGATCGCGAGATATTTGGCGAGTCAATCGACGATATCGAAGATCAGCTTGAGGACTTGCACCTATCGGACTTTATTTACCGTATGGACTATAGCCATTGGCAACAATACCCACGTTATCTAGAGGCATTAGAAGTGCGTATCGAGCGCCTTGAGCATAACTTGGAGGCCGATCTTGATGGCGTCTACGCCTTGGATGTGCACATGGAGCGCCTGAGCAATCGTGCTAGCGATGCAGCCATCAGTGACTACCGCTGGATGGTAGAGGAGTACCGCATTCAACTGTTTGCACAACCGATGAAAACCCGCATGGCAGTCTCACCGAAGCGGCTTAATAAAGCATGGGATGAGACTCGTTAAAAAATTATATACTGCCAGAAAATCATAGATTTTCTCTTGCGCTAGGATAAAGGTCTCCCAGACCTTTATCCTCTCCTAGCTCATAGCGTTGCAAGGTGCTTTTCACTAAGAGCAGTCCTTAAGGAGATTTTTTAGGACGCGTTAAAAAATCGCGCTGCCAGAAAATTATAGATTTTAAGAGAACGACGATGATCATCAATCATAAATTACTACTATTAGCAGTTATACCTGTCATATTTGTAAATACAGGCTGTGCCAAAACTTCGGCGAATACGGACCATGACGACAAGTCCACAATAGAAAAACAAGTAAAATTACAGGGTAAGTTTAAGAGAAGCTTTGAGATTCATGAGCTTAGCTCTAATGAGATAACCTACTACGTGTCAGACCCAAAACAGGTATTAACTCAACATCCCAAAGGCGTAAAGCAGATAGGGTACTATAGATATTTTGATACTTGCGTCATCGGAAGCGTTAGCTCTACGAGTACATATGGACCCCTAGGTAAATATCAAAGTCAGGTTACAGTGCATAGGTTATGTTAGTAATCCATAGGCCACGTTACGAAATACGGATACAAAAAACAACCCCATGATTAAAATCATGGGGTTGTTTTGCTTTAATTTACAAATTTATTTTGTCGAAATTCAACAGCAAAGCTGCGCTAAAGTATGCTTATTTGCGCTTATTTGCGCTTATTTTACTTAGTTACTGCTATTTTCCTTGAGCACTCCCATGCTATAAAACAAAAAGGCAACAGCTGATATGACGATAAGAAATGGCGTGAGTAACCAGATAGTAATATTGATCAGTAGTGATGACAGCGCTCCGTTAAACATAACATAGTTAGGCGCTACGGCATCTCTGACAATATCGATAGCGCATTTTACGATAGGAAAGAGCAAAGTACTGATGCCAAGAGTGAGGGTATACTTATCAAAGCTAGGATCGACGAGTAAAACGGCAAAGTAAAATACCGCAAAAAAAGTAATACTTAGTGCTAAGCATTTAAAGATATAGCTTAAATGAATCACAGGAAGCTCCTTATTCTCACTCATAGCATATTTAAACCAAGCCATTCAACAATTTCTATTTAATGAATATATTATATGTTATTAATTGAATATACAAGTAAACTGAGCAGACAAGTGTATTTTTAAAACGGGATTGGATGATTACTTACTCAAGGCTGCAATTAATATGTGGAACGAGCGTTATAACGAAGCAGAATATGTCTTTGGTACTGAGCCTAATGACTTTTTAAAAGCGCAGTTTGCACGGATACCTGCTGGCGGGCGCGTGCTCTGTCTAGCAGAAGGCGAGGGCAGGAATGCAGTGTTTTTGGCTGAGCAAGGCTATCAGGCGACCGCTATGGATTTATCCGAAGTGGGTTTAAACAAAGCGATAAAGTTAGCTATTGAGCGAGGCGTTGACATCACCACTCAAGTCGCTGATTTGGCTGATTATCAGTTTGGTATGGGACAGTGGGATGGCATCGTCTCTATTTGGGCGCATCTGCCGCCTAAAATAAGGCAGTATGTGCATGCTCAAATTGTGCTCGCACTAAAACCTAATGGGGTATTGATTGTTGAAGCTTATACCGAGGATCAACTTGAGATGGACGCTATCGGTGGTCCCCCTGACGCGCAAAAGGAGCGCTTTAGCTCACTAAATAACTTGCAAACGGAACTGACTGAGTTGGTACAAATTATTGGCACCGAAAAACAGCGTGTGATATCTGAGGGCAAGCGTCATCAAGGACTAAGTGCTGTGGTTCAGTTTGTTGGACGTAAAACGTTGGAATTTTAAATACTAGAAAATAAAAACACTATTATTTCTAACTAGAATACCGTTTAGTACTTGTACTGTTTCATTTTGAAATATGACAAATGTTCGTGATATGTTCTATTTTGTGTGAATAGCTTAATAAGTTTTGAGTCATAAACTCTATTTGCTAAGGTACGGCATCATCAATTAAGAGAGGAGAAATACTGTGAGTAGTCAAGAACAAAAAGACCATACTGTCAACAACTCAGAAGATCTAAAGAGTAAATTCACTGAGTCTATTGATGCCTTCAAGCTACGAGCTGAACTATTGGTCGCCAACTTAAAGGAAGGCGGTGATGATGGTTATGATCATTCGACGACTAACGCCGGCGAGAAAGGCCTAAAGTCAGGGAAAGTCTCTGAGCTTACGGTTATAGCCCCCTTAAAAGAAGGCGGCGCTGAACGTCTAAAAGAGATTTTAAAAATAGCAGGGGGTAATCTAAAAGGTGCAACACGAGTAGGAACCTTGCACGATCTGCGCTTTGTATTTATAGATGATGATACTAGAGTGCTGTTCTGTACGGCCTACGATGGCGACTGGGATCCTTACATTGATGACTTTGCGACCAAAATTCCTGAATTAATGGATATTTTATTTGGCAATGTAAAAGGCTGGCCTGGCATCAAAGACCCAAGTGTCAAACAGTTTATCTTAGACCACCAAATTACCGCTGCTGGCTGGTATGTTGGAGTGCCGCATCTCACTGTACAAGACATCCGCCGCCATGAGCGCATTGTAAAGGGGATCAACAAAGCTTTGGATGAAGCTCAAGCGAATTAAGTATTGAATCTTTCAATCTAAAAAATTCTGAATTATATTCCAGAAACTAAAAAATAGGGTTCATCTATGAGTAGAGATAATAATAAGAGACCACTGTCTGAATTGACTGATAAATTGCAGAACTTCAAAGATGAGTTCGGCAATCCTGTTGAAGACAGTAGCTTTGAGACATGGTTTAGAGATATCAAAGAAGAAGTGGGCGAAAGTATTGAGGCGATGACTCGTAAAGCACGCGGAGTTTTCAACCCTAATCTAGTGACAATGGCGCTAGATAATATTCAATCTATCGTGCTACGTGAGCGTCCAACGCCCTATTTTGGCACAGTAGTGGCGCTAAAAGTTAACGATGAGGCAGTTGGACGACAACTACTAGCCAAAGTGTTGCCTGATGTGACTGGGAGTCAAGGATGGCATAATGATATGCAAGCCACGTTATCTATTGTGATAACTTACGAGGGGTTAGAGGCGTTGGGCGTGCCGCATTCTTCACTTGATAGTTTCCCTGAGTCGTTTAAAGCTGGTATGGCCGCGCGTGCTGAGCAGTTGCATGATTTTGATGTCAATGCCCCTGATAATTGGATAGCACCTTTTGGTGATAAAGGCGATATCCACGTAGGCGTAGCTATCATTGCTGATACCAAAGAGAAATGGCAAGCCAAACTTGATGAGCTTAAAGATAATCTCAAAGATCACATTGATGATCACAATCCTGCCCATGGTGATATAGAGATATTGATGGAGCAGAACTTTGGTTCAAACAATACTGTCAAGAACGTCTTCGGTTATCGCGACGGTATCAGTAATCCTGAAATCAAAGGCAGTGGCATTCAAACGCCGCCTAGCCATGATGGCGATCCTATTGCTGCAGGCGAGTTTGTACTGGGTTATGAAGGGGAGGCAGGTACTGTGGCACCAATGCCGCAGCCTGAAATCTTGGGCAAGGATGGCTCGTTTATGGTGCTACGCGCTTATCATAGTCACGTTGCTGCCTTTAATAAGTATCGTAAAGACAACACCGATGATGAACAGGAGGCAGAGCTGCTCGGTGCAAAAATGTGGGGGCGCTGGCGATCAGGCGCGCCGCTCATCTTATCTCCTGATGCGGATAATCAAGCATTGGGTGATGACCCGAGTCGCAACAATGACTTCGGTTATAAAGGCGATCCTTACGGCAAAAAGTGCCCGTTTGGCGCACACGTACGGCGCATGAATCCGCGCGATAGCAAAGACTTTATCTTATCTGATGTGCGTATTCACCGCATTGTCAGACGTAGTGTTGGTTTTGGCGAGGTCGTGCCACCTGAGGTAGTCGAGGACGATGGTAAGGATCGCGGCCTGTTCTTTATCGGTATCAACGCGCATGCGATGGAAACCGTAGAATTCTTACAATCACAGTGGATTAATGATGGCAACTTTATGAGCTTAGGGGAAGAAAAAGACCCAATGGTTGGCTTACATGATGCTAATAAGGACAGTGATGCTGATACCTTTACCGTACCCGCTGATCCAATTCGCAGGCGCTATCACGGTATCGAAACTTTTAATACCTTGCATGGCGGCGAGTACTTCTTTATTCCAAGCTTGTCAGCACTACAATGGATTAGCGAGTTATCTTAACCTTTACCTATGGACACGACTCAACTAATAAAAACGAGGATCTTTTATGCTAAAAAAGTTATTTAAAACAAAATACGTCCCCTACGATTCAAAATATATTGAACTTAATGCAGAAGATGAACGCAATATTCGTACCATCACTGACGATATTAAAAGCTATATTGCTCGAAGCGATAAAGCTAGCGATATAAATTACCATACACGTGATGCTCATGCTAAAGGTTACTGTGCATTAAAAGCCAAGTTTGAGATCTTGGATGATATTCCTGCCGAGTACGCTCAAGGTCTCTATGCCAAATCTGGCATTCATGACGCTGTGATTCGATTGTCTAACGGTTCATCAAGAGTATTTGCGGATCGTAAACTTGGATTTGCGCAGGGTTTAGCGATTAAAGTTTTTGATGTGCCGGGCGTAAAGTTAGCGCCAGGAGAAGAGGATAGTACGACTTTTGACTTCAACTTCATCAATCATCCTGTTTTCTTTTGCAATAGAATTCAAGAGTATACCTATCTGTCAAAACTATTTTTAGAGTTGCCCAAATATACGGAAAATGGCGTACTAGGCAAGGCACAATTGGCTTTTAATTGGCTGACCAACTACGGCTCTAGACTGCCAACCAAAGAGTCAATAAAAACCTTTAAAGCGATCGGCGGCTTTACGACTATTGAGCCAAAAAATACTTTATTATATGACTTTTATTCGCAGGGTGTAATGCGCCATGGCGACTACATGGCCAAGATACGCGCCACACCTACAGCAGCTTCCGTCAAAAAGATAACGCGCCGTGAGGTAAAGGTAGACGCTCGCGAAGAGGCAATTCGTCCCCTAATTGTAGAAGAGATTCGTGAACATGATTATCAGTTTGATATTCATATTCAGTTGTGTCGTAATCTCAAAAAGCAGCCAATCGAGGAGATCACCACCGAATGGAAAGAGTCAGATGTGCCATTTGTCACCGTCGCGCGTTTGACCATTCCATGCCAAGATGTACCTGATGATGGCAACTTTGAGATTATGGAACATCTATCATTTACACCATTTCGCTGTCTTGAAGAAAATCGCCCTATTGGTAATCTCCAACAGTCCCGCCTAAAAGCTTATCAGATTGCCTCTGAGACTCGTCATACACTCAATGATGTCAAGCGCCAAGAGCCTAAAAGTCTTAAAGAGACTTTTGATAAATCTTTTATTACATAGTTCTGATAGCGATAAAAGGATTAAAAGTAGAGTTACAAGCCAAAAAAAGCCCATACGAATATGGGCTTTTCTATTTATAAATTATTACTGTTGTAGAATATCATTAACGAACAAGTCACCTTTATATTTATTATAGTTGGCAGTTGACTTGATACTGTTGACCGTTGTCTGTTGAGATAGTCATGATGCCATAATCTGCTTTAGTCTGCCAGTCATAAGTAGTTTGTGGATTGACGTTGTTGACGTAACGCGCGCCAGAGCCTGATACGGCTTGCTCTGTTCTGACTACAGCATTGCTTAGGCCAACTTTAGGCAAAGTCACGTTTAGATCAGCGACTTGACCGTTTGCTGAGTAAGTGGCAACGATAGCGCCATTGTCTTCACAAGTGAACGACTGCACTACAGGCTGGGCAGATGGAGTAGGGTCAGGCATGGTTGGTACAGGCGCGCTAGTGGCACAGGCAGCTAAGAATAAAAAGGCAGGCGTTACAGCTAATAGTTTTTTCATAATGTCCTCAATTTTGTTGGTAGATGGGAAAGACGTTATCATATCGCTAATCTCAAATCGAAACGTTGTCATTTGGCATCATAGCGGTATACCGAATGTTTCAATATATTACGCAGATGTTTTAGTAGTATTTTTGGTAAGTACAAATATGAATACAGCGCCAAGTATGACAAGGCTTGAAAGTATAAAAGACAAGGTCAATTGCTCAGATAAAAATACCACGCCTGCCAGCGCGGCAAGGACAGGCACACAAAACTGTACGACGGCAGCTTGCGTGCTTTTAAGTAGCGGCATGGCCACGTACCACAGGCAATAGCCAATTCCAGAGGTCACGGCACCTGACACCCCAGCCAATAGCACCCCTTCAACACTCACTTTTGCTAGGTAAGGTAGGGCCACGAGTAGTAATATAGGCAGAGCAACTAGGCTACGCACAAAGTTAAACCCTGTTGCTCGTAGCGGCGAGATGCAGGCTTTGCCTCTGATGCTATAGACGCCCCATGCGATACCACTTAGCATCATAACAATCGCCCCATAGAGTGACGGCACGGCAGCTGATGGCAGCATCAGATATACAAAACCCATAAAGGCTACTGCCAAAGCAATCCATTGAACAATACTTAAGCGCTCCTTTTGATAAATACCCCAACCGATCATCGTAAATTGGACAGCTGCGAACAAAATCATCGCACCAGTACCAGTATCTAGCTCGACATAAGCCAGCGAAAAGCAAAGCGCATAGATAACTAAGCTTAAACTACTAAGCCAGCTGCCCTTATCGCTAAGTATATGGTCACTAAGTATATGGTCACCTAGTATACGGTCGCTGAGTACGACAGCGGCCTCTGACGACTTTAAGCGCCTAGCATGGACTATCATGATGATTATCAAACAAACTGCGCCGCCAAGCAGCCGAATAATAGTAAAACTCCAAGGATCGATATAGCCCTCAGATAATGCCATGCGGCAAAGTAAGGAGTTTGCGGCAAACGCCAGCAAAGCTGCTATCGTGTATAGGGATGCTCTCAAATGAATCCTTACTGCCTAATAAAAAAGTTAGCTGATATAAAAGCGTATGGGTGCCATAAAATGTAGTATAGTTTTGCCCCTATTCATCACTGTCATATATAGAGTAACCAATATGGATTGGGCAAAGATATTTATTCATGACACCACGTGGCTGTTTGGCATAGAGATTATATTGCGCGCGGCGATTATGTTTGTCATGATTATTGTGTTTCTACGCTTTACCGGTAAGCGCGGTGTTCGTCAGTTGTCTATTTTTGAGCTGACCATTATCCTGTCGCTAGGCTCTATCGCCGGCGATCCGATGTTCACAGAAGACTTGCCGATTATACAAGCACTTATCATTATGAGTGTGGTCATTTTGCTATATCGATTATGTACCTGGGCGATGATGAAGTATCAACCTCTGGAGAATCTACTAGAGGGAGAAGCGATATACATTGTAGAAGATGGCATGCTGGTCCTTGATAAGATCAAAAAAGGCAAAATGTCGCACGATGAGTTCTTTGCCGAGATGCGTCAGCAAGGCATTGAGCATTTAGGTCAAGTGCGTACTGGTCTGCTGGAGACTGACGGCACTTTTAGTGTGTTGTTATACGCGCCTGATAATACAGGCTTTGGTTTGCCCTTATTTCCTAAACAATATCAGGCGACTACAGAGGTTGAGGATAATACCTACTACGCGTGCATGCACTGCGGACATGTCGACTATATTAGCCAAAATGATGAGCTATGTTCGCGCTGTGAGAACAACTGCCGCGACTGGGCAAAAGCGCTCAATACCAAGATTGTCAGATAATAAAGTGGCGCTATTGATTAGCATTCACCATACGCAGATCTGCAATCATCTGCTCTAAGTGAGCTTTACCTTGTGCGCTCCAGACATTGTACATGCAGTTATTTGGGGTCACGACATAAGCAAGCCAAGACGCAGTAGGATTGCCACCCTCATGACCATAACCCACTTTGCTACCATCAGTATAATAGATATTGTAGGGCCAGTCATAAGCGGCCTCATCAGGATCTATGATACCGGTATTGGCAACGCCGTACATGCTACGGGTATTAGGCAAATCATAAGCGACGCCCCAGCCTCCTGAAAAACGAGCACGGCGCACACTGTGTCGAGCGATATGCGCCTCTGCTTGCTTGGGCAGCGCCAAAATTGGACACACAGATCTATTTTCTGATTTTAGCCACTCTTGATGATAAATAGCATCGGTATCGCTGATAGTGATCGCAGGACTCGTCCAAGGGGCTTTGGGTTCGGCGCTGTCATTCAATGCATCATCTATATTGGTATTGTCAGTAATGCTAGTGCTACTCATATCGATTGATGTTGCAGAAGTCTTTGCGCTATTAGTAGATTGGATTGCCGCTCTATCAGTAGGCAGATTAGTAGTGGGCAAGTTAGACTGACAAGCTGTCATAGCCATACTTAGCACAGGAGCAGCGATTAACAAAGAAGGTTTGTATAAACGTATCATAATTAGTTCTCAACTTTTAAAATTTGAATTTTAGCTTTGTTTTTATACTAGTGATAATGAACACTATCAGTGTTTTTTGGTGTCGCCTACGATCTTGTCCATAAAGGCAAATAGCAGACCTGATACTACAAACGCCATATGAATGATAACCTTCCACATTAGTTTATCTGTATCAATATCAGTCATGTTGCCTGATATATCCATAAAAGATTTAAGCAGATCAATTGCAGAAATTGCAACGATGGCTCCTATAACTTTAAGTTTAAGACCAGAGAAGTCGACTTTACCCATCCAACTGGGGCGATCAACATGCGTACCTGTCTCTATTTTAGATACAAATATCTCGTAACCACTAAAGATGATAATAAGCAGCAGGCTAGCGACCAAAGAGATATCGACCAGTATGAGTATATTAACAATCACCTCTGATACGGATGCGTCGAAGACTTGAGAAAGGGTAAGCCATAACTTTTGAATAAATTTTATAAACAGTACGATAATACCTATGATTAAACCCACATAAAATGGGGCTAATATCCAGCGACTGTGAAATATCATCTTCTCTAAAGTATATTCAATTTTCTTTAGCATCTTAGTCTCTTAAGCGGTGTGAACGAAAAAGTATCTAAGCATAGCTTAATAGTAAATATTAAAGGCGCAAATAAATGGCTAACCAGTATGGTTAAGTGAGTTTAACCATTTACTTACTTGCTGCACCCGCTCGTCTCTTGTGCCGCCGATACGCTTGAAATTTTTATTATATCTATTTAAGTGTGTTTCAAAATAATCGCTAATGTCGTCGCGTTTATGCGGCGCATCTCGCAAGTCATCAGCGACCCAAGGCACATCAACCGCCGTCAACAGGATCAAATCATAGTGATGCGCTAGAGCGGCGCGTTTGAGTGCTGGCGGACAATCACCATAGTACCAGTTAGCATAGACCATCAGCTCAAATAGGCTAGTATCACAGAATAGATAAGCTTGAGAGTGACCGTTGTTTATTGCCGTTTGCGCGGCCTCTTCAGTAAGCTGGTTTTCAAGGGCTACCTGGCCTTGCGCAATAGGTAAGAGATCGTCCCAAGTACAGCTAAGCTGCTGCTTATCCCACTTATCTTGCAAAAATTCCCGCATATATTCAGGTGCCCACGGGCTTTTAAAGCGCGCGGCCAAATCTCGACATAAGGTAGTCTTGCCCGTACTCTCAGCACCCAAAACTGCCACCTTAAATACCGATTTAGGCGACTGCTGGATCAAATTGTTGCTGCATACGGTAGCGTCGTTGCCATTCATAATATGCCCAGATTGCAATCAAGGTGAATACTACGTACTGTAGCGAGGTAAAGGTATAACCCTTGTAGAAGTAAAGCGGTACTGAGATGGCATCGGCGACTATCCATAGTAGCCAGTGCTCAATCTTGCGACTGGCCATTAGCCACATCGCCATCAAAAACAATGCTGTGGTTAGCATATCGGTATAATCGACCCATGTAAATAAATGCGCGCCTAATACCACACCATCAAAGCTAAAGTCATTGCTGATGACAGGACGAAAGTAGTAAATCAGCGCCACAAAGGCAACGGTCGCCGAACCGAGCAAAGCAAGCGTTGGTAAATCGCTAGCACTAATATGCTCAATACTGATCTCATCATTAGGTGTAAGCTCTTGAGTGCCTTGCTTATTTTTAGTCCAGTTATACCAGCCGTACAGACCCATAACGGTATAGTAGAAGTTGATAAACATGTCACCGAATAGTTGCCATTGCCAGAGCAGATAGACAAAAATCCCTGTGCTAACAAGACCCACAGGGAATACTAAAACGCTTAGTTTGCGCGCGAGTAGTACGCTTGTGATGCCGAACATAACGGCGATGAGCTCAAGTCCGATAAATAGAGTAGAGTAGTCAGCGTATTGACCAAACAGCCAATTAAAAATTTCAGTCATGAGCGTCTCGTGAGGGTTGGTATTGTTTCTTAGGTTCAAGTAGGAGATTCAGGTACTACTTACGAGCTAATAGTCATATCATGTGCGGTAAGCTGTTTGATTATAGCTTAGACTCGCGAGTAATAATAAGCGCGTATCACTATTAAACGTGAACCAATTTTTATCGAGAATTGATTATTTGTAACAAAGTATTAGAAAAATAAGATTATTCAGGCATAATAAGACCATAGGTTTAAGTTTACAGTCATACACTCAATACGATAAGTTCTACTTGATAAACGCATCGCTATAAAAAGAGATATGACAACTTTTTAATTTTCGCTTAACACTAAGCAGGACAAGGAAGCTTATTATGACGACTTGTATTACAGGCACAGGCCTTTATATTCCGCCTTATAGCATCAGTAATGAAGAGCTCGTAGATTCATTTAATCAGTATGTTGAAAACTATAATAACGAGCACGCTGACGAGATCGCAGCAGATACCATGACGGCGCTAGAGCCCTCATCAGCCGCCTTTATCGAAAAGGTCTCTGGCATCAAGTCCCGCTACGTCATGGAAAAAGACGGTATCTTAAACCCTGAAATAATGGCACCTGTCATCGCCTATCGCAACCTTGGTGAAGAGCTGTCTGTTATGGCTGAGATGGGCGTTGAAGCGCTCAATAATGCTCTAAAAGATGCAGGGCTTGAAGCCAATGATTTGGACGGCATTATCCTCGCCTGCTCAAACTTTCAGCGCACCTATCCTGCTGTCGCCATCGAGATCCAAAACGAGATCGGTATGATCGGCGGCTTTGCTTATGATATGAATGTGGCGTGTAGTGCGGCAACTTTTGGTCTCTCACAAGCTTATGGCTCTATCGTTTCAGGTCTTGCCCGCCGCGTAGCAGTCGTCAACGTTGAGATTACCTCAGCGCATCTCAACTGGCGTAACCGTGATAGTCATTTTATCTTTGGGGACGTCGCAACCGCGTCTATCGTCGAAGAGCTAGATACACCTAAAGGTTATGAGATACTAAGCTCTAAGCTATTCACACAGTTTTCAACCAATATCAAAAACGAATACGGCTTTATGGATCGCTCAGAGTTTTTGGCAGCTGAAACTCAGATGTACCCTGACATTAAAGAGCCTGTCACTGACAAATTATTCTTACAAAATGGCCGCAAAGTGTTCCGCGAAGTATGCCCCAAAGTCTCTGAAGTCATCACTGAGCATCTGCACGAGAACGATATGCAGGCAAGCGATGTCAAGATGATGTGGCTACATCAAGCCAACGCCAATATGTTAGATCTTATCTTGCGTACGGTCATCGGTAAAGAGGCAGACAAAGCGATCGTACCGAGCGTCATTGCAGAGTTTGCTAACACCAGTTCAGCCAGTCCCATGATTGTCTTTCATAGACACAAGGACGATCTACAATCTGGTGATTTGGGCGTGATTTGCTCCTTTGGCGCAGGCTATTCAATAGGTTCGGTGTTGGTGCGCAAGGTGTAGAATTTAAGTCGTCTAAGTAAAATAGCTAAGAGTAATCTTAGCTATTTTTTTGCTTAAAATTTGGACTTAATGAATGACAACAGATCTATAGCACTTTGATTTTTAGCGCAGCAAGTGTAGACATTTTGCTAATAAGCTTTTACGTCTTATAGTGAATTACCTTGTTATAAAGTGTGCTGTCATGAATTATTACGTACAGGTTTTATTGTGATGGCAAAAATTTGCTATAATCGCTCTCTTATTTTACTTTTTTAGATGACTATCCTGTTATGAAAGAATCCCTGCGCCTGCGTTTAGACCAAATGGTAGACCGTTATGAAGAGGTCACCGCGCTGTTATCAGATCCAGATATCATCAGCGATAATAATAAATTTCGTGAACTCTCTGTTGAACATAGTGATTTGATGGAGATTACGACGCTGTGGCAAAACTACGGCCGTGCGGAGCAAGATCAAGCCGATGCTGAGATCATGCTAGAGGACGCAAGCGATCCTGACATGAAAGAGATGATGCAGGATGAGATCGATACAGCACGCGCGGCGATCGTAAAGATGGAAGAAGATCTCAACGTCATGATGCTGCCCAAAGACCCGAACGATAAAGTGCCGGCCTTTCTTGAGATACGTGCTGGTACAGGCGGCGATGAAGCGGCGATCTTCTCAGGCGATTTGTTTCGCATGTACCAAAAGTACGCACAAGCTCAAGGCTGGACGCTGGATGTATTATCCGCCAATGAAGGCGAGCATGGCGGCTATAAAGAAATTATTACCCGCGTCTCAGGTAATAGTGTCTATGGTCGTCTAAAGTTTGAGTCGGGCGTTCACCGTGTCCAGCGCGTGCCAGAGACTGAAAGTCAAGGCCGCGTCCATACCTCAGCCTGTACTGTCGCTATCATGCCTGAGGTTGAGATTGATGATACTGTGGATCTCAATCCTGCCGATATCAAGATGGATACCTTTCGCTCCAGCGGCGCAGGTGGTCAGCACGTAAACACTACGGATTCTGCAGTGCGCCTAACGCATATACCGACAGGGACAGTGGTTGAGTGTCAGCAAGAGCGTAGCCAACACAAAAACCGCGCCCATGCGATGAAAATGCTGATCTCTAAAATTCAGCAAGTCAAAGTACAAGCGCAAGTCGATGTCGCCGATGAGATTCGTCGTGATTTGGTCGGTAGTGGCGATCGTAGCGAGCGTATTCGCACTTACAACTTCCCGCAAGGGCGCATGACTGATCACCGCATTAACTTAACCCTTTATAAGCTGGATGCGATTATGGAAGGCGATTTGGATGAGCTGCTTGACGCGCTATTGCGTGAGCATCAGGCGGATCTGATGGCGAGTATTGGTGGTGAATAATACTGCTTAACCTAATAATCTATATTAAAACAAACCTATTGAATTTGAGATTTCTATGTCAAAGCCCAACAATCAAAACGTCGATGAACAAGCCCCAACTATCGAGGAAGCAAATGAGCTTATTGCACAACTACAAGCTAAACTCGATGATATCGTAGCGTCTGGTAAGCCCCCTTATCCTAATCAGTTTAAACGCACTGATTACGCGCAAGATCTACAAACGGCTTTTGAGGGCGTTAGCAAACAAGAAATCGAAGAAAAAGCGGCCAATGGTGATAAAACCCAAGTCAATGTCGCAGGTCGCGTCATGCTTAACCGCGGCTCGTTTATCGTCATTCAAGACATGAGTGGTCGTATTCAGCTCTATGTGGCACGCAAAGAGCTCGATGAAGAGACATTGGCTAGTATAAAATCGCTTGATTTGGGCGATATCGTTGGTGTGTCAGGATATATCGGACGCTCAGGTAAAGGCGATCTGTATGTGCATATCGAAGCGTTTACTTTGCTCACCAAGTCGCTGCGTCCGATGCCTAATAAATTTCATGGCCTAGCTGATACCGAGGCGCGCTATCGCAATCGCCATTTGGATCTTATGACCAATGAGACCACGCGTAACACCTTTATGATTCGTAGCCAAGTGATTAGTGGTATCCGCAAATTTATGCTGAATGAGCGTTTTATGGAAGTGGAGACGCCGATGATGCATCCCATTCCAGGGGGTGCGGTGGCGCGTCCGTTTGAGACCCATCATAATGCGCTAGATATGCCACTATATCTGCGTATTGCACCAGAGCTTTATCTCAAGCGCCTAGTCGTTGGCGGCTTCGAGAAGGTATTTGAGATTAATCGTAGTTTTCGTAATGAAGGCGTTTCAACTCGTCATAATCCTGAATTTACCATGATTGAGTTTTATCAAGCGTACGCGGACTATCACGATTTGATGGATTTAACTGAGCGCCTATTCAATCAGTTGGCGATGGATATTTTGGGCACGACCGAGATCACCTATCAAGACGAGGCTATTAGCTTAAAAGCGCCATTTGCACGTCTATCAATGTCAGATGCTATCGCGCAATATGCCGAAAACTTTGACATGGCGCGTATTAATGATCGTGATTATCTAGCGGACTATGTAAGCAATACTTTGCATCAGCCAGTGAACGACGTGTTTGGTGTGGGTAAGCTAAAAACCATCGTCTTTGAAGAGACTGCTGAGCATAAGCTTCGTCAACCGACCTTTATTACGGAGTATCCTGCGGAAACTTCACCGCTTGCTCGCCGCAATGATGACAATCCTGAGATTACCGATCGATTTGAGCTGTTTATTGGTGGTCGCGAATTGGCAAATGGCTTTAGCGAGTTAAATGACCCTGCCGATCAAGCAGAGCGTTTTCGCGGACAAGTTGCCGAAAAAGACGCGGGCGATGATGAAGCCATGCATTTTGATGAAAAGTACATCGAAGCCTTATCTTACGGTTTGCCGCCAACGGCAGGCGAGGGCATTGGCATCGATCGCTTAGTCATGCTATTTACCGACTCAGCGAGCATCCGTGATGTGATCTTGTTCCCGCATATGCGCCCAAAAGCGGACTAGTCTGTACTTGCTAGTAGCCGTTGAACAAAAGATAAAATCTATAGAGATTGAATAAGAAGCCAGACGAGAGTACTGGCTTTTTGCTATAATAAGCCCTCTAACCACTTAGCATAATGGATAGCTATGTCGCAGCAATATCAAGTCCTCGCGCGTAAGTACCGTCCCAAGAACTTTCACGAATTGATTGGGCAAACGCACGTCTCCCAAGCATTAATCAACGCCATTGACTATAATCGCTTGCACCACGCTTATCTGTTTACCGGTACTCGCGGCGTTGGTAAGACGACGATTGCGCGCATTTTATCCAAATGTCTAAACTGTGACACGGGCATTACCAGTACGCCCTGCGGCGTCTGTGATAACTGCGTGGCAATCGATCAAGGGCGCTTTATTGACTTAATCGAGATTGATGCGGCCTCACGGACAAAGGTTGAAGACACACGCGAATTGCTAGATAACGTGCCTTATGCACCAAGTCAAGGTCGCTACAAAGTATATCTTATCGATGAAGTGCATATGCTATCGACGCACAGCTTTAACGCACTACTCAAAACCTTAGAAGAGCCGCCTGAACATGTAAAGTTCTTACTCGCGACCACTGATCCACAGAAACTACCGATTACTATCATCTCACGCTGCTTGCAATTTGTACTGCGTCCATTGCCGCAGACGCTACTTAGCGAGCATTTAGCTAATGTGCTTACGCAAGAGCAAGTCAGCTATACGCAGCCTGCGCTATGGCAGCTGGCGAGTGCGGCAAAAGGCTCGGTGCGTGATGCCTTATCCTTAACCGATCAGGCGATAGCCTTTGGTCAAGGCGGCCTCGATGATGCCACTGTTAATGCGATGCTGGGACTCATAGATGCCGCTGACTTGGTGCGCTTAATTACCGATATTTACAACCATAATAAGTCCGCAGTTGCCGCGCACATTGAGCAGATGCGCGCGCAAATGGTTGATGCAACGAGCATGTTTGATGGACTTACTGAGCTTTTGCATCAATTAGCACTGACCCAGTTATTACCTGAGGTGGCGCTCAATGTAAATGAAGCGCAAGCACAAGATATTAATGCTCTGGCTGGGCATATTAGCCCTGATGTCTTGCAACTATACTACGAGATTGTCGTGCAAGCGCGCGAGGGTATCAAGCTTGCTAGTACACCGATGCAAGCGCTTGAGATGTGCATTCTACGTCTGCTCGCGTTCCGCCCTTTGCCTGTTGATCACATACTAGCCCCAGTTATAGAGCAGGACAATAGTCTATCTAGCGGACACGTCTCCTCATCGCATCAATCTGAGCCTTATGATATCAGTCAAGACAATAGCGATATCTCTAGGGAGTCGCTACAGGGTTTTCAGTACTCTAGTCTAGACCCTGCCACAGATAATGAGCCGGCCGTATCTGAACACAACTTAGTGCAGATGAATAGTGATGATAAAAAAGACAGTATTGAAGAAAATAATACGAATGAATTACTTGTCACTGAAATAGCAGATAGTATAAACCCACCAGAACCAGAACCAGAACCAGAACCAGAACCAGAACCAGAACCAGAACCAGAACCAGAACCGATTGCTGAGCCGATTGCTGAGCCGATTGCTGAGCCGATTGCTGAGCCGATTGCTGAGCCGATTGCTGAGCCGAT
>NZ_JBQQEZ010000006.1:0-179248 GCF_052258425.1 Psychrobacter sp. T6-4
CTGCGTTTCGCTCTCTTACTCTCTACGTTTGACATATTATCGCCTAAAAAGTGTCAACTCATTCTAGGACGGGACAGCAAAACGCAAAAAGCCCGCTACTATATAGCGGGCTTTTTTCTACATCTTTTTTGTCTATATGCAGTATAGAGCACTACATTAACTAAGATAGGTTTAATGCTATCTACTTAGCTTATTGATACAGGCTTACTTGTTTGCAGCGGCTTGCGTTGCAGCAACTTCTGCAGCAAAATCTTCTTGCTTTTTCTCAATGCCTTCGCCAACTTCTAAGCGCTTAAAGCCTAATACTTTAACGCCCTCAGCTTTTAGTACGTCGCCGACTTTTTTGTCGTTGTCCATGACGTATGGCTGACGCAGTAGGGTCACTTCATCAAGATACTTACGCAGACCGCCTTCGATCATTTTTTCAACGATGTTATCAGGCTTACCAGATTCGCGAGCTTTGGCTTCAATGATATCTTTTTCACGAGCCAATACGTCTGCAGCAACGTCTTCGTCATCTACCGCTACTGGGTTAAAAGCGGCGATATGCATAGCAAGGTTTTTACCAGTATCAGCATTACCACCTTCAAAAGATACGACCACACCGATACGTAATCCATGACGATATGAGGCAAGGTTATCGCCTTCTAGCGTCTCAACGCGGCGCAATTGGATGTTCTCACCGATTTTTTGTACCAGTGATACGCGAGCTTCTTCGACTGTTTGACCATCGCCATATGGCAATTGATTGATAGCTTCAACGTCAGTCGTATTGTTTTCTAAAGCGATATTAGCGACTTTTTCAGCAAAAGCTGTAAAGTTGTCATCTTTGGCGACAAAGTCAGTTTGGCAGTTAACTTCTACCAAGAATGCTTTTTTGTCGTTTTGTGCGATGATGATAGCACCGTCAGCAGCGATATTACCTGCTTTTTTGGCCGCTTTTGCTTGACCCGATTTACGCAAGTTATCGATGGCAACTTCAACATCGCCATTTGACTCCTCTAGTGCTTTTTTGCACTCCATCATGCCAAGACCAGTACGGTCGCGCAATTCTTTTACCATTTTGGCAGATACTTTTACGTCTGTCATAAGAGTTACCTCTATTTGTTGTGTGTGAAAATGCTTAATATAGGTTTGCTTAACGAATAATAGCGCCTAAAAAGACTATTTATTGTATAAAAGGCATGACGAGTAAACCTTCATCATGCCCCTTATTGATATTAAATAGGTCACTAACAATAAGTTAGTGTTACGCTTAGTTAAGACTTATAGATCAGTTTGTGCTTCGGCTGGGTTTTCAACCGCAGGTGCTTTGGCAGGTTGCTCAATCGCAGTTGCTGACTCTTCGGTAGCAGGTGCTTGCTTATCCGCTGGTGCTTGCTCAGACGCTTGCTCTTGATCCGCTTTGCCGCCCGCTTGCGTTTGTGCATACTCTTTACCCGCGATGATCGCATCAGCCATAGAGCTGACATATAAAGTCACGGCGCGAATAGCATCGTCATTAGCAGGGATGATGTAATCAACATTGTCAGGATTAGAGTTTGTATCGACGATACCGATCACAGGGATACCTAGATTTTTAGCTTCTTTAATAGCAATCGCTTCGTGATCAACGTCAACAACGAAGATAGCGTCAGGTAGGCCGCCCATGTCTTTGATACCGCCTAATGAGCGCTCAAGCTTTTCCATATCACGTGTACGCTCTAGAGCTTCACGTTTAGTTAGCTTAGCAAAAGTACCGTCTTCCGCTTGCTTCTCAAGCTCTTTTAGACGAGTGATTGACTGGCGTAGTGTTTTCCAGTTGGTCAGCATTCCACCTAACCAGCGATGGTCGACGTATGGCATGCCAGCACGCTGTGCTTGCTCACGGATGATACCGCTTGCCGCACGCTTAGTACCTACAAATAGTACCTTGTTTTTCTTAGCTGCTAAGCCGTTTACGTAAGTCAAGGCTTCGTTAAACGCTTTTACGGTATGCTCTAGGTTGATGATGTGAATCTTATTACGGGCACCAAAGATATAAGGACCCATTTTTGGATTCCAAAAACGAGTTTGGTGACCAAAGTGAGCGCCAGCTTGGAGTAAGTCGCGCATTGCGATTTGTGTTGGGTTGTCATTTGCCATGTAAAAATGTCCTATTGGTTGGGTTATGCCTCCACATCACAAAAACTGCCTATCTAGCGACACGCATTTGCAAAGCGTTTTTTAAGGTAAATAAAAAGGCTTATGCAAATTAATCAAGTCGCCAAACACCCAGCAATTTTTTGCCATGATGTGTGTGTCATTGGTTGGTTAAAAAATGCACTATCAAAAAATAGCTGCGCTGTATTTTATCATATATTAAGTAGCAATCTCTAGTTATTTAAATCGTACGAATAATCTATCTATAGGTTGTGGATATCCATCAAGTCTAAAATAGACAAAGAGTAGAATGCAAAAAAACGACGTCTGAGCGTCGTTTTAATATGGTCGATTCGAAATAAAATAGATACGCTACTATTATCAGTTTTGTAGTAGTTTAACGATACTTAACATGTTCAACTTTATATTGCAGTGAACCGTCTTTAGGCAATACAGATACCTATTACCGCCTCGTGACCACGCCAAGTAAAAGGCGTTATATAGCTATGACGATCATTGGGTAGGTAGGATAAGCTTGGCGCGCCCTCAACGATAGTGGGAGGGGAGATAATAAAGTCGGCGCCAAATTCTGTACGGGCATTACCTGATATGGTGTTCGCCATCTCACCAAGTAGATCTTTCATCATTTTAAGGGACGTGTCAGGCTCACCCATGATTCTGATAATCTCGCGCAGCATATTACTCGGAGCACTGACATAAACGCACCCAGTCAGTGGTCCTGATATCTTGATAATACCGCTATAATCATAGCCTACTGCGACTTTATTATCACTTAGATATGGAGTGTCAAGTGAAACACTATCAGTGCCAATCTGTGTAAAAAAGGCATCGATTGAGCTTAAAAAGACCCCTAATTTTTCAACTTTGATCATAATATTATCCGTATATAATACCCAGTAGCTAAAGCATTAGTCTTCAAGACAAACGACGATTTCACCGATCTGTGATAACCAAGTAATAGGAATGATAAAAGAGCGCTCATCATCAGGTAGAACGATACTTTGCGGCGCACCTTTAAACACAAAAGGGACAGAGATGTGAAACTCAGAACCGAACTCTGTACGCGCGTTGCCAGCGATAGTATTAGCCACTTCACCTGCTAGATCGATATACATCGCTTCACTAGTATCCCTCTCGCCCATACTACTTAATATAGAAGATAGTAGCTTGCGAGTCGCCGAAAAATACACTACCCCTTTTTGTGCACCAGATATACCGATGACGCCAGTATAGTCGAGCACTTTAGGCGGCTTACCTTCTAGCAAGTAAGGCGTATCTACCACCATCTCCTCGCTACCAAACTGGTTAAAATAGTGGCTAATAATATCTAAAAAAATCTGTAGCTTTTGCTCTTTCATAGTATTTTTCTTGTATTTAATGGGTATGAGCTTAGTTTGCGTCAGCTCATTAGTCTTGCATCAATTCGTGTAAGGACTCAACCAAATCCTCTTCTGAAAAAGGCTTGCATAAAAACCCGCTAGCACCGAGCGATAGCGCCTCAATACCAGTAGATTTATCAGACAAAGCTGACACGACTAAGATACGTACATCAGGATCAATGGCGATAATCTTTTCGATGCACTCTAGGCCATCCATTTGCGGCATCGTCAGATCCATCGTAATCACATCAGGGCGGTGCACATTGAACTTCTCTACCGCCTGCACGCCACTGGTTGCCGTCGCTACTAGCATAAAGTTGCCAGAGTCATACGCTCGCTGGATACGGTTTCGAATGATGTTTGAATCATCAACGATCATTAGTTTATACATAGTTTACTCTCAACTGGCTTTTGGTAATTTGATAACAAAACGTGTCATCTTACCCAGTTCACTATTTACGTTTAGACTACCATCATGCTCTTTTATCAAAGACTTGATGATGTCTAGCCCAACACCGCGGCCGCCATCTTCATCAGCATACTCCTTGGTAGAGAACCCTGAAGCGAACAACTGTTTGAGTAGCTTAGCTTGACTAAAGGTAGCAACCTCTTCTTTACTATAGCGGCTACCTTCAACCAATCTACGGCGAATGCTATCGTAATCGATACCTTGACCATCATCTTGGATAGTGATGACAAAGTCTCGACCAACATTTTGCATCTCAAGCTCGATGGTTCCAACGTTTGATTTGCCCGCTGATTTACGAGCCTCTGGCGTCTCTACTCCGTGAACGATAGCATTACGTAGTAGCTGAATACTAATCTCTTTGACGGGTTTTTTAAGACGCTCTGGTACACTGACATGACTCAAAGTTTGGCTTTGAAGTTGTACATATTTATCTTGTCTGGTGGCAATGTCTTGCGCGAACTCTTGATAATATGGCATATAGTCATCGTCTGAATCATCATCCAAATCAATGTCCATACCCTCATCACTATAGGTGTCATCGCTTGCGCTGTAGGTATTATCGCTTGTGCTATGAGTACTCAAATTTTCAGAAACTTGTGCAACTGGCTGAGCAGCGTCTGGTTCTACTACAACTTGAGGCTCTACAGCTCTTGGCGTAGCAGCAGCAGATGATTGGTTAATACGCTCACCTAAAGCTTCAATAGTGTTAGACAAAGTGAGGAGCTCATCTAGATGAACGGCTAGCGGCAAAAAGTCGTTACCTGATAAGGTGCCTTGGTTTTGTAGCGCATGAAGTTTGTCTTCTGCTTCTGAGGCAATCTTAGTAAAGCTATGCAATTTAAGTGCAGAGGCCTCGCCTTTTAGGCTGTGCATATCACGATAAATGGCTTTAAGTTTGCCTTCAAGCTCATACTGCGAGCTGCCTGGGTTTTTTAGAATGTTGTTGATTTTTTCGATATGCTGTTTGGTGTTATCGATGAACTCGTTAATCACCTTTGGATTTACGTTCAAGATAGTGGTCAGCATCTCGATTTGCATATCGTTTTGTGAGCGCTCTTTTTCTAGGCGCTGTTCAAGATAAACGGCATCTGATACGTCATTAACGTTGACCAAAATACGCGCAATATCTTTATTGTTATAAACTCGTGAGAACTTAAAATCTAAGAAGCGACTGTCTGAACCTTGCTCACCTAATACATTATGCAATCTCACTTTGTGCAATGGATTTAATGAGTCGACGAGTTTTTCTTTTACTCGCGGATTGTATAGCTGCTCAATGAATTGTTTGGTCGTCGTCAAATCTTTATCAGAGATACGGCCACGCAATACACTGGTAAAGTTCTCGCCCGCTAAATTGTCAGTACCGATAATATTGTTTAATGCCCGAGAATGCTGTTGTCCGATATTTAAGTCTTTATCCAACAAGAATAGACCAGTATTTACCGTTTGCATGATCTCTTGCGTCTCACGACGAGCCGCTAGTGCTTCAGCATCAGTCTCACGCAAGCGGCGAACAAAGAAGAATACAAAGACTAAGAAGTAAGCAAAGATTGCCGCAACCCCTAGTAGCTGAACTAGACGGATCGTATTAGCCTGAGCTTCTGACTGAGCATAAACTTCATCGGTCAGCTCATTTAAAGAGTCATTCATACGCAAACTTGATGTTTTAGCTTGATCATTGGCCAGTGCAAGCTCACTTGATGAGTCAATTAAAATATCATCAGCACCCTCAAGATAGTTTTCGATAAGTGGCTTTAGCTTATCCCACTCTTGTTGTGCAGTTTCAAGTGCGTTTTGCTCATACTCGCCTTTTATTTGAGGAACACTGATCGTTGTACCATTGCTATTAATATAGTTTGAGCCGTTACTCATACCCTTTAACAGCTGATCAATATCTTGTGTATTGGTTTCAAGTCTTTCTCTGACTCGTACTTGGTGTGGCGAGTTAATATGTTCGCCAGTACTGTTTTGCAAATCAAACAAGTCTTTAATAATCGTTTGGGCATTGTTCGCAGTTTTGTTGGAGAGGTTAACCAGGGTTGTATTGCGCTCAAGAATACTTGAGGTGTAAAAAGTAAAAGCGAGCAAAACCCCAATGAGCGTTAAAAACGCTACAATGGATAAGATTAAACCGCGATAACGTGAACCGTCATTTATATTTGCGATAGCCATAGCTGATTCCTTTCAATATAGATAAATATACTTACTGTTTAATAACAAGAGTAGCCTATAGTTTGTTATTACAAGAATTATTGCATCGCCTTCTCTTGCTCTAATACCGCAGACGTTAAATCCTCACCGAACCATTTAGTCGTTAATTTGCCGTAAGTACCATTTTCTTTAATAGTTTTGAGACCAGCATTTACTTTTTCTAGCAATTCAGGCTGATCTTTGTCAATGACTAACACTTTGCGAGCTGCTTCTGCGGTTAAGTCTTCGTAATCAAAATACTGAGGTTGTAGACTTGGCAAATCTTCCATGATATAGCGCAGCGCTCCTGAATCCTCTGCTACTGCGTCAACCTTTCCTTGTGCCATCGCTTGTACTGCGGCAAAGGTAGTGATGTAGGGTTCAACTGATTTTACCTTGAACTGACCGCTGCTAAAAAACTCATGCTGCACTGTATCATCTAGCACACCAATTCTGACGTTGCTTAAGTCGTTTAAAGAGTTTAGATTTAGCGATTCATCTAGATACAATAGCGTAGAGGGCAACGGCGCATAGGGATCTGAGAGCAGATATTTACTGGCACGCTCTGCACTATAAGGAACGGCTGCAGCAATCATATCCCGGTTTTTGCTATCTAAATTCTCAAAGATCACCTCCCAGCGATCGGTATAGTTCTCTACTCGAAAGCCTTGATCCTCTCCAATAGCATTCATAACATCTATATCAAACCCACTTACGTTACCGTATTCATCTTTAAATTCATAAGGAGCAAAATCTGAATCAGAAGCTACCCGAACTACTGGCGCTGAATCAGGTAATTTACTGACAAACTCTTCTTCAGTTGTACCTTCTGAATTTGCAACTTCTTGAGTAGCAGGATTGCCAGAATTGCTACATCCTAACAAGCTAACGCTCATCATTACTGGAAAAATGTATAGTAATTGCTTCATAATTGACCCTTAATTCAAAATTCATTTAGCCAGTACTATGTCTCAATAGTAAGCTTATGTTTCACATATATTGAAAATGTAAATATTTAGTTACATTACATACTAATAAGGTCATAAGTAAATTGCAACATTTTAATTATAATAGTTGAATGAGATTTATATCTCTCAAAATGAATATAAATATCTATTTATATAAATATATTAAGGACAACGTTCACGTTAAAGTTCACATTAACTTACTGCTCTGTGATTTTGGCAATAGTAAACAAATATGCATATTTTTTTATTTATTGATTAAGTAACTAGCATGTTTGAAAACTAAAAAAACTCAACATATTATGAATATATTGAGTTCTTGTGAAGCTATATTAAGACTACAGATATTACTCAGCATCATCCAAATTTAAGTTACGATCAATCTGCCAAATTAAATAAGCGCCAAGGCTCATAAGTGAGAACATAGCGATACCAATCTTAAGCACAGGATTAACCGGGAACAGATTGAGCAGTAGCCCGCCAAATATTCCCACTGAAAACATCAAGGAGCCTTGTAGCGCGCTTGCCATACCTGCGCGTTTTTTCTGAAACGCTAGAGCAATAGCCGATGCGTTAGGCTGCGTAAGACCCAGTCCTGCAATACAAAAGAAGATACAAGTCAATACCAACGGCAGCCAAGCATCAGTACCAAATAGTATACCTATAACAAACAGCGCGGCCGCTGATATGACCTGCATCATCGCGCCAAAACGCAAGATACTTAGAATACGAAAGCGGTTGGTGAGCCATTGATTGAGCTGAGTTAAAAGCACAAACCCTGCCGCATTCATCCCAAATAACCAGCCAAAATGCGTCGCTGAAACGCCATAAGTATCCATGATAAGCTCAGATGCCGAGCTAATATAAACGAACATCGCTCCCATCAATAATCCGCCACCTATAGCCGGATAACTAAAGCTTCTATCCTTTAATAGATCCCAGTATTGACTCATCACCTCTTTAGCGGGACGCGCGTTACGATTCTCTTCTGTTAACGTCTCAAAGAAAAAGAATTTAGTGAGGAGTAGATTAAACGCCCCAAAAGCGGCCAAAAACCAAAAGATAGAATGCCAACTAAAAAACTGCAAGAACAGCGCACCAAGCGATGGCGCAAGTATAGGGGCAAGCCCCATGACCAATATCATGATAGAGAATGCTTTTGCTGTTTGCTTCGCGGTCAACCTGTCACGAATTGCCGCGCGCGTGACCACTGCGCCAACGCAAGCACCTAGGGCTTGTACGGTACGTCCTACAAACAGCACATACTCGCTATCAGTCAGTGCACAGACAATAGAGGCAATCACATACAGCGTCATCCCAAAATATAGAGGTTTGACGCGGCCAACGCGATCACTCAAAGGCCCGTAAATAAGTTGCCCAAAGACCAAACCGACAAAATACGCGGGTACGGAGTTGGCCATAAATGCGGTCGATACGCCAAAATCATCCGCCATAGAAGGTAGCGCGGGCAAATACATATCGATAGATAAAGGCCCAACTGCAACAATAAGCCCAAGCATCATAATCCAAGCAACAGGCAGATCTGCTGAGCGTACACGCTCGCTCGCTACTGGTTTAGGATTGATTGGGGTATTTGGAGTAGACATAGCAAGACCGTATGATTTGATGAAATAAATATATATACTGCTTGGAATCGCAAAAAAAACAGCAGACAAGGCTATATCGCACTGTCTGCTAGAATTTCAATAGGTAAAGGGGTTGAGCTGCGATATATACTTACAAGATACTATAATATATGAAGTAAAGACATATGTTTATAGTATGCATAACGACTATCTAAACTGACGCTTGTTAAAGGTAATACTGGCATCCTTGGCTTTTTTGAGGGCAAGTTTGCGGTTGCGACCTAGCATGACTTTGAGTTGCCACATTTTTTCTTTATATAGCGTCATAGCAGGTTGCTGATGCATCGCATTAATCACGCGCTTGCTCGCCAGCACCGCATCGGGTGAACGCTCGGCGAATTCAGCAGCTAATCTTTGCGCATGTTCAAGCGGCTCATCACTACAGTGACTGACCAGACCTAGCGTCTTGCCCTCAGTACCATCGATAAGGCGCGCACTCATGGCCAGCTCCTTGAGCACATCTTCTCGCACCACCCCAAAGGCGGATTGCGTCAGACCCATATCAGGTACCAAACCCCACTTAGCTTCCATAATAGATAGCTTACAATCTGGATGACTGACGCGCACATCACAAGCGAGTGCCAGCTGTAATCCTGCACCGATGCAATGACCCTCTAATACAGCGATCACTGGAATTGGCACCTCACGCCAGACGAGACATACGCGTTGGAACATACTCTGCCAAGGCTTTACTAACTCCCAAAAGGCATAAGCTTGATTCTTAGGATTGTTTAAATCACCCAGATCAATACCCGCGCAGAATGTTCCCTCGGCACCATTGATGATGACCGCGCGCAGACTCTTGTCTTTATCAATGCGCTTAGCTACTTTGACCAGCTCAGTGACTAGCTCAAAGCTCAAAGCGTTTTTTTTGTGTGGTCTGTTGAGCGTAACCGTCAAAATATCGTCAGTTACGCTAACTTGTAGCGCTTTGTATTGATGAGTGGTGATAGGGTGCATAATCATCCTTAAGGTTAAGTAGCAAATGCTCAAATAGATAGGTACAACAATCATAGCAAGGTTAAGGGCGTTGTGTCAGCGCAATAACTGACCCCAGATATCACATTAGATCATTTTCCACGTCATATCATTTTCACTCAAACGGTGATAGTTCAATTGCGGATAGGAAGAGAGATCAAGGGCTTGTAAATGGTTGAGTGCTCTTATTAACGCCTCATAATAAGGCGCGAGCATTGCCAACTGAGCGGGCGTCGTATGCTGCACATTTAATAAGCACTTATCCTCTAAGTCTTGGCTAGCCTGCCGTAGCTCTGGTACGCCTGTATAGCGACTAGCACCCAATATACGGTGAGCAATTTGCGCCAGCATGCTACGATCATGAGCATGCCAAGCTTTGGTCAGTGCTTTTTTTTCGTCATCGATAGTATCGAGCATCATAGTAATCAGCTTGGCTGCAAGCTCAGGTTTATTGGCAGATCGAGTCAATGCATCTTGCCAGTCAAAAATGTCAGAATCTCTATTCGTACGCAAATGACGGCTATTGATACTACTCATTATTTGAGCATTAGTTACAGATGAGATGTCGCGTGACCACAAGCTTTGGGGAGGTTGCACAAAGGGCGGTCTGACAAAAGAAGCTTTGGTAAAGGGGTTGTCATTTTGAGATTGTGACTGCTCATTTTCGTTCTGACTTACCTGAGTAGTAGAGGTAAAATCATAACTAGCCTCGCGTCTATAGGCAGGCTCTTGATTATAGCTACCCTTATAGTAGCCTTTGTAGTTGTCTTTAGTTTGACTGTCACGCAGATAGTCATCACGGATTTTTTTGAGAGACAGTGGTCGCGTGGTTCTTTTTTCAATCGTATGCGCATCAGTGATCAAGGCCTCGATTTGTTTTTCGTCGTTATCAGTTATAGGGTTGGCGTTGAGCGTTTTTGACATGCTTAGAGGATGAGATTGTGTTTTAGTATCGTCTTTAATAGCCCCAGAATCGCCTTGCTCAATAGCAAGCGCTGAGTCGTTGAAATTTGCGGTTCGCCCAAGCCACTTTTGCAGCACTTGCAAGAGCTGCGGCTGGCTAATAGGCTTACCCACGTAATCATCTATACCGCTTGCGATCAGCTGCTCACGCTCATCAGCGAGCCCGTGCGCAGTCAAAGCAATAATAGGAATACGTTTATCTGGGTTCTCAATTTTACGAATTTGCGCAGCAGCTTCACGTCCTGACATACGCGGCATTTGAATATCCATAAATATCAGATCGATATGATGCTTAAGAGCCTCCTCTACCTTATCTTGCTTAGTGAGTTCTGGTGGCAGCTGGCTACGAGTGTCGCGGCTTTGTGCTTTGGATACCTGAGTTTTGTCATGCAAATTGTGTTTGAGCGTTTTCATATTTTCGACTGAGGTTTGTTGCTTACTAATGATCTCTATGGCATCAAAGCCGCTATTAGCGGTCACAACATGAATGCCAAGCTCGCTAAGTAGCGCGTCCAAAACCAGCAAATTTGGCAGGTGATCATCAACTGCCAGTACCGTCATACCCGTCCAGCGTGGCTCTTTGATCTGCTCTATAGCGCGGCGCTTGCGGGTATCGAGCATTGTATAGAGCTGACGCTTATCTAGCGGCTCATATAAAATATTGGCTTGGTATCGGTTTAATAAAGCTTTGTCGGCAGCAACTTGATAACCAAATACGGCAAGTTTGCCTTGATAGTGCAAACGGATCTGTTTGAGTAGCGCCATCATATCGTCTTGAGTATCATCATCAACAATGACCCAATCCCAGTAGTTGCCCTGCTCCTTCAATGATTCCAGCACGCCCGGTAGAGAATTGGCTTGCACCAGTTTAATCGGCAAACTGTGCAAACTGGCTTTGAGTACCTGTCTGGAGGCGGCATGATTGATCCAAACCAGCACATTAAATTCATCATGAGCGCTTGCCAGCGGCGCAAGTCTCGGTAAATCAATCGTTTGCTCAGCGGCTGCCTCTAGCACATTGACATGCGCTGGCATACGAAACCAAAAGGTCGCGCCTTTATTAGCAATGTTTTCTTGCGCATTGTCATAAAACCCAATGTCACCACCCATAAGACGAGTGAGTTGCTTGGATATCACAAGGCCCAAACCTGTACCGCCATATTGACGAGTAATTGATGGATCACCTTGACTAAAGCTTTGAAACAGCATCTTTTGATCGCTCTTGGATATCCCCTTACCGCTATCTTGTACACTAATGATTAAATGATCATCTCTGTGATCGTCTAAGCTTACGCGCACCACCACATCGCCGCTATCTGTGAATTTGATAGCGTTGCCGACGATATTGGTCAATATTTGCTTAAGTCGTAGCGCATCGCCATTAATGCACATGGGCACATCGTTATAGAACAGTACTGCCATGCGCAGACCTTTTTCAGAAGCCACAGGCGAGAGCATATCGACCACGTCATAAACCGTGCTATAAAGGTCAAACTCGTGACAATCAAGCACGAGTTTACCCGCCTCAATCTTTGAAAAATCGAGCACATCATGAACCAGAGCCAGTAGATGTGCAGAGGACTTGCGGATGGTTTGTACGTACAAATCTTGCTCGGTATTAAGCTCACCGTGACGCGCGAGCAGATTAATAAAGCCATCAATACTGTTAAGCGGCGTACGGAGCTCATGACTGATATTGGCCAAAAACGCAGATTTTGCTTGACTGGTTGAGATGGCGGCATCGCGGGCATTTCTAATAGAGATGTTCTGCATCTCCATCTCATCAAAAGCAAGGCGCAGATCATCTTCGGTTTGCTCGGCGTGGTCTTTTAGCTCCTGAAAGCTTGAGTGCAAACGGCGCAAGGTTCTGACCAGATCTTGTTGCAATAGATTAAGCTCGCCATCAGACTCAACCAGCACAGGCTTGTACAAATTATCAACCTGCGTGCGCTGAAGTTGCAAGCGCAGCTCATAAATAGGTGCAATCCAGCGTTTGGCATAGATGTTTAGAGTCAATAGCAAAATTAAAATCGTAAACAGACCAGTAATCGCTAGCGCCATGGCAATACGGTAACGGGCGATATAGAGCGGCTGGTTGTCCATATCAACGAGCAGCCAGAATTTTTGCCCGTCAAAACTACCTAACGAGCTGCCGTATACTGTACCAATAGGCGATGGCTGCTGCGATAAAAAGTCCTTATTAACATCAATAACAGGCCACGCCTCCTCCACCCCATAGCCCACAGTCATCAAAATCTCATCGTTATCGTCAACGATAGCGATGCGCTGTACATGCTGGTCCGATTGCATTTGACTTAGCTTTTCACGGATAATTCCTAAAGCCGCTACGGCCTCTGATGAAGCCTTGTCCGTAGCTAATGCTTGATTTTTTTGCGCTAATAATTGTGGTACTAAGTCTCGAACCATAGGCTTGTAGCGAATAAGCACCGCCTCAGCTAAAGCTTCTTGCTCTGAATCACTGGCGCGCATGGTCTCAGTAAATACCAAGATACCACCAACGATTGCCAACACACATATCGGCAAAAACACCAAAAGGATCAGCTGACCATAGGCGCTACTGGTATTAAAGCGTTTTTTTTGTGCCATGAGTAGCTTGACTCCATTATCCTGCGAGCTTTGTGACTGTCTGAAAATCTTAAAACTTTGATGTCCGTATTTTAGCAGCATTTATGATAACAGGGGCTATCAATACCATTTGCCCGTTTGCACTAACTCAATTACAGATAGCCTAGTTACAGATAGGTGTCGATGGCATAAGCGCTGCCAAAAACAAAATGATATAATAAGCCCACTTTTTGTCAGTCGCCTTTATGCCTTAAATACTAAGGAGCTACTGGCGCTTATAAGACAACCCTAGTCTTATCTAAAAATATATAAGGATGCCGTATGTCGTCTACAGATTTTATTACTCAGATTAGCACATTAGCGGACTGCGTCGGTCAAACGCCTTTAGTCAAATTGCAGCGTTTGCCAGAACAAGAAAACATTACTAATGGCGCGCAGCTTTTGGGTAAGCTTGAGGGCAACAATCCAGCAGGTTCGGTCAAAGATCGCCCTGCATTTAACATGATCTATCAAGCACAGATGCGCGGTGATATCAAACCTGGTGACATGCTCATTGAGGCGACAAGTGGCAACACAGGGATCGCCCTCGCTATGGTCGCCGCTATGCGCGGCTATCCGATAACTTTGCTTATGCCAACAAATTCAACTCAAGAGCGTAAGGATGCCATGCTCGCCTATGGCGCAACCTTAATCAATGTCGATGAAGGCATGGAAGCGGCGCGTGATATGGCGCTACAAATGCAAGCGAATGGTCAAGGTATCGTGCTCGATCAGTTTAATAATCCTGACAATAGCCAAGCGCATTACCTCACGACAGGGCCTGAGCTTTGGGCTCAAACTAACGGCAAAATCACTCATTTTATTAGCTCTATGGGGACAACAGGGACGATCACTGGCGTATCTAAATACCTAAAAGAGCAAAACCCAGAGATCAAAATTATTGGCTTGCAGCCTGATGAGGAAGCGGCTATCGCTGGTATCCGCCGCTGGCCTGCCGCTTACATGCCTGGAATATATAATGCTGACTTAGTCGATGAAGTTATGGATATCGATCAGCATATCGCTGAGATTTACATGCGTAAGCTTGCCAAGACGGAAGGCATTTTTGCAGGCGTATCCTCTGGCGCGGCAGCGTGGGCAGCGGTGCAAGTTGCCAAAGCTAATCCTGATGCTGTCATTGCCTTTATCGTCTGCGACCGAGGCGATCGTTATCTATCGACTGGTCTTTATAACGTGGACGATAACCGTGCTGAGTAAAGATGATCGCTACTAAACACCTTAGCTAAAACTGATAACGGCATAACATTTTAGATGACCGATTTTTAGATGACCCTTTAGGATTTATTATGACCCAAGCTCTACCGTCAAACCCTGTGCTTGTTTTTGATATCGAGACGGTAGCCGATACGGATGCTGCCCGCCGTATTTATCCGCAATTGGCTGATCTAAGTGATAGCGAGGCGCTGAGTGCACTCCAGTCTATTCGCCTGCAAGAGGCAGGTCATGACTTTATGCGTCTGCCCCTTCAGCGTATTGTCTGTATCTCAGCGCTATATATCAAAGGTGAGCAGTTCTCTTTGTTTTCACTCAGTGCTGATAAGTTTAGTGAAAAAGACATTTTGGCAAAGTTTTTTCGCGCTTTTAGTGAGGTTGAGACCTTGCCGCAGCTCATTAGCTGGAACGGCTCTGGGTTCGATATTCCTGTGCTTATTTATCGCGCGATGCAATACGATCTGTCAGCGCCTTGGCTGTTTGAAGAAGGCGAGCGTATCAAAAACATGCGTTTTAACAATTATGTCAATCGCTTTCAGACCCGTCACTTAGACTTGATGGACAGATTGAGCCAGTACGGCGCTAGTCGCCGCGAGGCGATGGATGTTGTCGCTAGCCTCTATGGCTTACCTGGCAAGACAGACGTCGATGGTAGTATGGTCGGCGCACTCGTTGCGGCTGACAATTGGCAGACGCTCTCGACGTATTGTGAGTCTGATGTGATGAATACTTGGCTGATTTATTTGCGCTGGCTGCGACTGACAGGGCAACTATCGTCACAAGGCTTTAGCGACTGGCAACAGCGTAGTCATGACTATCTTAAAACGTTAACGCAAGCGGATGGTAGTCTACGTCACGAGTCTTTTATTGCGGATTGGTCCACTTCTTTATAACTTCTTTTTCCTTTTTTAATGCTAAGGCAGGTTTATGCAACCCACCGATTCACAACCCTTGAATAACCAAGATACCCAAAGTATCGCTAACGACGATACCTCTCAGACCACAACTTCTCAGACCATCGTAGTGCCGCCTAATAAGAAAAAATCAAAACCCTCGACCAAAACGCGTCGCCGCCTAAAGGATGCAGAGCCACTGCCCTTCACTATCGATGGTCTATCTCATGATGGGCGCGGCGTCGCTATTTATGGCAAGGATTTTGATGAGCGGCAAGGTCACGCGCAGGACAAACATGGCAAAAAAGTCTTTGTCAGCTTTGCATTACCTGGTGAAAGCGCCTTAGTCAAGTTGACCAACAGCCGCGCCAGCTTCGAAGAAGGCGACGCCATTGAGGTAACGAAAAACCCCAATCCTGAGCGCGCCGTACCGCCCTGCCCGCACTTTGGTGTTTGCGGCGGTTGCAACTTACAGCACTGGCAGCCTGACGCGCAAATTAACTTTAAGCAATCTGTCCTCGCTGAGATGCTCATGCATCAAGCCCATGTTGCCCCTGACCACTGGCTTGACCCTGTCGTCGGTGACAGACTTGGCTATCGTACCAAAGCGCGATTGGGCGTGCGTTATGTGGTCAAAAAACAGACGGCGCTGGTAGGCTTTCGTGAGCGCTCTAGCAATTTTTTGGCAGAGCTTAATGAATGTCATATCCTAGATCCGCGTATTGGCTTTGAGATTGAAAACTTAAAAGCGCTTATTAGCACTTTAGATAGTCGTGACAAAATCGCTCAGTTAGAGCTGGCGATGGGTGAATATTTGCCGGATCTTCCTGATGGTGATCAGCCCGTTGCTTTAATTGTCCGCAACCTTGCGCCTTTATCAGCAAATGACATCGATAAGCTCAAAGCGTTTTTTGCAGCGCGTAACTGGCAGCTGTATCTGCAATCTAAAGGTGCAGATACGATTGAGCGCATTGCTTTAACCGATAAAGATGATCTGAGCGAGCAGTTTGGTCGTCTGTATTATGAATTACCTGAGTACGATCTCACTTTTGAATTTATTCCAACTGACTTTACCCAAGTCAATCTCTCGGTCAATCGGCAAATGACCAAACTTGCTTGTGATTTACTAGATCTAAAAGCAGGCGAGCGCGTATTGGACTTATTTAGTGGCCTTGGTAATTTTAGCCTGCCACTAGCGCGTTTGGTTGGAGCTACAGGATCGGTCGTTGGGGTTGAAGGTAGTGATGCTATGACCGCGCGCGCCGCTGATAATGCGCGCCGCAATCAGCTCGATAATACTGAGTTTTACGCACAAGACTTAACTCAAGATTGCACCGATAAGCCTTGGGCCAATCAAGGTTTTGATGCTTTGCTAATCGATCCACCGCGCTCTGGTGCTTGGGAGATTATGCAATATCTGCCCAAATTCAATGCTGAGCGTATTGTTTACGTGTCCTGTAACCCAGCAACGCTTGCCCGCGATACCAAAGCGCTACTTGAGCAAGGCTACCGTCTGACCCATGCAGGAGTGATGGATATGTTTTGTCATACCGGTCACGTCGAATCTATCGCACGCTTTGAGAAAATCGCTTGAGTAAGCTGAGTGTAGGTTACGTTTGACTTTAATTTCCTTACACAGGCTGTCTTGTATGATGACACTAAAGTGAGATAATTAAAGAGAGAACAATAAAATACATACTCGTTGGGTACTCATATTTATCAGATAATAATATGCAGATACCTAGTAGTTGTTAGCATTTATAACTATTCAAATTTCGATAACAGCTGCTAAAAATTGATTTTTGGCGGCTGTCATTATTTAAAAGTGACTTGTTTTGAGCAATCAGACGAAAAATCTAGCAAGATGAAGTATGACTTAGGGTTAGCAAAAGGAGGCGGCGATGGTAAAAATTCGTGAAGGATTACCATTAGTAGATGGACAGATGACAGAGACTGATAGTGCCTCGCTTGCAGCGCAGTTGGTTGCCAATCAGCGCTCTCATCAATCAGCCAATAGCTACGCGCAAATACCGCTAGATATCAAAGCCCAATTGGCGACCCACAAACTACATACCACCTTTGATCGCTCAATCTCTTTTGAGCAAGACGATTCTGCTATCAAAGATGACTACTCGAACAATGAGCTACTCGAAAAATCCAACATCCCATTAGAAGACATCGATGATGCCAATATCGATGTCCCTGTTTGGCTAGATAATGTTGCTAAGCGTATTGGGCAGGAATCTGTTCCTATTTTAAGTGATGCCTGCGAGTTTATCCGTAGTCGCATGAATACTAGCGAGTCTGAGCGCTCAGGTGCCTATGTGACCGGTATTGGTATGGCAGATATCTTAACTTACCTGTATCAAGATGAAGACGCTTTGGTCGCCGCTATGCTCTATCGTAGCGCTCGTAAATCGATGATTAGTCTGGCAGATATCCAAAAGCACTTCAACGCTGATATCGCAACATTAGTTAAAGACACCTTAGCCATGGGAAAACTGTCCGCTATTATTGAGAGCAGTAAGCGCCTAGAGGATCATTTCGTTAACAATCAGCGCGAACAGTTATCTAACATCTATAGCATGCTCATCTCAGTGACCAACGATGTACGCGTGGTGCTCATTAAATTAGCTGAGCGCACCTTTGCTATGCGTGAATTAAATTTCGCTGATGAGGAGCGTCAACGCCGAGTGGCACGTGAGGTCATGACTATTTATGCGCCTCTCGCCCATCGTCTTGGTATTGCTCAGCTCAAATGGGAGCTTGAGGATTTGGCATTTCGCCATCTTGCTCCTGATAGATACAAAGAGATCGCCAAATTACTCTCTGAAAAGCGCAGTGAGCGTGAGTCCTATATCCAGCGTGTTCAGAACAAACTGAGCGAAGCTTTGATTGATGCTAATATCGAAGGCGAGGTATCAGGACGCGTCAAACACATCTATTCTATTTATCGCAAAATGAAGCTTAAAGGCTTATCTTTTGATCAGCTTTATGACATTCGTGCGCTTCGAGTTTTGGTCAACTGCCCATCAGACTGCTATCATGTTTTAGGTTTGGTTCACGGCTTTTGGCGTTATATACCAGAGCAGTTCGATGATTATATTACCAATCCCAAATCTAATGGTTATCGATCCTTGCATACTGCCGTTATCGCAGAAAACAAGTCGTTAGAAGTACAGATTCGTACGCATGAGATGCATTTTGAGGCTGAGCTTGGCATGTGCGCGCATGTCAATTACAAAGAGGGGTTAAAGAATAAAAAAGATACTTACTTTAATCAAAAAATCAGCTCTTTGCGTCACCTGCTCTCTTTGAATAATGAGGTTCGCAATCGTTCAGACTCGGCCTTGACCATTGAGGACGATTTAGGCGGCATTGCCTTTACTGAGCTTGAAGATGAAGAGCACATCGTTGATTTTGATGAGCTTGAACGTATCTATGTTTTTAGTCGTGACGGGGATATTACTGAGCTGCCAAAAGGGGCGACCGTACTTGATTTTGCGTATTATGTTCATACACAAGTGGGTAATCGAGCGCAGGCGGCGCGCGTCAATCAGCGTTATGTTCCGCTCACTTATCAGCTGAAAACTGGCGAGCAGGTTGAGATTATTACCAAAGCGACGCGCGAGCCTAATCGCGATTGGCTTGTGGTCTCCTTAGGTTATATACAGACCAGCCGCGCCCGCTCCAAGCTGCGCCAATGGTTCAATAAACAAGACCGCGACAAAAATATTGAGATCGGTCGGGACATGCTAGCAAAAGAGCTCGAACGCTTATCTGTACATCCTAATAGCATAGACCTTAATGATTATACGCAGTTTTTTAGCGTTAATCATGCCGATGATATTCTTGTCGGCTTGGTTACCAGTGAGATCGGACTCAATCAGCTGACCGCGCACATCTCTCGTCAGCTGCATCTAGAGCCTGAAAAACCCGAAGAAGATTTTATCGTCAACATAGACAACAAGCTTGCTGGCAAGCCTGACGCTTATAAAATCTCTATCGCTGGCCTCGATAATACAGAAATCCATCTCGCTGGCTGCTGTCATCCTGTACATGGGGAGCCGATCGCAGGATATGTGACTTTGTCTCGCGGCATTAGTGTGCATAATCGCGGTTGCCCTGAATACTTACGCCTTATCGAGCGCGATCCTGAGCGTAAAATTGCTGCCAGTTGGCAGTTCAAATCTGGTCGTTATCAGCCTGTTGATATTCATATAGAAGCTTATGATAGACGCGGACTATTACGTGATCTAACGCAAATTATTGATAGAGAAAATGTCAATATTCGTAAAGTTGAAACTTTGAGTACAGACGATAATATTGCCTTTTTAAAGTTTCATATTGAAGTGGCGGGCCTTGTGCACTTGTCTAAACTACTGGCTAAACTTGAACAGCAACATGGTATTTTGCACGCCCGCCGTGCAGTAGCTTGATAGCTTTGCAAATGCATTGTTAACCCTACTTTATTTTTTACTCATATAAACGTTTTGAACCCTTATGCCTGAACTCCCTGAAGTTGAAACTACAAAAACAAGCCTAACGCCTCTACTTGGTCAAAAGGTTACAAAAGTACAAGTATTTCAGCCAAAGCTGCGTTGGCAAATGCCCGACGACTTAAATGACTTGGTCGATCACGTATTAGTAGACGTGCAAAGACGCGCTAAATACTTGATTTTAGACTTTGCTCCTGTGGCCTCCAAAAGTAATGGTTTTGATAAAGAGGTGCGCCAGTTGCTCGTGCATCTTGGTATGTCAGGAAGCTTACAACAGCATGCTAGCGGTGCAGACAAGCGCAAACACGATCATCTCATCATTACTTTTAGAGATGATGATGGCGCGCTTACTCAGCTGCATTATCATGATCCAAGACGCTTTGGTTCTGTATTATGGCACCAAGACTACAAGGGCAAGCTACTAGACAACCTAGGTCTTGAACCTTTATCAGAAACTTTTGATGCAGATTATCTCTATCAATTCATTCAGCGGACTGATGCAGCAAAACATAAACCATCAGATCCTAATTCGCGCAAGGTAACTGCAAGACGACCAATCACGCGCGCTATAAAATCTGTCATCATGGAACAACAAGTTGTCGTTGGTGTGGGTAATATCTATGCTACCGAAAGCTTATACTTAGCAGGTATTCATCCAGCTACGCCTGCTAATGAAGTGTCCTACAAGCAATTATCTATACTAGTTACGCATATCAAGACTATCTTGCACAAGGCTATCGCTCTTGGTGGCTCCACTTTACGCAATTTTACCGTTGCCAGTGGCGAGACCGGATATTTCCAGCAAACTCTAAATGTGTATGGTCGTCAAGGAGAGGCATGTCCTTCTTGCAATGCCGATTTAGACAGTATTAAGCTCAATGGCCGTGCTAGTGTTTTTTGTCCAGAGTGCCAAACACTTTAACTTATCAAAGGTTTATTGCAGCCAAATGAATTGATTATGAGCTTTTGTGTTGCTTATCACTGTACATCTTGCTTTAATAGCATAATCACATACTTTTGTTATACTCATTGTTAGCTTTAGGATCACATCATGACAGTCAAAGCCCATTCACTGCGTGCTATCAGAGATCGCACTATTATCGCCCTTACTAGCCTTGTTTTAACTACAGCTATGATGCATACAGCGTCCGCTGCGATAGAGATTGATGAAACAGACTTTGGTCCTTCTTACGATACGATGATTGTAGATACAGTAGTAGGTAAACCCTTACAACTGGTCGCTGCAGTGACTGGTACTGCAGCCTACTTAGTCAGTCTGCCCTTCTCGGTTATTGGCGGTAATGCTGATCAAGCTCAACGAAAACTCTTTGTTGAGCCATGGGATGCGATGAGTCGCTGCTTAGGATGTACGGTTGCCGAAGACAATTATTACAAGTCACAAGTGGTTGATGACAACATCGTACGTATCGTTGTTGATCAGCCCTCTGAGATTTTGATCAACACCAATGATTATGTCGTTGTGACTCCCTAACTTGCGCCGTTAAGATTTGTCTGCATCAACGGTATATTTTGACAATAAAAAAAGGCCAACATCACGTTGGCCTTTTTTATGTCTGACTGTTTAAGTTGGGTACCGGCTAAAACTAAGCACCCTTTTTGCTACGACCATGACGCTTACGCTCACTTTCAGTCAAGTAGCGTTTACGCAATCGAATAGCTTTTGGTGTTACTTCAACCAACTCATCATCTTGAATAAATTCAAGCGCTTGCTCAAGGGTAAACTTGATAGCAGGCGTTAGTGTTAGTGCTTCATCAGTACCACTAGCACGAACGTTGGTCAATTGTTTAGCCGTTGTTGGGTTGACAGCCATATCATCATTACGTGAGTTTAGACCAACGATCATACCCTCGTATACTTCAAGCTGCGGTTCAGCGAATAATTTGCCGCGCTTTTGCAGGTTGAACAGTGCAAAACCTAGACAAGTACCTTTGGCCATAGATACGAGTACGCCATTTGTACGACCACCAACATCACCGATCTTTTGAGGACCATAGTGAGAGAAGCTTGACGTCATAATTCCCGTACCTGAAGTTAGGGTCAAAAACTCAGAGCGAAAGCCAATCAGTCCGCGCGCTGGCATAGTCGCCTCAATACGCATGCGACCTTTACCATCGAGCTCCATATTAGTCATCTCACCTTTGCGTAGACCAACTTGCTCCATGATAGAGCCTTGATGCTCATCTTCGATATCAAAGACAACGTTTTCGTACGGCTCTTGCAACTTGCCATCGACTTCTTTGACGATAACTTCTGGGCCAGATACACCCAATTCAAAACCTTCACGGCGCATGTTTTCGATCAATACAGATAAGTGTAGCTCGCCGCGACCTGATACTTTAAATTTATCAGGAGACTCTGTGTCTTCTACACGTAACGCTACGTTATGAATCAATTCACGCTCTAAGCGCTCACGAATATTGCGCGAGGTTACAAACTTACCTTCAAGGCCTGCAAAAGGTGAGTTATTAACCTGAAAATTCATCGATACTGTAGGCTCATCAACAGTTAGCGGCGGCAATGCTTCAACTGCAGCAGGATCACAGATAGTATCAGAGATATTAAGAGCGTCGATACCTGTGATACATATGATATCACCAGCTTGTGCCTCTTCAACATCGATGCGATCAAGACCGTGATAACCCATAATCTTGAGGATACGACCATTACGAGTCTTGCCATTCTTATCAATAATAGTCACTGGCGTATTGGTTTTGACTCTACCGCGTTGAACACGACCGATACCGATAACCCCTACGAAGCTATTGTAGTCGAGGCTCGATATTTGCATACGAAACGGTGCATCGGCGTCAACTTGTGGCGGTTGTACCACATCTACGATAGTCTCAAACAGTGGTGTCATATCATCAGCTAAATTATCCGCTTCTAGACCAGCAACGCCATTTAGGGCCGAGGCATAAACAACTGGAAAGTCTAACTGCTCATCCGTTGCGCCCAGGTTGTCGAACAAATCAAATATCTGATCCATAACCCAATCAGGTCGTGCACCTGGACGGTCAATTTTATTAATGACAACAATTGGCTTAAGGCCTTGCTCAAATGCTTTTTGAGTGACAAAGCGAGTTTGCGGCATAGGACCGTCTACAGCATCGACAACTAGTAGTACACAATCAACCATAGACATAACGCGTTCAACTTCGCCGCCAAAGTCAGCGTGACCTGGGGTATCTACGATGTTGATGCGATATTCAATGTCTTTACTTGGATGTTGCCATTTGATGGCTGTGTTCTTAGCCAAGATAGTGATGCCACGTTCTTGCTCGATATCACCTGAATCCATCGCACGCTCAGCAATGTTAGCACGGTCGCCAAAAGTGCCTGATTGATGCAAAAGTTTATCAACCAAAGTGGTTTTACCATGATCAACGTGGGCAATGATTGCGATATTACGCAGGTGTTGGATGTCGTTCGCCATATAAAATGCTCGTTTTGTCTTAATAAGAATGCAGTAGCAATAAGCGCCGCTGAATATAATAATGATGTAGATCTACTAAGTTTAAATAATAAGTAAAACTATGATAATACACAAATTTATCGTACAGGTAGCTGTGCTAGAGAACACTTTGCCAATCTGCAAAGTATTTGGGCGGCTAGTATAACATTAATGCACTGCCTTTTTTATAAAATAACTGAGCAGTGCAATATCAAAACAAAAAAAAGCCACCCGAAGGTGACTTTTTTATTTAGAACTTGCTACAGATGAATGATTAGTTGATAACCATATCTTTAGTTTGCTCTACAGTCATTGTTTTGTTACCAGTAATGATAGCGTAAACACGACGGTTCATAGCACGACCTTCTTCAGTATCGTTAGAAGCGATTGGTTGGTCATAACCATAGCCTACAGTCGATAGACGATTAGGTGCAATGCCGAACTCGTTAGTTAGCATAGATTTCACTGCGACGGCACGGGCTTCAGACAGACGTTGGTTATAACGTGCTGATGGACCTGTTTTTGAAGCATGACCTTCAACGCGAGCGGTAGAGTTTGGATACTCACGCATCTTCTCAGCTACTTTAGCAATCTCAGGCTGGTACTGTGCTTTGATGTTAGATTTATCGTTGTCAAAGAAGACACGAAGCTCCATTTTTAGAGCATCATCGATAATAACTTCTACCGGGCAACCACGAGCGTCAACAACTTGGTTCATTGGTGTGCCTGGGCATGCATCTAAGCTATCTACAACGCCATCACCGTCAGAGTCCATTTCAGGATCGATAACTACGATAGGCGTAGTATCAACAACTGGCTGCTCAATCATAGGCTCTTCGATTGGTGGAACAGCTACTGTTGGCGCTAAGTGACCACCAAGGACAACTTCTAGACCCGCTAGAGCCATGCCTTCCCACCAGTTCTCATCAAAGTTGTGAATAGCACGAGCTTCACCGCGTAGGCTTAGTGCATCATTGATACGATACATAGCACCTAAACCTAGGTTACCAATAGTATCAGTAGAATTAGCAACTTCATCACCGTTGTTATCTTCGATATCAAGTTTAGATCGACCAGCACCAATTAGCATATATGGCTTTAATGCGCTATCAGTGTAACCAGTAAATTCTTCAGTACCGATTAAGAAGTTACCCGTGATCATTTCTTGTTCTGCATCTAGGTTGTCAGCACCATTTTGACTTTCAGCATCAGTGTTAGATACACCATACTCAACTTGGAATTGGGTAGAAGGAGTCAACTCAATACCTAAAGCGGCACCAGTATACAGACCATCTTCTTTGTTGTATCTATCGCCGTTACCATTATCATTGAGTAATGTTTCTCTTTGATCATCGTCAGCGCCTTCAGCGTAGTGATAACCAAGTAACAATGGGCTGATAGTGACACCAGCATTAGCAGCTAGTGGTGCTGCTGTTACAGCAAACAGAGCTAGGGCAATCTTATTCAATTTCATGGACTTTCTCCAAAGGATAATTTAAATGATGCGTTAATCGATGTTACTTACTAACATGTGCTCATGACAAGTTTTTTTGAAAATGTGTCATTTTGCAACAAAACCAATTAAGGAGTAGCTTAGCGACTATCAATTGACTTTACAACTTTTTTCGTCGAGCAGCTACACATTATTACACGATAATGTCGTAACTAAAACACAATAGCCAGTTTAAATTACGGATGACTAACATACGTATTATTTCTAATAACATGAATGTTAGACGTCAATAGTATATGCACTAATAAACACCTATTGAGCTTGTGCATTTTAGTACAGATAGTAGCTATTCTCTATTGGTAAAACTCATGATTCACCAATTGAAACATTTTTTGACATTTGATACATATTCAGTTTATATTATACAGATGAACATTAGTTCAAGTTAATAATGAAAAATGAATACGCATACAATGTATACATACAGCTTTGTGTCAAAATCAAAAGTTGTAAACTTTTAATCAAAAAAGTAATTAGTTCATAAGATGGCGTACACAGAGAGAAATATCACATGGATGAGATATCTGTAAGAGCCAAAGGAAATGGCTTCACGTTACCTGAGCTGATCATTACTGTGGCTATTTTAGCTATTATAATGACCATCGCCGCTCCTAGCATCTTTAAACATTTAGCTAGTATGGAAGCTAATCGCATCAAAAACCAGTTAGAGAGTATATTTAGTCTTGCCAAAGCGGAAAGTTATATTCGTCGACAAAATTTATTAGTGTGTCTTTCTGATGCTAAAGGCAGATGTCATAGAGATAGTGATAAAAAAATCTTACTCTTCGTTGATGTCAATGATAACAAGCATTTTGACGTACAAGTAGACTACTTGCTCGATGAGCAAAATTTGAACCCTAAATATAGTAAACTTAGTTTAAGAGTGGGCGCGAAACGTCACTACACAAAGTTTTGGGGTGATAGTGGAAAACCGCGAGGACATTTCGGTCACATAAAGTACTGCCCAACGTCGAGCTATAATGACGCCATGTATCAAATCTCATTTAACCAAGGCGGCATCGTCAGACATAAACCTAGCAGCACTCATCCTACGGGCTGTGCCTAATTTATGACTGCATAGTTATCACTGCATATGTCTGACTACAACAATCTGCCTGATCACTCCTCTTGAGCGTCAAATCTTATTCAAAAGCTATCTTCTAATCAAAGACTATCTACTGATAGCGTTGTTGCTGCTGCCAAAGTAGACGACTTTGCAGAGGTTGATAATCTAACAAATGATCTATGAGCTGACGATAAAGGCGCGACCAGTTACTGAGAGTATCAAGTACGACGCCCTGTTCAACCATTTTTATAATCTCTTTTCCTTCAAATATCGACTGCGCAGTAGCGTTAGTTGTCGCCTCAGTATGCACAATGGGAACTAATCCGGCATCTGGTAAAAATCGATAAGTCGTGTCAGGCTCAATAGCATTTAACATATTGTCTTGCTCTAACGTTAAAGAAAATCCTAACTCAGCAAATAGATGCTGCTCAAAATGGCGCAAACAAAGGCGCAGCTCGTCAGCAGTTAGAGCCTGCTTAAGCTGCTCTAGGCTATTTTGATAATGATGCCATAAGACTGGCATTGGATCTTCAGTTGGCAATAGTCGCCAGAGTATCTCGTTTAGATACAGTGCTGCATACTGATGTTGACCTGTGATCTGTTTATAAGAAAGCTCGTTTATAGGGTCTTTGGTGTCTTTAACAACCAGTTCTTGCTCACTCATGGGTGAAGAGACTTGGTCTACTTTAGGGGCACTATCGCTATGACTGTTACTAGGTATTTGAGCGATGTTAATTTGACTAAAGGTTTTAAGATCACGCTTACCAGTGGCAAACAGCTGCAACGGTATAAACAGCGGTGCTCCCTTTTTACCAATACCATGGACAACGCCATACTGCTCAGAGAATAGATAATAAAGCGCACGCTTTTCTTGATAAGAGCGTTGATGTAATAAGTAACCTGTTAACGCTTCATTACGCATCTGCTTTGGTCTCAGTAATATCGCATTTTCAGTGACAGTATAGTTTTAATAAGTTTAATACCCTAGGCTCGTCAAAGCGCGTTCATCATCAGACCAACCACGTTTAATTTTGACCCATAGTGTCAGCATAATCTTTTTATCAAACAGCTGTTCCATATCTTTACGAGCATCCATCCCTACCTGCTTAATACGCTGACCCTTATCACCTATGACGATAGCTTTTTGTCCACTGCGCTCAACATAAATAGTTGCATCGATAAAGGTTACGGCCTTACGCGGTCGTCCCGTTTTTGGATCAGTATGCGCAGGCTCATCCTTAAACTCATCAATCTGTACGGTCAAATCGTAAGGAACTTCGTCCCCTGCACTACGCATAATTTTTTCACGGATGATTTCACTGGCTAAAAAACGCTCTGAGCGATCAGTGATTTGTTCAGTGTCATAAATAGGTGCTGCATTTGGTAAGTGTGACGCTATCACTTCTTCTAGGCGATCAAGGTTTTGATTTTTGAGCGCCGATACGGGAACGATATCAGCGAAATCAAAGCTATCACTAAAGGTCTCGATAAGCGGTAGAATCGACCCCTTATCCTTTAAGGTATCGGCTTTATTGATGACCAGCACTACGGTCAAATTGGTATCGCCTAGCTTTTGCAGCGTTAACAAGTCATCGTCGCGCCACTGATCAGAGTCGACCACAAACAGTACCAGATCAACGTCAACTAACGCTGATACCGCCGCTTTATTCATGCGCTCGTTAATCGCTCGGACTTCGTTACGATGGATACCTGGGGTATCAACGAACACCGCTTGCATCTCATGCGTGCTCAAAATACCATGAATACGGTGGCGTGTGGTTTGCGGCTTGCGGGAGGTAATCGATAGCTTTTGACCCAGCAAGTGGTTCATCAAGGTTGATTTGCCAACGTTAGGACGACCGACAATCGCGACATAGCCTGCTCTAAAATCATCTGTCATCTGCGCTTGATGATTCGGTGAAAAAAACCCATCAATTGTATCTTCATTATTTGTATCATTATCTACAGCATCTATTTCTGTCTCAGCCTGCATTTGAACCTGACTTAACGCCTTACCTATTGTTCTTGGCTCTTTATCTTGAGTAGATTCTAGGCCTGCATTACTCGTAGGATTAGCAGTATCTAAGGTGCTCGCTTGATTGGTATCAGTATCTTTTGTCATAAGGGTATTGTGTTCTTTAAGTAGTGGCAAATCATAACGATTGCTTATAGAAAATTATTTATGTGCTTTTTTGGCAGAATTTGGTAGTTTATGCAGCTGATTAATCATAAGCTCAGCCGCTTTTTGTTCTGCAATACGGCGGCTCTCTCCTGATTCGGTAATATCAGGACAATTGGGAATATTAACCTGACAGCGCACTACAAAGATCTGATAGGGCGCGTTACCGCGAGTCTCGACCAGCTCATAATGCGGCAGATCAAACTGCTTAGATTGTAGCCACTCTTGCAAACGACTCTTGGCGTCTTTGAGCACTTTTTGATCGTTAACGTTATCAATCAAATCACCATACCAAGCCAATACGCAAGTACGAACAACTTCTAAGTCCTGACTGTCCAAGTAGATCGCCCCTATTAGTGACTCAACCGCATCGGCTAGTATCGATGCACGATTGCGACCACCGCCTTTACGCTCGCCGACGCCTAAAATAAGGTAATCTGAGAGGCCCAAATTTTGAGCGATAATAACGAGCGACTCTTGGCGAACTAATGTTGCGCGCATGCGAGTAAGCCTACCTTCATTCTCCAAGGGGAACTTATGATATAGCGCTTCGCCAACAATCATACCTAGCAGAGCGTCGCCTAAAAACTCCAAGCGCTCATAGTTTTTTTTGCTATCAAAAGAGCGATGAGTCAATGCCAATTTTGGAAAACTTAGGTTATTGAAGGTATAGCCTAGTTTACGTGTCAAAACAGCCAATCGCTGCATAAACTCAGAGCTTACAATAGGTGTCTCGGTAGCGTTATGATTGGACTGGGTCTTTGGCACCGTCTGCTGCGAAGTTGGTTTCATTTGTGGCTTGTGGTTATCCCTTTTTGTACAAGTGAGTAGTTAGTTGATCTCATTATTCTGTTATAGGTTCGATGTCGCCTTCAAAACGGCTGACGATATCGACATTCCCAAATAGATTATTGGTCTTATTGTACTTTTTGTAGATAGCCAATTGACCTTTTTGACTGTTGGTAAAGGTAAAAATATCTTCGGCTTTGGTATCGTAATAAGCATTGATAGATAGCTTCTTATTAGTATTCTCAATTAGCTCGCGAGCAGTATCGCCATTATCATTGGCTCTTTTGAGCTCAGCGGCGATGATTTTAGTCAATTGACGATCATCTAACTGTGCAGGGACAATAGCAACAGCTAGCTTTACCGCTATACCTAGTACCATGATAAACAATATAACACTTGTCACCCCAGAGCCGCGCTGTGTGGACAAGCTAGATAATTGATGCACCTTTATAATCCTTTAACCTGTTGGCGTATTGGTAACCGTAATACCTATATTAATATTAGCACAGACTCTATCTCTAACTGCGTTAAACCTCTTAGCTGACTACATCTAATCGATAGAGCCGTTGCGCGATAAAGACGGCATATTTAGACCTGGCGGTTTGTGCATCCAGATATAAGCCGCTTTACCTGCTAGGTTCTCGTCAGGTACAAACCCCCACCAGCGCCCATCGGCGCTGCGATCTCGGTTATCACCCATGACAAAATAATGACCATCAGGGACGGTAATGCGCCATTTAGTACCTGCCGAGCTAACCACCTCTGGAGACTCTTGCTGTAAAAAATTAGCATATTGTGAACTATTCATACCAGGCAAGTAGCGTACTAGATGCTTATGATCGCCTTGAATCTCTTCAAAGTACTCAGCTTTGGCTTCTTCATCTAAGCCCATCTGTATAGCATCTTGTTGAGTGAGTCTATAGTTTTGAATGGGTTGTCCTTCAAGATAAAGACTACTGGTAAGCTCAGGCTTAGGAGTAAAATCAACGGGGGTCGTCTCAACGGGCACATCATTGATAGCAAGCGTGCCATCGTCATAACTGACCGTATCGCCTGGTAGACCAATGGCACGTTTTATATAGTAGATGCTCGGATTCTCAGGATAGCGAAACACCATAACATCGCCATGTTCAGGGCTGCCTGTATCAATTACTTTAGTATAAGTAAGCGGTAAACGCACGCCATAAGCGTACTTGTTGACTGCGATAAAGTCGCCAGTATAGAGCGTCGGCACCATGGATGATGAGGGAATATTAAACGGCTCAAACAAAAACGAGCGCACAATCAAGACGACGGCGAGTACTGGAAAAAAGTCATAAGCCCAGCGTACTGGCATATTCTCTTTGCCAGCGCCCAGCTTTTTGCGCTGCTTTAGTACTAGCTTATCAAGCAGCCAAATAGCCCCTAAAACCAAGGTTAATGGCACCAAAATCAAATTAAAATCAAAATCCATACGTTATTGCCTATTAACTTAGCACTAATCTGCTGTCAAAAACGCTGCGAGTCATTATTGTTTTAGAACGTATAACCCATCGATAAAATGAGCAGCTGTTATGTCTGTGTTAACTGTACTTTTATTAGATGTACCTTTACCAGACACAACCTTAAACTCTAACTATCTACTTGCAATACCGCCAAGAAGGCTTCTTGTGGAATCTCCACATTACCAACTTGCTTCATTCGTTTTTTACCCGCTTTTTGCTTGGAGAGTAGCTTTTTCTTACGCGAGACATCACCGCCGTAGCACTTGGCTAAAACGTCTTTACGCATGGCTTTGACCGTACTACGACCGATAATTTGACTGCCAATAGCAGCTTGAATAGCGACATCAAACATCTGACGCGGTATCAGCTCTTTCATTTTGCTAACCAGCTGATTGCCGCGATGGCGCGCTTGGTCTTGATGGACGATCATAGCCAAAGCATCGACCTTTTCGCCGTTGATCAAGACATCAACCTTGACCAATTTGTCCGCTTGATAACGCTCAAAGTTATAATCTAAAGAGGCAAAACCGCGCGAGACCGACTTTAGGCGATCAAAGAAATCCATCACCACTTCACCCATCGGAATATCAAATATCATTTGTACTTGCTTACCCATAAAACGCATATCAACTTGTACGCCGCGGCGCTCAATACATAGGGTCATGACATTACCTAGGTAATCTTGCGGTACTAGGATCTGGCAGCGGGCGATGGGTTCACGAAACTCTTCGATATTATTCGGTTCAGGTAGTCTTGAAGGGTTGTCGACGTAAATAATATCGCCGTTTTTCTTTTCAATCTCGTAGATGACCGAGGGCGCGGTAGTAATCAGGTTGAGATCATACTCACGCTCAAGGCGCTCTTGGATGATCTCCATGTGCAGCATACCCAAAAAGCCGCAGCGAAAACCAAAACCTAGCGCATCAGAGGTATCAGGCTCAAAGAACAGCGAGGCGTCGTTAATTTGTAGCTTTTGCAGCGCTTCACGGAACTTCTCAAAGTCATTAGCATCGACTGGGAATAGGCCGGCGTACACCTGCGGGGTGATTTGCTTAAACCCAGGAATACGCTCAACATCAGGCGTTTTGGCATGGGTGATAGTATCACCTACGGGCGCGCCTGCAATATCTTTAATACCAGCGATAATAAAGCCAACTTCACCCGCCTCTAAAATACCTGTATCTAGAGGTTTTGGCGTAAAAACACCAATGGAGCTAACAGGATGGGCGTCTTTGGTCGATAAGATATATATTTTATCGCCTTTTCTGACTGTCCCTTGACGTACGCGCACCAAAGAGACTACGCCTAGATAACTATCAAACCAAGAGTCGATAATCAGCGCTTGTAGCGGCGCGTCACGATCTCCTGTCGGTGCTGGGATAAACTCAACCAAAGCCTCAAGCAGCTTGTCAACGCCAAGGCCAGATTTGGCAGATACGCGCGGAGCATCAACGGCGTCAATACCGATAATGTCTTCGATCTCCTGAATGACGCGCTCAGGCTCGACTTGTGGCAGATCGATCTTATTTAGCACTGCCATGACTTCAAGGCCTTGATCAACAGCGGTGTAGCAATTAGCAACCGACTGCGCCTCAACCCCTTGCGCGGCGTCAACGACCAGTAGCGCACCTTCACAAGCGGCTAATGAGCGTGATACCTCATAAGAGAAATCGACGTGACCTGGGGTGTCAATAAAGTTAAGCTGAAAGCGTTCACCATTTGGATGGTCATAATACAAGGTTACGGACTGCGCTTTGATCGTAATCCCGCGCTCACGCTCGATGTCCATGGAATCGAGGACTTGCGCTTGCATTTCACGATCTTGCAGCGCGCCGCACATCTGAATAAAGCGATCAGCAAGGGTCGATTTGCCATGATCAATGTGGGCGATAATAGAAAAGTTACGAATATTAGCTAATGAGGTCACAAAGCGCCTACTAAATAAATGATGATTGAATAACAACGATAAAAAAGATGATGCCTAGCATAGACGTTAAGGTAGCCATGCAAACGATTACTCGCCTACAGGCCCTTTATCATACTTACAAAATCAGTAAAACAGCAATTGCTGCTGCTTTTGACTACGCATAGACAGGTGCAAGTATTCTAGCAGTTTTTGCCTACAAAGTAAGGCGATTTTGTTAGGCTCTGTTGGCGAGCAACAATATACAAGTAAAGTTCAGTCAGTAGTACGTTGAATATAGGTTGCGTTATTTTTATCTTCTTATAATATTTCAAACATACTTATCAATGCGGATAAGAAAGGTAATATTTTAGGCAAAAAAAAACCAATCACAAAGGATTGGAGTTTTTGATAACACAAGCTACTACTATATAAATGGTGGCGATGAAGAGACTTGAACTCTTGACCTCACGATTATGAGTCATGCGCTCTAACCAGCTGAGCTACATCGCCATTTAAGGCTCGGTATTATGCCCAAGCAGGAGACTTGCGTCAACCCCTAAAGCACAATTTTTTGCCTGTTACGCTAAATAAAAAGGTTTGGTAAACCGATAAGCCGGGTTCTGTCGTGGACGATCATTCCTCTAGGCGTATCATCGCTAATACGCTCAAGCAACCTACCCGCATCGAACGCGGGCCGCGCCATGCCGATGCCTATTTGGTCTTGCTACGCGTGGAGTTTACCCTGCCGTGAGATGTTGCCATTCACGCGGTGCGCTCTTACCGCACCCTTTCACCCTTACCGATAGTGTTAGACACTAAAGGCGGTCTGCTCTCTGCTGCACTGGTCGTCAGATTACTCTGCCCAGCCGTTAGCTGGCACGCTGCCCTATGTAGCCCGGACTTTCCTCCCCTGCAAGTCTATTCATTTATAAAACAAACAGTATGCAGCGGCGATCGCCTAGTCTACCAAGCGCGCTAGTATAGCAAAACTTGCACCCGCTTGGTTATGTATTTTCATCCTATTTATAGTTTAATTACTGACCTGTAATACGCTTGTACTTAGATAATAAATCACTCTCAGTCTCATTATGGTCAGGATCTTTGGGGATGCAATCAACCGGACAGATCACTACGCACTGCGGCTCATCGAAGTGTCCCACACATTCGGTACATAGATCAGGATCGATGACATAGATGTCCTCCCCCTCTGAGATGGCCTCATTGGGACAAACAGGTTCGCAGACATCACAGTTGATACATTCATCCGTGATTAATAGCGCCATAAACTGCTCCTTATCGATTATTACTGTTGTCAACCCGCTCTTTATGAACCTAGCTTTTTAATAAAAGCCTGAGAGACGCATTTTGGGACAAACTTACTGACGTCACCGTCAAGCTTGGCGATTTCTCGTATCATCGTTGATGAGATAAACGAATAATGCTGAGATGGGGTCAAAAATACCGCTTCAAACCTATCATCAAGTTCGCGGTTCATATTGGCTAATTGAAACTCGTATTCAAAATCTGACATGGCTCGCAAGCCGCGCAGTACTGCTGTGGCGTTTTTTTCACGCATAAAGTCCACAAGTAAACCCTCAAAACCAACGACAGACACTTGCGGCAAGTCTGCAAATACCGTCTCAACTAGGCTCACGCGTTCTTCAAAGCTAAATAACGGCTTTTTGTGATGACCTGATGCGACAGCGATAACTACCTCATCGAATAATTTGGTCGCACGCTTGACCAAATCCACATGACCATTGGTAATCGGATCAAAGGTACCTGGGTACAAGATTTTGGTGTGCAGCTTTGATGAGGTGTTTGATGAGATTGCAGGGTTCATAGCAAGGGTCATATAGTGGTTGATGATACTGCGTATGCTAACAAATTTCGGCGGTGTTTAATACTTATCTGCTACATTTGTCCTAAGCTCGTTTTACCTATTTGGCTCGATGTTTTGATACAATAGCGGGTTCGACTCATCCGCTGCGAGCAATCGCAATAACCTGATAACAGTAATATTCTGATAACAGAGTTAGGACGAGGAACCGTTAGATCGGGGCAGCTATCTCAAAATAATGACTTGCCGCCCTTTGGAGAAAATAATGTCAAAAAAATCTAAAAAACCAGACAATCAAATTGCCAGTAATAAAAAAGCGCGTCATGAGTATTTTATCGAAGAAACATTCGAGGCGGGACTGGCATTGCAAGGCTGGGAAGTAAAGTCCATTCGCGCAGGCAAAATGACGATTACAGAAGCTTATATTATCTTTCGCAATAACGAAGCGTTTTTGTTCGGTGCGCACATTCAGCCGCTACTCTCAAGCTCAACCCATGTGAGTCCTGATACGACGCGTACGCGTAAGCTACTGCTTAATCGCCGTGAAATCGATAAACTCTATGGCGCAGTCAACCAAAAAGGCTATGCTTGCGTACCGCTATCATGCTACTGGAAAAACTCTCTTGTAAAATGCCAAATCGGCTTAGCTGTGGGTAAAAAGCAACATGATAAACGCAAAACGCTCAAAGATCGTGACTGGGAACGTGATAAGCAGCGCGGCTTTAAACAACATTTAGATTAAAGCCCTATATATTGATCTATTAAAAAGGACGATTCAGCCTTATGTTGAATCGTCCTTTTTATCTTTAGAGCATTCTAAAAATCATATTAAACCGTTTGCGCAACTTTTAAACTTTGCCTCTCTTGTTTTGCGCGGCGTAGTTGCTTAACACCATGAATAATGAGACATGCGATACCCAACCAAATGAGTCCATAACTATAAATCATCGCTGACTCAAAAGGGTTGCCAAGTACAGTTACCGCCAATATAAATAACAGCGCAGGCTCGATATAGCTCATCATGCCGTAGACATTAACGGGTAGCATTTGACTAGCATCGACGTTGGTTTTCATCGCAAGGACACTAAGTATCCCAAGTCCTACCAGCATCATGATAAAGAAACTAGATCCGCCCACTAACCCCAAACTACTAGGCGCTAAAAAAAACAAATAGGCCAAAGCAAAAGGCACAAATATCGTCAAATCAACTAGCAAGCCTGTAATCGCACCAATGTTTTGCTTGCGGCGCAAAATGTAATACAAAGGATAAGTCCCGCACACCCATAATGTCGCCCAAGACACGCTTTGGGTGCGTACGATTTCACTACCTACGCCAAGCGCGGCAAAACCAACGGCGAACCACTGCAGACGGCTAAGCTTTTCGCCAAATAGCACACAGCCAAACAGCACCATCATGAGCGGGAATAAGAAATAACCCATCGCCGTTTGCACGCCTTGACCGTTGACAGGCGCCCACATAAACAGCCAAAACTGACTTAAAAATATTGGCGTTGGTAATAGTAACCACGTCCACTGCTTAACTGTTTTAAGTGTCTTTAATCTCTCAATATGTGACCCCAAGCGACCGCTAATAATCAGATAGCCAATCAAAGCGCCCCACATCGCCAGCATACGCCAAATAAAAACTTGTGTGCCTGATAATGGCGCTAGAAAGCTACTGTACGCATAAAGCACACCAAATAGCAGGTTGGATAATACTGCCAGTGCTACGCCCATCATTAAAGTGCGCTGCTGTACGCTGCCTGCGGTCCACATTGTCGGTAGCGGTAAACGCGAGACTAAAGTATTAGATAATGTAGAAGTAGACATACAAGGCTCCTTAAATGAGATATAGGTGCAAGCTTTATTTTTAGAGTTTTAGCCAGTACCTATTTGATATTCTCTATTGTAGTAGCACGTAGTGAAAATATATTTCTAAATATACAAAATTATGATTTTATTTATCTTTATTTACTATATAAAATAACTTATTTATCGCTTTATCAATTTATATGATAATTAAACGATATTTTCAGATTTAAAAAGAGGTTTTTTAATGACTCATGCTTTGGACAATACAGATAAAGCCATCTTAAATTTGCTCCAAGAAGATACGACCTTACCACTCAAGACTATTGCAGAGCGAGTGCACGTCTCAGTAGCCACCGCGCAGCGCCGTATTCAAGCGCTGATAGATAACAAGGTCATCACCAGGCAAGTCGCTATTCTTGATCCGAACAAGGTCGGTTATGGTCTGACGGCCATCGTCATGATAGAGATGTCGCGCTCTAATACCTCAATGCAGCATCGGTTTGAGCGCTTGATGAATGAGCAACCGCGGGTGATGAGCTGTTATGAAGTGTCAGGGGACGCTGATTTTATGCTGATGGTCAATGCCAAGAATATGAACGACTATCACGAATTTACCCGTAGCCTGCTCACTTATGAGAATAACGTGCGTAGTTTTCGCAGTCAGTTTGTGATGAATTTTACCAAGAGTGGGACGAAGATTTTGCTCGATTGATTATAGTGATAAAAGCAGTAACTCACTCTTCGATAGCGAAAAGATGAAGTAAGTAGGGAATAGCAAACAATAGCGCTATAAAGCCCTAAACAAATAAAAGAGACAACAAGGTACCAACGTGAATACCCGTACTACTTAGGTCTGTCACATACTCAAACGTCGTTGTGGCTACCCCAATCGACAAAAACAGTATGACGATAATTAAATGTTTATGAGTAAATGCTTTAGAGCGGTAACGATTTCGCTTTTGGAAGTAAATAACAGCAATAAGATGAAAGAGTAAGACAATGGGTAGTATAAACAACATATAGTAAAAGGTAAGATGCCCTGCTGCACCTGCTGCACCTGCTGCACCTGCTGCATAGACAGGAGACGCTATAATCATAAGAAGTGCTAGTAAAGCTAGATGACTTGAATGTGGCAATTTGCGGTTTAAGTTTTTGTTTATCATCTCTATTCTCAAATTCGTTTATAATCGAGAAGGCGCTTTTTCATTAAGTCACAGTATCTATTTGAGCCTTAACCGCTCGTCATTCTAGTCCAAAATCGCTACATTATATTTTCAATGACTTAACCTTAGAATAACAGACTGGCCCTCTAAAAGTTAACTGTAGTTTTTCTCGCACTATCAATAACTTAACTAAATAATTGAAAATTGCTTTTTCACATCGTGAACGCAATTCATGTTAAAATGAGCGCCTTTAAATTAGCCGCTACTCAATTAGTCAACAATAACTATCCTTAGCCGCTAGCTATCACCCGTATTTTTAAGATTAAGGTTGTCCCATGTCTGCCGATACCATCGCCCGCACCGCTTTTAAACAAGGCACCAAAGCGCTTTATGATTACGATAAGCATTGGGCCAGCTGCTACGAGCCTGCTCCCTTTTTGCCAATGAATCGCGCGGAGATGGATGCGCTCGGTTGGGACGCTTGCGATGTGATTATCATCTCAGGCGATGCTTATGTCGATCACCCCAGCTTTGGGATGGCGATTATTGGGCGCTTACTTGAGTCGCAAGGCTTTCGCGTGGGTATCATCGCCCAGCCCGACTGGAAAAGCAAAGACGCCTTTATGGAGCTTGGCAAACCCGTCTATGCGTATGGCGTGACCGCTGGCAACATGGATAGCATGATCAACCGCTACACTGCCGATCGTAAGATACGTAGCGATGATGCTTACTCGCCGGGCAATGTCGCTAATAAGCGCCCTGATCGCGCGGCTATCGTCTACAGCCAGCGCTGCCGTGAAGCGTATCCTGATGTGCCGATTATCTTAGGCGGTATCGAAGGCAGCCTACGCCGTATCGCCCATTATGATTATTGGTCAGATAAAGTACGCCGCAGTATTTTGCTCGATAGCCGTGCCGACGTTCTTTTATACGGTAATGCTGAACGCGCTATTGTCGATGTGATGCATGGTCTATCCAAAGGCTATACCTTTGAGCAAATGAGTAAACTGCGTGGTACGGCATACTTACTCACGCCAAGTCGTCGTCATTGGCAAGCGGATATGATAGAAGTCGCTAGTAACGATGTCGATACCGTTGGCCGTGTCGATCCCATTATCAACCCTTATGTCATGACCGAAGACGTTGACAGCTGTAAGATTGAGCAAGAGCGTCCCAACCAGACGCCAAATCAAAACTCGTTTTCATCACAGTATCAGGGTTTTGTCGCTGAGCCTGTGACTAATAAAGTCTTGAACGCTGATCAAGTTGATGAAGAGACTCAGGTTGTGCAAATGCGCGGTATGGAGGTTCAAGAATACAAACCAAAAACGGCGCGTAAATATAAGCTAAAACTACCCGCTCGTGAGCAAACCGTCATTCGGCTGCCTGACTATGAGCAAGTCAAATCTGATCCTGTACTCTACGCGCATGCCAGCCGTATCCTGCATCTAGAGACCAATCCAGGCAACGCTCGCGCGCTGGTGCAACGTCATAGTAGCGGCGCGGGAAATTCCTTTACCTCTATCGATGTTTGGCTCAACCCGCCGCCGATTCCGCTCTCAACCGAAGAGATGGATTATGTGTTTGACTTGCCCTATGCGCGCCTGCCGCACCCGAGCTATGGCGATGCGCGCATTCCTGCCTTTGACATGATTAAATTCTCGGTCAATATCATGCGTGGCTGTTTTGGCGGTTGTACCTTTTGCTCAATCACTGAGCACGAAGGGCGCATTATCCAAAACCGCTCGGAGGAGTCTATCCTACGCGAGGTTGAAGCCATTCGTGATACTGCACCGAATTTTACGGGCGTCATCTCTGACCTTGGTGGGCCAACTGCCAATATGTACCGCCTCAACTGTAAAGATGAAACGATTGAGAAAAACTGCCGTAAGCCCTCTTGCGTCTATCCTGATGTCTGCGAAAACCTAATCACCGATCACAGTAATTTGACTAAACTATATCGTAAAGCTCGTGATATTAAAGGCGTAAAAAAGATCCTGATTGCCTCAGGACTACGGTATGATCTAGCCGTAAAAGATCCCGAATACGTCAAAGAACTGGTGAGCCATCATGTCGGTGGCTATCTAAAGATTGCCCCTGAGCACTCTGAAGAAGGCGTATTGTCAAAAATGATGAAGCCTGGCATGGGCAGCTATGATCAATTCAAAGCCATGTTTGAGCAGTTCAGTCAGGAAGCGGGCAAAGAGCAGTATCTGATTCCGTATTTCATTGCGGCCCATCCAGGTACTAAAGATGAGGACATGATGAACCTCGCCCTTTGGCTCAAACGCAATGATTATCGCGCTGATCAAGTACAAGCCTTCTACCCTAGTCCAATGGCAACCGCGACGACAATGTATCACACCCACAAAGACCCGCTACATAAGGTTAGCCGCGAAGGTGGCGATATGGATATCGTCAAATCGGGCAAGCAGCGTAAACTCCATAAAGCCTTCTTGCGTTATCATGATCCAAAGAATTGGGTAATGCTGCGCCGTGCTCTGCAAGACATGGGTCGTAGCGATCTCATTGGTAAAAACCGTGGCTGCCTGATACCACCGTTTAACGCCAGTTTAGAGGGCCGTGATGGGGAGCAAAATGGCTATCAGTCGGCACGCAAAAAGAACAGCCGCATCGGCAATGATTCTGTCAAGCGTCAAGGTAATAATAAAAACAGCGCTTGCAAGAAAAAAGTGAGTAAAGGCAACTTTCAAACTCAGCACACAGGATTGCCACCGCGTAAAACGAAATAGCGATTACTTTTGATTAATAACCCGAAAGCACATCAGTTATCAGGCTGATGTGCTTTCTTTAGTCGCGCTAAATACTTACATTAGTTATCGATAAGGCAACGAAACCCACAGCTTACAAACAATTTCTAACATAGCGTATCCTTAGTTTTGGTTACTATAACTTTATGCAATGAATGCATCATATAGATTTTATACTTTGGAGAAACTTATGAATACGATGATGAAAGTAGCCACAGCTATGCCTGCCCTTGCCTTGATCAGCGCTTGTTCAACGATGGCACCTAGCACGCCTATGACACCTGCAACGCCTGTCACCGATACAGCCCCTACCGTGGCTTATGATCGTATGGCGCCTGTGCCTTACACCTGTACAGACAACAGCCAAGTGATGGCTAAGCAATCAATCAACAAGCAACAAGCGATGCTAACAGCAACCTTACCTAAGGTTGGCTGGTCGCAGCAAAACATCATCCTAAATGGCGGCGTCCAAGGCGCGACCGCAAGCTACGTCAATCAGTCAAACCCAGAAGTCATCTATGCTTGGCATATGAAAGGTGACGAAGGTGTGTTAGCCATGAAATGGGCAAACGGTAGAGAGTATCAGGTCAACTGTAAAGTAGGTAGATAAGCCTATTGGCCGCGTCTCCTATTGATAGGAATAAACCTACTATTGGCAAGCCTTACGTGATAAAGAACAGTCATATATTATGGCTGTTTTTTTGTGGTTGATTGAGTGGTGAACACGACTAAAAGCTGTCAAAATGCTTGCTACTAGACAGGTACTACTACAGCGATAATAAAGGGTAACTCAATGAGCAAACGTCTAATCAGCATGGCAATGATACTTGCCTCAAGCCTAGCAGTGCTCGCAGGCTGTGATAATAGTGCTAGCACAACTGACGCGCAAAGCACACAAGTCGCGAGTACCACCAAGCAAAATACGTCCGATGACCAAGCTGTCGATACTGGCAATACAGCAGCTGCGGGCGCTATGGACTGGTCGCTGATGGCGAGCGATGTCACGCCTATTGACCGAGCAGACTTTGACTATCCGTTTGAGAGTGACAGCCAAAACGTCAAAGACTACGCGGACTATTTTGACGTCGATACTGCCACCGCACAATACAATCTCACCGTTGGCATGGCAAGTAATGAAGCGCTATCTAAGGCGCTTGATCAGCTTAGCAATAACTACACCTCTCATGAATTGACTGACGGCGACGATATCAAACTCATCATCCATACTACACCTGATATCCAAGCGGGTCGCTACGATTATGTGTTTGAAGGAGACTATGCCAAAGGACTCACCCTACCGATTGTGATTGTGCCTGATGGTAAAAAGGCTAAGGTTGATGTGCATGGGAAGGCTGAGGAGTAGAGTTTAACCCGTGTTGATATATACGACGGTATTTGACGATAAAAAAAATCATAAAAAACTCAAAGATAGCCTCAGCATCGCTTGCTTTCATAATGGGCAAATATGCTTATCATCACGCGGTTTTTTATAATCACTCATTCGGCGCTCGTCCCTCGCGCGTCCACGTTTCGTCAGCGCAGTTAATCGTAAAATGAATCTTGCGCACTAACGCGTGAATATGAAATAGCAAATTGAAATTACTAGACTTGTAGGGTGCGCCCCGCTCACCGATTCAATATCAAAACCATAAAGGAATAAAAATGCCAAGGTACATCCGTTCGTACACCCAAGGCGCTACTTATTTCTTTACATTGGTATCGTACAACCGAAGAAAAATACTATGCGAACCTGATTTCTTAAAAGCATTTAAAAGTAGTATAAGACAGATTCAGAAGCAGTATCCTTTCGAAATTATTGCGTGGGTGCAACTACCTGACCATTTGCACTGTATTTGGAAAATGCCTGATAACGATGCTGACTATAGTATGCGTTGGTCACAGATAAAACGGCTAACCACGCAAGCTTGTCCGCAGTATCATTCAACTAAAGATGCATTGAGCCTTTCAGAAGTAAAACGGAATGAGAGAGGAATATGGCAAAGACGATTCTTGGAGCACCAAATTAGAAACGAGTCTGACTTTATCAAGCATATGGATTATTTGCACTATAATCCTGTCAAACATGGCTTGGTTGATAAGGTTGCAGATTGGCCTTATTCAAGCTTTCATCGCTATGTAAGACAAGGGTTTTATGCGGAAGATTGGGGTGGTTCGATTGTTTTTTTAGAGGGTTTTGCGGATAAGCTGGGTTAGCTTGTCGTTTATGCAATTAAAGAATGATAGGGTGCGCCCCGCGCACCAACGCGTGAATATGAACCAATAGATTAAAGTCACCTCTCTATGCAAATCATTTAACGTTCAGCTATAAGTCAAATAATACATATAAATTTAAAACCTAATTCTTCAGTGGTGCGCGGGGCGCACCCTACACTAACTAACCCGATTGAAATTAAGCTGAATAGGATGAAGAACAATGAGTGAGCTAAGGTGTACAATCGAAAATACAAATCAGTTTTGGTCACACTATTTATCTTTGGAAAATAGCCTAGAAGAGATTAGTGAATATATTTCTATCCATAAGAAAAACGATGAAAGCTACTCTTTTAAAAACATGCAATTATATTTTGCAATTTGTACTGATATAGATAGTATTCTTAAACATATAAGAGCTAATTTAGATCTACAGTTAATTAAACAACCTAATATGGGTCATCATAGGGAAATGCTGTCGAAATACTTTCCAATAATTAGTAGCTCTGAGGTATTTCTTAATATCAGTAATGAAAAACGTGTTTTTCAACCTTTTAAACCGTTATCTAGAGAAGGTGAAGCTTTTGAGTGGTGGAGTGCATATAATGACATCAAACATCAACGTCCAGAAAATTTTTATAAAGCCAATATTAAAAATTTATTGAACGCTCTCGCTGCTTTGCACATATTAAATTTAATTTACGCCATAAGTTTAAAAAAAGAATACTTATGCAACTACGAAGATACTCTCATTCAAGCAAGTGCCTTACGAAGTTATCCACTTTTACAGTTTAAAAATAGTGGAGTAATGAGTTATATTGGCGGTCATTACTATTATGCTTGTCGATTAAACAGTGAAAATATATATAGGATGTAGCCTCTGCATTTCCTCATTATAACAACGAATAAATAGCTTTTGTAGGGTGCGCCCCGCGCACCAACGCATAAATCCAGATAGATAAATTAAAAACACTTATCTATAAAATTATTCCACGTTGAATTATTTATAAAATAATATGCTTAAATTCATAAATCCGTTTCTTAAATGGTGCGCTGGGCGCACCCTACTCAAATATATGCAGGTTCTCGCTCTTTGCGCGAGGGACGAGCGCCGAGTAAACCATTAAAGAAAGACGGCTCATGACCCGCATATTTGCCCACTGTTAAAGCAAGCGATGCTGAGACCATGCTTTTAAATCTTTGTCTTTTGCAATATATCTAAAGTTCGGTGAGTTAAGCTATCGCTAAACCACCCTACAAATCGCTTTCATATTAAAAAGTTATGATTCTTCTAACAGTGCCAAGAACTCATCCTCACCTACTACCTTAACCCCTAACTTCTCAGCCTTTGCCATTTTCGAGCCAGCTTTTTCACCTGCCAACAAAGCCGTAGTTTTGGCGGAGATGCTGCCTGAGACTTTTGCACCTAACGCTTGCAGTTTGGCTTTGGCTTCATCGCGTGCCATGCTGCTAAGCGCACCTGTTATGACCCACGTTTGCCCATCAAGTGGTAGATCGTCGGATGCGACTTGCTCAACGTTATCCCAATGCACGCCCGCTGCGCGTAATTTCTCTATCACTTCAATATTGTGCGAGGCGCGGAAGAACTCGTGGGTCAGCTCAGCGGTGATGGTGCCAACATCAGGGGTGGCAATAAGCGCGTCCATATCAGCGCTCATTAAGCTATCCAAATCGCCAAATTGCTGGGCGAAGTTTTGCGCGGTGCCCTCGCCGACGCCGCGAATACCCAAGGCGTAGATAAATCTAGCTAAGGTAGTTTTTTTGCTAGCCTCAATGGCTCCTATTATGTTTTGTACCGACTTCTCGCCAAGTTTTTCAAAAGTAATCATCTCCTCCATATGCTGGTGCAAGTCATAGATGTCGGCGACGGTTTTGACGAGTCCTTGCTCAAAGAAGCTAATGAGCCAGCGCTCGCCGAGTCCATCGATATCCATAGCGCGGCGCGAGACAAAGTGGATTAAGGCCTCGGTTTGCTGAGCAGGACAAAACAAACCGCCGCTACAACGGGCAAGCGCTTCGCCTTCGGGGAGCACTACAGGAGAGTCGCATACCGGACAGTTGCTCGGCAGGGTGACGGGCTTAGATTCCTTGGAGCGCTGATCGTGCCAGACGCGAGATATTTTAGGGATGACGTCGCCTGCGCGGTGCACGCTAACCATGTCGCCTGCGCGCACATCTAAGCGCTCAATCTCACCAAAGTTATGCAAGGTGACGTTGCTAACGGTGACGCCGCCGACTTTGACGGGCTCAAGTTTACCGACTGGGGTGATTTGCCCCGTGCGCCCCACTTGCCATTCGATATCGTTTAGGCGAGTGATGACGGTTTGGGCGGGGAATTTATAGGCGGTGGCCCAGCGCGGTTCACGCGATAAAAAGCCAAGCTGCTGCTGGAGTGCAAGACTATTAACCTTGATAACCATACCGTCGATCTCAAACGGCAGTTTTTCGCGAGTTTCAATCATTGACTCATAGTACTCTTGTGCTTGGCGCGGGTGAGCCACCACTCGCACCGCGCTGACGGTAAAGCCAAGATCACCAAGCCAAGCGAGGGCGGCAGACTGCGTCTCTATCGTCTCGGGTAGTCCTTGATTGACCGAGTATCCGTAGAACGCTAGCGGACGGCTAGCAGCAATAGCGGGATCTAATTGACGTAAGCTCCCAGCAGCGGCATTACGCGGATTGGCAAAGACTTTGTCATCGTTCTCGACTGCCAAGCGGTTTAAGCGCTCAAAGCCTGCTTTGGGAATCAACACTTCGCCGCGCACTTCTAGCAGTTCGATGTTTGTTGCTTCGCTAAGATACAGCGGCAAGTTACGGATAGTTTTGACGTTTTGGGTAATGTCCTCACCTGTTTGGCCATCGCCGCGTGTGACCGCTTGCACAAACTGTCCATGCTCATACTTGAGGGAAACAGCCAGTCCATCCAGCTTAAGCTCCATCTCGTACTCAGGGTTTTGTTGGGCCAAGCTTAAACGATCATTGACGCGGCGCATAAATCCGTGCAAATCATCATAGTCAAAGACATTGCCTAGAGATAGCATAGGGATATCATGGGTCACTTGGGTAAAGGCTGACAGCGGGGTATCGCCGACTTGATTGATTGGGCTATCTAGCTGAATAAGATCAGGGTAGGCTTCTTCTAACTCTAACAACGAGCGGCGCAGTTGGTCGTACTCGCTGTCGTCTAAGATAGGATTATCCAGCACATAGTAGCGATAGTTATGGGTTTTGAGCGTTTCGATAAGCGTGCGCATTTTTGCGATGATAGCGTCGTTATCTACGGCAGGTTTTACTGCATTTTTAGTAGAGGGTTTGGTAGCTTTTGAGTCAGTCATAATCGGCGTCTTTACGGTTCAAGATGCCAATATCATAACAAGTTTTGATAGCAAATAACGTAAAACGAATGACGTTATTTGCTTCAATAAGGCTAGAGTTTTTTGTTTTATTAGAGGTTAGCCTTTATTCATAGTCGCGTACTTGATTGCGCAGTTGCTGCTTATATTCAGGGGTGATCGGCTCGTTATTTTCGTCAAGCATAACCGCGTCCAGATCATCTGCCATCATGTAGGCAATACTCATCATACTATCAAAACTATGCAGCGCCTGCGGGTGCGGTAGCGATAAGAACACCACGACGCCGCTATAGGTATTGGTCGCCACGCTATGCGGGTCAAAAGGCGCGATACCCTCATCAGTGATGCCCATCATGCTAAACCAAAGCATACCTGTGCCGTCTTTTTGCTCATAGCGATGGAACATATTCATCGCGCCAAAGCGCAGACCATATTTATCTATCAACCCTAACAGGTCACGACCACGAATGACGGACGTTGCACGGTCACGGTACTGCTGCGGCAAAATCGTAATGTTGATGTTGTCTTTGGCATGAATCAGCGGACCGTTTTGCGCTTGATCAACAGGCTCAAGTAGATGCTGGTCGAGCACCGGACTGTTGTCATCAAAGCTTGGCTCATCAAAGGTATCAATGACAGGCATCAGGCTGTCTGTGGCTGACACTAGGCTTGAAAAAGCGTCAATCTCTTGCTCACCATTTTGCGTAGGCGCACTTAAATACTCATCGCTATTATCATCATTATTGATCTGCTGCGCTATCGCTGCAAATTCACTATCATCAGCGCGCTGCTGCTCCGCCTGCCAGCGCTCATAATCCTCATTTTGCTCGCTGGCAGGATTAGCGTCAGCTTGGGCATGATTTAGCATATCATCGATGGTTGCAGACTGCGTTGTAGGCTCGTCTTCGACGACCGCTTGTAGATACTCGCGATCAGGCGCGATACTGGTCTCGCCTGCGACAGTATCGTCAAGATCTGGCTGATCAACGATATTACGCTCATGACGCGGAATAATAGGAATGCCATTTTTGTCATAATTCACCGGAGTGGCTTCAGTATTTTGACGACGCTTAAAACTGCGAATGACCATAAACAGCCCTGCAAGCACAATAAAGGCTGCAATGGCAATCAAGATAAACTGAATAGCGGTCATGAGTGAGATATCCTAATAATGACAAAGGGGATGATAGTGAAAACAAATAGCAATAGTCTAGCATGGCTAATAGACGCCGTCATCACTTGCTATGTTTAGCACGCGTACTTACTTGAGTGCGGCAAGTTTATCTTACTATATTTTTAAGCATAAAATCACTATTTGCCGTTTAAATGAAAACAGGTTCATTACCAAATGATCTACATGAGCCTCTAGCTGTCGATATAATTGATCGCTTCATCCAAGGACACACTGACCAAAGTTGAGACGCCAGCTTGCGCCATAGTGATACCTTTTAGCTCATCAGCAATCTGCATGGAGAGCTTGTTGTGACTAATAAAAATAAACTGCACCTCTCCTGCAAGCTCCTCAATTAAGCTGGTAAAGCGCGCGACATTGGCATCATCGAGCGGCGCATCGACCTCGTCAAGTACGCAAAAGGGTGCAGGATGCTGCTTAAATATCGCAAAAATAAGACTCAGCGCGGTTAGGGTTTTCTCACCGCCTGAGAGTACCGCTAAGCGGCTGTTGCGCTTACCCTTGGGCTGCGCCATCAAAGTGAGTCCGGCGCGCCACTGCTCAGATTTAGGGAAATCACTATCGGTATCTAGCGTGAGGTTCGCGTGACCACCGCCGAATACTTTGGCGAATAAAGCCGCCAGCTCAAGATTTACCGCATCAAGCGTCTGCATAAATAACGCCTTAGTCGTCTCATCGATAGATTTGATCGCCTCAGTCAAAGTCTGCATACTCGCGGCAATGTCTGCCGTCTGCTGCGCTAACGGCTCTAAGCGCTCGTTAACCGCCGCCAGTTCTGTGATAGCGGTTAGATTAACCGCGCCTATTTTGCTCAGCTCATGCTCAAGCTTGGCTTGTTCTGATTTGAGCTGAGCGATTTTGTCTGGACGCACGCGGCGATCATGGACGATAAAGTCCGCTAACACGTTTGAGACACTTAGCATTTGCGGCGCGTCTTTATCATACTTTTGACTGATGCTTTGATACTTTGCTAGAGCCTCTTGCGCATGAGTGCTCGCGTCCTCCAAGCGCGCATTACTTAGCGCTAGCTGTGTTGCTAGCTGTGCCAAATCCTCTTGCTGTGATTGAAGCTTATGCTGTAGCGCGTCCAGCTCATTTTGCTGTTTACTATAGTCTTGCTTGAGCGCCGCTAAGGTTGACTCACGCTTCGCTAGCAGCGCTTGCTGCTGATCACGCAACTCTTGTATCTTTTGCACCCTTGTCCTTAGCTCTGGCAATTGCTGTTGATACTCTACTAATTGAACGCCAAGCTTTTGCGACTCTTGTAGGGATTTATCGTGCTGATCTGTCACCTTGACTAGGCGGCTAACGCTATGCTCTAAACGCATCTCGCCTTTTTGTATGTTTAACTGTAGTACCTGCCAAGCATCATCCTCTGCGTGCCGAACACGGCTACGCTCATTTTTATCCGTCTGTAACTTTTGACGATGACTTTTTGCTTCTGTCAATTGTGTAATGAGCGTATCTAGCGCCCGTTGAGTCTCGCCCTGCTTATCATTGAGCGCTTTTTGTTCAGATATTAGCGCTTGCTGTTCTTGCTCAAGGCTTAATTTGTCATTATCCAGACGCTGTATGTCAGCTTGCAAGCGCTCATACATCGCTTGACAAGTGGTAAGTTGCTGCTGGCAGTGATGCTTATCTTGCGTTAATTGGGCCGCCTGCGTACGAGCCTCCTCTAAGCTGATCGTCAATGCATCATACTCGCGCTGAGCTTGCTTAAGCGTTTGTTGCTGCGTGTTTATGCTTACATTGCTAGCCTCTAGCAAGGTCTCAAGCTGTTTTAGGCGCGCGCGTTGCTCAATACGTTGGGTCAAAAACGCGCTGTTGTTTTCGCTATTATCCCGACCAATGAGCCTACTTAAATTTATCATCCCTTGCTGACTAATCATCCAGCCATCAGTCGTTAGTAGCGTTGCAGGCTTTGGTAACACCTCTAAAACTCTACCCAGATTTGCTCTTTTTTCTTCTTCAGTTTCATTATCAGTGCCAATGTATAAATAACACTGCTGGCAAAGCGTAAGTCTTGGCTGCGAGATCAACTGAGATAAAGGTATAAGCTGTTTGCTAAGCGCATGTGCTAGCTGGCTCATAAATGAATGAACTTCATCGCTTTGGGTAGCGGGCAGCCATAAGCTGTGACCCGATTTTGCACCTACGGTATCTTTTTGATAACTGAGTAAGTTTGTTACATAATGCGCCAAGTTCTGTCTATTGTTGTCCGTCAGCAAGACATGGCTATCAAGCCACGGGGCCAGCCATTCATCGAGTATATGGGCATAACGCTGACCCAAATCTGTCAGCTCAATGCGTGCGCGTATCGTGCTTATCGGTAACGGCTGTGACACCTGATCAAAATCGCTATCTTCAGTGTCATAAGTTATTTTAGTAACGTGCTGCATTGACGTATCGTCGCGTGATTGAGCGGACGTATCGTTGCGTGATTTAGGATGCAGCATTTGATGCAAGGTATCGTACTCACCGACTAGCAGTGCATGACGTTTTTCATTCTCTGTCAGCTCACGCTGCTGTACGCCTAATCGCTGCTGTAACTCATGCGCCCTAGGTTGCAGTACTGCTACCTGCTCAAAGGTATAATCCTGCTTGCGTACAATGTGCCCTAGCTGATCCTTTAACTCGGTCAGCTCGGTATTTGCGAATGCAGGTGAGACGCTACTATGATCTGCGCCCAAGGGTAATAGCTGCGCATGTAGGGCTTGCCAATTGTGCTCGCGGCGCTGCCACTTGTCGTAGCTTTGCTGGTAGCGCTTTTGTTCCTGAGCATTAATGGCTTGTTGCTGCTCTAAAATGCGCATGTCATATTGTAAGCGCGATACTTTATCTTGCGCGTCAGTCCATGCCCGCTGCAATGTGCGCTCGCTTTGTTTATAGGACTCACGTTTGATCGCCAAATCGTTGAGCTGTGGACGTAGACTTGCCAGCAACGCTTGTTGCTCGCTTTGCTCTAGCTTTAAGGCTTCGCTCTCTGTATGCGTTTGTGATTGCTGCGCGTGTATACTATCGATCTGCTGCTCAATCTGGCTGATTTGGTTTTGAATATCAAAAAGCTCATGCTCAGCTTTTTGATAGCCCAGCTGCTGCTGATAGTGTGTGCTTTGCGCATCGTCTTTGAGCCACTGCTCTTGTGTGATGTGCGCTGTCAGTTTGTCTTGCTTGGCTTTTAGATCCTCACAAAGGCTTTGCAGGCGCGCGACCTCATCGAGACCTTGCTTGTGCGCTTGTTTTTGCTGCTGCTGATAGTGCTTAGCTTGGTACAACTGCTGAATGGTAAGTTGCTGCTGGATATCAGCACGCGCGAGTGTTAACTCCTCATAACGCTGGGCGCTTGTTGCTTGTTTAGATAGCCGCTTTTGTTGACTGACAAGCTCGCTTTGCATATCCTGCAAACGCGCTAAATTATCTTGCGTGATCTCAAGCTTTTTTTGGGTCTCTAAGCGCTGTGCTTGATAACGTGATACCCCTGCCGCCTCTTCAATAAACTCACGTAGCTGCATGGGGCTTGAGTCAACGATACGCCCAATCATGCCCTGCTCAATCACTGCATAACTGCGCGCGCCAAGCCCTGTGCCTAAAAAGACATCGACAACATCACGGCGACGCGCGCGCGTGCCATTAATAAAATAGTCTGAACGTCCCTCCTTATTGACTTGACGGCGTACAGACAGTTCATGATATAAGTTAAACTCGTGGCGAATGCCTGTGGTCTCATCTTGGGTGTGCTCAAAGGTCAGCTCGACACTGGCAACGCTTTTTGCCGATTTGTCTTGGGTGCCTGCAAAAATCACATCGCTCATCGCTCCGCCACGCAGCTGCTTGGCGGAGGTCTCGCCTAGTACCCAGCGTATGGCGTCAATGACGTTTGATTTGCCGCACCCATTGGGCCCGACAATAGCAGTAATGCCACGAGGAAAGTTAAAGGTGGTAGCATTAGCAAAGGATTTAAATCCTGTCAGCTTGAGGGATTTTAGGCGCATGAAAGGTATATTAGGTCAGCAAAAACAGGCGGCTATTCTACCGCAAATTGCGGTGTGTTTAGAAGTTTGTTATAAGGCTGCATTGCATTAGAATAGAGGACAGCCTATATTGAGTATGAATTAAAAATAAGCGAGCTAACATGAAGAACTCTGACCCGCAGGACTTACAACAAAAATATGAGCGCTGGAGCCAGTTATATCAGCAGCAACTTGAGGCGCAGCAGCAATTTTTAGAAGCAGAAAAGCTGTTCGATGAGTTGCAAGGGTATTACTTAAGCCCGCAGTGGATGGCAGATCGTGAAGCGGATCTACCAATTGAGCACTCAGGCGAGGCGCATTCTATCTTTAGTGAAGATGCGCTATGGAGCATGCTTACCGATCGCAATGAGCTGGCAATGAAGTGGATGCGATTGGGGCTCGATGCGATTGATAAAGAGTAGACTCTATCAACCGCCTGTAGAAAAAATTTATTTAGGCAAAGAACTGCTCAGACAAAAGTTATGCACTCAACTGGTTTGCGCCGGCGAGCACTTTGAGCGTTTGTCCCACTTCACTACTATAGGTTTCCTGTAGAATATCACTAACAAATACCCATTCTGACTGACAAGACTCAGGCGTGACCGTAATCGCCATATAACCACGCTCATTCGGGTTTATGAACTGCAAACCGTCTATGATTTGAGTCAGTACCGCTTTTACTTGTGCTGGCGGATTAGGAATGTATTCCTCAAATCCTGGTGAGCTGACTGAGCTGGTCGCAAACTCTACGCCCACAGCGTTGTTGTCTTTATCGGTGAGATTATTTGCCCATGCATTGTGCGTGTCACCCGCCAGTACGACTAGGTTTTTATTTAAGCTTTTGGCGGTTGCTAATATGCGCTCACGCGCCGCACTATAACCATCCCAAGCGTCAGTATTATAAGGAATAGCAGGCTGTTGCAATAGAGCGATATCTTGAGGGGTTAAAGTTTGTGGAGCGGTTTGGGCTTTTTGCGTTAACGCTAAGTACGCATTGATATCTAAGCCAAGTCTAGGATCGGCTAAATTCAAAATGACGGGCGCAGGTATATCCATCCGTCCCATCAACACTTGCTGACCGAGCACTTGCCACTTAGCGTTTGATTGCTGTAGTTGGCCCACCAGCCAGTTGTTCTGCGCCAGTCCCAATAGCTCTCTATTAGGGTCATTGGTCGCTGCCATAAACGCATCGCTGTCAATATAGGCGCCGACCACATTATCAGCTTTGATAAAATTGGCATAATTGAGCTGTTCATCACGTCCAATAATGCGAGTATCTAACATGTGCAAACTTAGTAAGTCGCCGAAGTCAAAGCTGCGATAGATCTTACTTTGTACTTCGTTACGTATCGGCATCCACTCATGATAAGCGGTGACAGCGGCGAGTTTGCGATCATCCCAGCTGCCCTCAGTGGCAGGCTGATGATTTTCGGCGCCATCTTCATAAGCATCATTGGCCAGCTCATGATCATCCCATACCGCAATCATAGGTACAGCGGCATGCAAGTCTTGCAAATCTGGATCGCTTCTATACTGCGCATAACGCATGCGGTATTCGTTGATGCGCGTCACCTCTTGCGCAGGTTCAACCTCACGGTCGATAGCAGCGGCGTTTTGCGACGCATAAGCAGGTACGACATTGCCCCCAGCATCGGTAACCGTGCGACCATACTCGTAAATATAGTCGCCCAAATGGATAAAAACATCTAAATCATTGCGCTTAGCAGCATTAGCGTAAACATGGAAAAACCCAGCTGGATAATTGGCACAGCTAAACACCGCCATTTTGACTTGGTTCACTGAGCCTACAGGTAAGGTTTTGGTTTTACCAACGCGGCTGCTTTTACTGCCTACGGTAAACTGATAATAATAAACGGTGTTTGGCTCTAGACCGTCTACATCGACTTTGACAGTATAGTCCTTGGTAGCATTTGTAGTGACAGATCCTCGTTTGAGCACATTATCCATCTGTGAATCACGAGCTATCACCCAGTTAACCGTAAATTGACGAGATCCTGTGTTTTGCGGAGTTACTCGGGTCCACAGTATGACACGATCAGATAAGGGATCACCGCTAGCAACACCGTGATCAAAACTAACGGCGTCATTGGCATTGAAATTGTCGTTGTCATCATCGTCACACCCTGCCAAGCCTAGACTAGCAGCCCCTACTGCCGCCACCCCTATAGACCCAAAACCTTTCATAAAGCGGCGTCTATTAAACACCATTTTGCTGCGAGTATTACTGGCAGGCTCAGATTGTGATGTGTCGCTTGATTCTACTAAGCTGTCGACAAAAACATTGTGAATCACTTTTTCTGTTGTATTGTCAGTTGCGACATCTTTTAGTTCGATATCTGCTTTTTTGCTTTTATCGCCGTGTTTACTCATGGCTTGCGCATCCTTGTGCTATAGGTAATCTATCGCTATCGATAAACATTAGGGTGGTTTCCCGTATTGATTAAACTTCCTTATCAATCAAATACAGGTAAGCAAAATACTATCACAAACGTTTAGTTATAAGTACAGTATTGTCTGTTGCAATATTTTTTGACAGGAGTAAGTGTTATCAAGGCTTTTAATAAAAATCATTTTTAGCGCGAAAAATTAGTTTTTTACTCTTCTTATTTTCTAATTTTGGCTAATTACACCACCCCAATCCCACTCAAAAACAACTGCCCGCCTGCGAATATAAGCAGCACACCAAAAGCGCGTTTTAGCGTGAGCGCTGGCAATACATGAGCAGGTTTGGCACCGACCTTTGCCATAGCGAAGCTCGCGACTGAGATGCATAAAAAGCCTGAAATATGCACAAAGCCTATCGTGCCCTCAGGCAAATTTGCGACGTCTTGTCCAAACCATGCAAATCCTACCGCGCCAGCCAGTGCAATCGGCAGACCACAAGCGGCTGAAGTGCCAACCGACTGTCTCATCGGTAGCCCTGCCCAGTTCAAAAACGGTACGGTCAAACTGCCGCCGCCGATTCCAAAGATAGACGACGCCATTCCGATACCAGTGCCTGCCCCAAACTGGACGCCAGCAGGAGGTAGCGGCTTACCCAATTACTCTTTGTTAGAGAAAAACAACATTTTGAGCGCTACTAGTAACGCACCGATACCGATAATCGCTTGCAACGCTTTGCCATCGATCATATCCGCGATACCTGCACCAACGAGACTACCGATAACTAGTCCTAACGCCATCTTGCGCCAAACCTCCCAGCGTACCCCGCCGCGCTTATTATGCGCGGTCAATGAGCTAATGGACGTCACTACGATGGTTGCAAGCGACGTACCAATCGCCAAATGCGTGATAACGTCAGGCGGGAAATCATAAGCGGTAAATATCCATACTAGTGCGGGCACGATAATCATGCCACCGCCAACGCCAAACAAGCCTGCACTAACACCTGCAAATGCACCCGCAATCACAAACCACACATATAACATCATTGACGCCACCTTTTATCTCACGGGTTTTTGTATCATAATGGCTAGCGCCAAGAGCGAAGCTCGCAGTATATATCCAATGCACTGTAAAAAAACATAGCGCTACTGGGATGAGTTTTATGCAGCATCAAGCGGCGTAGGCACAGCACGCAAGTAAAATTTATACCAGTAGCGCGTTTAAACTTACACGACAGTTTTATATTCAATTTACCATATTAAAAACAGTTGCATGAAATACTGACGCCACCCTTTTTAAATGCTGACGAAACTTACGAGCGTATCCGCTATGTTATCTAGCTTATCATCCAACCTTAATCATCGTCACCTTACGAGTAGCATCTCAACCAATAGCGAGCTGATAGCAGACCTAGAAGCAGGTACTCTGGACGGTGACAAAATACATCTTTTGACTGCGCAGATGCAAAGTGGTGGGCGCGGACAGCATCAGCGCTCATGGCAGTCGCCAGCGGGCAATGTGTATTTATCTCTGTATCATCCGTATCAAGCGCCTGTCAGCGGACTGCTATCGTTAATTGTAGGCGTGAAGCTGGCTACTATGCCTGTAATAGAAACGATCAATGAGCAATTATGTGCCAAAGGGTTGATTCCTATTGGTGTCAAATGGGCCAATGATTTGGGCTTTTATGCCCAGCAAAACACTCATACTACTATAGATAAAAGCGTGACGCCTTTTAGCAAACTGGCAGGGATATTAATAGAACCGGTATTACGCGATGGCAAAATGTTGGGCGTTGTCATCGGCGTCGGTCTAAATGTGGCAACTACGCCTACGCTCACCGCAAAAACTGCTGAAGGTATGAGTTATCAAGCAATAAGCTTGCAAGACATTAAGCAATTGGTTAAGACAGATAATAATAATGACATACCGAGTTTGATAACTCTTTACGAGCAAGTGAGCGATGCTCTGTTGTCAGCGATGACTTGTTTTGCGCAAATAGCGCTTGAGCGTGCTAGCGTAAACCCACACTATTTAAATGATTTTATACAGCAGTTTGAGGCGGTAGATGCGCTAGCAGACTTAAAGGTATGCGTCACGCAAACTCACCGCGCTCAAGAACACAAAATCGTAGGTCATGCCTGCGGTATAGATAATAATGGCTGTTTGCAATTACGCCAAGATGACGCTAGTATTTGCACCATTTTTACCGGTCGCCTTGATGTGATAAATGAAGTTTAAAGGGTACTTATAACGAATACTGCTCTCGCAAAAGCACCATTAAACGAGAGCGGTTAAAAGGGAAGGTTATGCTAAAAGGAATGCTATGCTCTGGTTAGATCTTGGTAATACTCGGCTCAAATACTGGCTGACAGATGATATCGGGCAGATCGTCGCGCATGATGCCAAATTGCATCTGCAAGCGCCCGCTGAGCTGCTGATGGGTCTGACCGATCGATTTGAGAACTACGCTCCTGATTTTATCGGTATCTCCTCAGTGCTGGGTGATGAGCTCAATAGTAAAGTATTTGAGACCTTGAGCCGACTTGATATTCCTTTTGAATTTGTCCATGTCGATGCCGCTCATCCATTGATGCATAGCAATTATAATGATCAGCAATTGGGCTGTGATCGCTGGTTACAGATGCTCGGTGCGGTCGATAAAAAAAAGCGCCAGTGCGTGATCGGCTGCGGCACCGCGGTGACGATTGATCTGATTGATCACGCCAAGCATTTGGGCGGCTATATTTTTCCTAATATCTATTTGCAACGCGAGTCGCTGTTCTCAGGAACCAAGCAGATTGCAATCTCAAACGGTAGTTTCGATAACTTAACTCATGGCATCACCACGCAAGATGCGGTACATCGCGGCATTTTATTATCTATCGTGGGCGCTATCAATGAGATTACTCATCGGCACCCAAACTTTGAGCTGATTATGACCGGCGGTGATGCCAATATTATCGCTCAACACGTCAATCGCCCCGTGCGGCTGCGCGATGATCTACTATTAAATGGGTTGGCGCGTTACTTTGATTATCGTCAGCAGTTGTCTGATTAGAGCTTTATAAGAGAATAAACCAATAAAAAAGCAGCACGTCATAGACATACTGCTTTTTGGATTAACCGTTATTTAATACCTTTACTTTGTCTCGTTAAACAACTCACGGCCGACGAGCATACGGCGAATCTCGCTCGTTCCAGCGCCAATCTCATAGAGTTTAGCATCGCGCCATAAACGTCCCAGCGGGTACTCATTGGTATAGCCATTACCGCCGAATATCTGAATGCCCTCGCCCGCCATCCATGTCGCTTTTTCTGCGCACCAAAGAATCACACTAGCGCAGTCTTTACGTACTTGGCGACTGTGACCTTCGCCCTGCTTATCCAGCATATCCAAGTTCTTACCGACCGTATATAAAAAGCTACGACCCGCCTGCAAGATAGTATACATATCCGCGACTTTACCTTGAATGAGTTGGAACTCACCGATAGCTTGTCCAAACTGCTTACGATCATGGATGTAGGGTATGACATTATCCATAACCGCTTGCATAATGCCGATAGGGCCAGCGGCTAGTACCGCACGCTCAAAATCTAGGCCACTCATCAAGACTTTAACGCCTTGACCAATGCCGCCCAAGATATTCTCGCTTGGCACTTTGACATTATTAAAAGTCATCTCGCCCGTATGGCTACCGCGCATGCCGAGCTTATCAAGCTTTTGCGCAGTACCAAAGCCTTCCATACCTTTTTCAACGATAAAGGCGGTCATGCCTTTGGCGCCTAGCTCCGGATTGGTCTTGGCATAGACCACCATGACATCGGCATCAGGACCGTTGGTAATCCACATCTTGCTACCATTTAAGATATAGTTGCCGTCTTTTTCTTCAGCTTTAAGTTTCATGCTGACAACATCGGAGCCTGCGCCCGTCTCACTCATGGCGAGCGCGCCGATAAACTCACCGCTGATAAGCTTAGGCAAAAACTTCTGCTTTTGCGCCTCATTTCCGTTACGTTTGATCTGGTTGATACACAAATTTGAGTGCGCGCCATAGCTTAGACCTATGGAGGCTGAAGCGCGGCTGATTTCCTCTAATGCAACCATGTGCGCCACATAACCCATGTCTGAGCCGCCATACTCTTCGGGTACCGTGATACCATGCAGGCCGACATCACCCATTTTTTCCCATAGATCCATAGGGAACTCATCACTGCTGTCAATCTCGCCTGCCCGTGGGGCGATTTCTTTTTCTGCGAACGCTCTGATGACATCACGTAGCGCGTCAATATCTTCACCAAGCTGAAAATCTAATCCGGGTAAACTCATAATCTTTCCTTGTGTTTAATTTTAAATATGTAGACTAAAATGTATTAAGAGGCACGTTTATTTATAATAGCTCGCGCCACGTTTGAGTCGTTACGGCGACCTAAGAATGTACTAATACGCTCGCCTGCCACTACTAACTTTTCCAAATCGATACCTGTTGTGATGCCCATGCCATGGAGCATATAAACCACGTCCTCTGTCGCCACATTACCCGTTGCGCCTTTGGCATACGGACAACCACCAAGACCTGCCACAGACGTATCAAACTCGCTAATACCAAGCTCAAGCGCCGCCAAAGTATTGCTCAATGCCTGACCGTAAGTGTCATGAAAGTGGCCAGATATTTTTGCGACATCAATATATTCAAAGGCCGCTTGAAGGGCGCGCTGAACTTTGAGCGGAGTACCAACACCGATCGTATCGGCGATACCGATTTGTTCTGCGCCGATCTCGACCATACGTTTGGTGACGTAAGCTACCTGGCTTGGGTCAATCTCGCCTTCATAAGGACAGCCCACGGTACAGGAAATGACGCCGCGCACTTTAATACCGTTTTGCTTGGCTGCAACGACTACAGGCGCAAAACGCTCAATACTCTCATCGATACTACAGTTGATGTTTTTTTGGCTAAAGGTCTCACTCGCTGAACCGAAAATCACTACTTCATCAGGATGGTAGGTGAGCGCATTATCAAAGCCGCGCATATTGGGCACCAGCACCGAATAAATAACGTCTCCACGCCGCGTATCTGACAGTGCCGTCATCAAATCCCTGTTATCACCCATTTGCGGCACCCATTTAGGCGAGACAAAACTGGTAGCCTCTAACTTCTTGACGCCTGCGGCTATTAGATCGTTAATCAAAGCTTGCTTAACCGCCGTCGGCACCGTCGCTGACTCATTTTGTAAGCCATCACGAGGACTAACATCAACGATGCGGACATGATCTGGGTATAAGTTACTCATAAGTGCCATCCTATTTTTTAAATATTGGCCTTTTTATTCATCAGACGCGCTGTCGATACGTAGAAGCTCATCGCCATCTGCGACCAGATCGCCTGCGCCAAATAGCAATTCGGCGACCACGCCATCGGTTGGCGCGGTAATAGTATGCTCAATCTTCATCGCTTCGATAACAGCAAGTGGCTCGCCTTTTTTGACACTGTCACCCACATTGACTTTGAACGCGACCACTTGACCCGGCATCGGCGACTTTAAACTGCCGACAGCAGCGCTCTCTTCGCCCGCGTAAGCCATAATATTGACAAGGGTAATTTGATCACGACCACGATCAGTAAAGACATGTACCCTCTCGTTATGTACCCAGCTTTGTGCGCTGACGCGTGCGCCATCCAGCCACAAGGTGTGATTGTGCGCGTCATTACTATTATAGCTGACCTGATCTTCAAAAACGCAGGTTAAAGACTCGGGAGCGGCTTGCTTATCATCAGCGCTTTTCTCAATGGTAAGTGTAAAGCTACTGGCTTGGTCATTACCTTTAGATGTGGCGCTATTAGCTGACACATTATGCCAGTCACTAATACGAGCAACATAAGACTGCTCATTGTAGACTAAGCTAAATGAGCGCGCGTAATCGGTATAAGCGCGAAAACCAGTGGGTTGACCAAAGGGATCATTGTCGTTTTGAGTGCTACTGAGTCTTGCTGAGGATTCGCCAGCGAGCTGTTGCACAATTGCAGTCGTTACTAGCGTAGATAGCTCAAGCGGCTGCTGATCGAACAAGACGTCCGCTTCTCGCTCAATCAAAGCGGTATCGAGATTGGCTTGACTAAAGGAGTCTGTATTGATGACATAACGCAAGAATGCCACGTTATTAGGCAGACCAACGATACGCGTTTGCCCTAATGCTTGATCCATCTTAGCTAGCGCTTGCTCGCGCGTTGGCGCATGGACGATAAGCTTGGCAATCATAGAGTCATAGAATGGACTGATGACATCGCCTTCGCGCACGCCGTCATCGATACGCACGTCATCGATAATAAAGGTGCTGTGCTCAGGTTTTTGATAAGTAAACAGCGTCCCTGTCGCCGGCAAAAAATTATTATCAGGGTTTTCCGCGCAAATACGTGCCTCAATCGCATGACCGTTTATCGCAAGCTCTTCTTGCGATTTTGGCAGTGGTAAGCCTGCGGCAACTCGCAATTGCCATTCAACCAAATCAACGCCCGTGATCGCTTCACTGACAGGATGTTCTACTTGCAAGCGCGTATTCATCTCCATAAAATAAAAGCTCATCTCGCCACCGCGCTGCTCAACGATGAACTCAACCGTGCCCGCGCCTACGTAATCGACCGCACGCGCCGCTTCAATCGCAGCCGTACCCATTGCCTCACGCATAGACTCATCAACGCCTGGCGCTGGCGCTTCTTCTAGCACCTTTTGATGGCGACGTTGTACCGAGCAATCACGCTCAAATAGATGCACGTAGTTGCCATGACTATCACCAAACACTTGGATCTCGATATGGCGTGGTTTGAGCGCGTATTTTTCGATGAGTACTTGATCATCACCAAAACTGGTAATGGCCTCTCGGCGGCAGGAGTCTAGCAAATCATTAAAGTCGCCACTGTTTTCGACGATACGCATCCCTTTACCGCCGCCGCCCGCGCTGGCTTTGATAAGCACGGGATAACCAATAGCATCGGCTTTCTCTTTTAAGAATGCTGCGTCTTGATTGTCACCATGATAGCCCGGTATTAGCGGTACGTTTGCCGCTTCCATTAAGCGCTTAGACTCAGACTTGCCGCCCATTGCCCGTATGGCATCAGCAGACGGTCCGATAAAGGCGATACCTGCATCTTGACAAGCCTGCGCAAAGTCAGCGTTTTCACTCAAAAACCCGTAACCTGGGTGAATGGCCTCAGCGCCTTTATCTTTGGCAATAGCGATAATTTCATCGCCTTTGAGATAGCTATCTTTTGGGGCTGAACCGCCTAAATAAATGGCTTCATCACAGACAGACACGTGCTTGGCATGTCGATCCGCATCAGAGTAGACGGCAACGGTGCGGACGCCTAAGCGCTTAGCAGTCGCCGCAACACGGCAAGCAATCTCGCCACGGTTGGCGATAAGAATCTTTGAAAACATAGCTATCCTTGTCTTTGCCTTTTAGTTCTATGATAACTTCTATACTTACTTAAGCCCGCTTTGTTAAGCTGAGCCTAGAGGATTAGTATAAGAGTCCTTAATTATAGGGTTAGTTGTTATATATTTATTTGCTAGATACTTAATTTGCTAGATACCTATTCGCTAGATGCGTAGTTATCAGCTGAGCCAATCAGGCTTACGCTTTTGTAAAAAGGCTTGTACGCCTTCCTTTCCTTGCTCTGACGACCGAATATCAGCGATATCTTTTACCGTATCAGCGATTAATTCATCGTCTATTGTCTCGCCAGCGATATCATGCAAAAGTCGCTTGCAAGTCTTGACCGCATCAGGGCTGTTATTGACAATCTTGGCGCATATTGCAGCCACTCTATTTTGCAACTCGTCCTCATTAACACGCTCATGGATAAAGCCTAATTGACGCGCTTTTTTGGCATCGAACACTTCAGCCGTTAAGAAATAACGCTGCGAGGCACGCGCGCCCAAAGCTCGTATGACATAAGGGCTAATCGTTGCAGGCGCTAAACCTAAACGTACTTCGCTTAAGCAAAAATTAGCGATTTTGACTGCGATAGCCACATCACATACTGCAACCAAACCCATACCACCCGCATAAACATCGCCTTGAATAGCGGCAATGGTAGGTTTAGGACACTCGTAAATCGTTTTGAGCATTTGCGCGAGTTTATCGGCATCGGCTAGATTTTCATCATAGTCGTAATCTGCCATAGCGCGCATCCATTTTAGATCCGCGCCCGCGCAAAACGCCTTGCCTGCTGCCGCTAAAGTGATAACGCGAACCTCGTCGCTTTGACCCAATTGCTTAAACACAGCTGTTAATTCGCTAATCATCTCATCATTAAAAGCATTGCGAATCTCAGGACGATTTAAGGTTACGGTTGCGATATAGTTTTCTGTGGTTACTAGTAGATTTTTATAATTATTCATATGATTTTGTCTCTTAGTTTTATAGCGGCTTTTCTTTCAATATAGTCATTCTATTTTGAAAAGTAAAAAGTGTGGCTGGTAGAAATTTTTGCAGCCTCTGTCGGCGTAGGCACAGCACGCAAGAAAATTCTTACCAGCCACATGCCAAATTTTCCATCATGCTTATAGACAAGAATTATCATCTATTAGGTTCAACCTACATTCTAAAGACACCAAACGTCGTCTCTTCTATTGGGGCATTGTGCGCAGCACTCAGTCCAAGCACCAATACCTTGCGCGTATCAGCAGGATCAATGACGCCATCATCCCAAAGCCGTGCAGTGGCATAATAAGGATGGCCTTGCTCTTCATACATATCACGAATCGGCGCTTTAAAGGCTTCTTCGTCAGCCTCGCTCCATGCCTCGCCTTTGCGCTCAAAATTATCGCGCTTGACCGTTGCCAGTACTGAGGCCGCTTGCTCGCCGCCCATGACTGAAATACGAGCATTAGGCCACATCCACAAAAAGCGTGGACTGTAAGCGCGGCCACACATACCATAGTTGCCGGCGCCAAACGAGCCACCAACGATAACGGTAAATTTGGGCACTTTGGCATTGGCAACAGCCATGACCATCTTGGCACCATGACGGGCAATACCTTCGTTTTCGTACTTGCGCCCAACCATAAAGCCTGTGATATTCTGCAAAAACACGAGTGGGATTTTACGCTTACAGCACAGCTCAATAAAGTGCGTGCTCTTTTGCGCCGACTCGCTAAACAAGATGCCGTTGTTGGCGATAATACCGACGGGCATCCCTTCGATATGGGCAAAACCGCAAATGATAGTCGTAGCAAAACGCGCTTTGAACTCATCAAACGCACTGTCATCGACGATGCGAGCGATGATTTCTCTAACATCAAAAGGTTTGCGCTTATCTGTTGGAATAATGCCGTATAGCTCTTTGGCGTCATAACGTGGCGGGCGCGGCGTGATTTGATTAGGAATGACCTTGGCATCGCGGTTTAAGTGACCGACGATATCGCGCGCTATAGATAAAGCATGAGTATCGTTTTGCGCGAGATAGTCGACCACCCCTGATAGACGCGTATGTACGTCACCGCCGCCTAAATCCTCAGCACTAACCTCCTCGCCTGTCGCCGCTTTGACCAGTGGTGGTCCGCCTAAAAATATCGTGCCTTGATCTTTAACAATGATAGACTCATCACTCATCGCGGGCACATAAGCGCCGCCTGCAGTACAGCTGCCCATGACCACCGCAATCTGCGGAATCCCTGCGGCACTTAGATTGGCCTGATTAAAGAAGATACGCCCAAAGTCATCTTTATCAGGGAAAACTTCGTCTTGATTGGGCAAGTTCGCGCCGCCTGAGTCAACGAGATAGACACAAGGCAGATGGTTTTCTTGCGCAATCTCTTGCGCGCGCAAATGCTTTTTGACCGTCATAGGATAATAAGTACCGCCTTTGACGGTGGCATCATTACAGACAATCATGCACTCAACACCATTGATACGACCAATACCTGCGATCACGCCAGCGGCTGGGATATCCTCGCCATACATATCATGCGCCGCCATCGGGGCGACTTCTAAGAACGGCGTACCAACATCAAGCAGGCGCTCAACACGCTCACGGGGCAACAGCTTACCGCGCGCTAAATGCTTGGCACGTGCACGCTCTGACCCGCCTTTTGCAACTTTATTTAGATGCTCATATAGATCGTCAACGATGACTTGCATAGCTTCACGGTTTTGTTGAAACTCGCTGGCGTTTGGACTCAATTTACTGGTGATTATAGCGCTCATGACATCCCTTTTTATAATAGGTCTTTATACTTATACTTGCTATTTGACAACTTTCTATTTAATAGCTTCTTACTTAAAAACTGAGTACTTAGATAATTAATATATAGCTAGTTAATACATAGCAGTGTTCTGCTTTTATATCTAACCGTGATTAGCCATTACTCTAAACCCAACTCAGTGACCATCTCTTCGATGATTTTATACTTCTGAATTTTACCAGTAATAGTCATCGGGTACTCTTCAACAAAACGATAGTAGGTCGGTATTTTATAATGAGCAATATTGTTGCGGCAGAACTCTTTGACCTCATCTTCAGTCAAGCAATCAGGCTCTTTTGGAATGATCAAAGCCGCTAACACCTCGCCATAACGCTTATCAGGAATGCCGACGACTTGTACATCGCGGATCTTGGGATGACGATACAGATAGTTTTCGATCTCGACAGGATAGATATTCTCGCCGCCGCGAATGACCATATCTTTACTACGACCGACGACTTTGACATAGCCATCCTCATCCATCGTCGCCAAGTCACCCGTATGCATCCAGCCGTCTTGGATAGCTTCTCGAGTCTTAAAGCGGCTGCCCCAATAGCCTTTCATGACCGAATAGCCACGCGTCAACAGCTCACCTGTCTCCCCTAACGCCACAATCTCGCCCGTTTCGGTATCGACAACTTTGACCTCAAGAGCGGGCTGAACCAAACCGACAGTTGAGACTTGCTTTTCAAGCGGGGTGTGTTTGTTAGTCTGACAGGACACAGGACTGGTTTCGGTCATGCCATAAGCAATAGTAACCTCATCCATGTGCATCTCATCGATAACGCGGCGCATGACCTCAATTGGGCAACTAGAGCCTGCCATGATGCCTGTGCGTAGCGTAGACAAGTCGTATTGCGCAAAATCAGGATGATCAAGCATAGCGATAAACATCGTTGGCACGCCATGCAGAGCAGTGCACTTCTCAGCCTGCACCGCCTCCAATACGCTAAGCGGCTCAAAGCCATCATTAGGATAAACGATACAGCCGCCGTGAGTGAGAATGGCTAAGTTACCAAGCACCATACCAAAGCAGTGATAAAGCGGAACGGGAATACACAAGATATCATCGAAGGTGAGATTCATCGCCTCCCCGATAAAGTAGCCGTTATTAAGGATATTGCGGTGCGTTAAGGTCGCGCCTTTCGGTGTACCTGTGGTGCCGCTGGTGAATTGCACATTGATCGCGTCAGTGTTTTTGAGCTGAGCTTGACGCTCGGCAATACGTGGATCATTGGCGTCGCCTTCACTCATCCAGTCAGAAAACTTTTGCATATAATCAAAGTTGTCATCATTGCCCGGCTCATCAATCCAGATAATACGCTCAATCGTTGGAATCTCAACCAAATCAAGCTGATTATAAGTCTTGTGATAGATCTCAGGACACAGCTCGCGTACCATTTGCGCATAGTCGCTGCTTTTGAAATGGCGCATAAGTACCAGCGCCGAACAGCCTAATTTATTGAGTGAGTATTGCAGCTCAAAGGTGCGGTAAGCGGGGTTAATATTGACAAGGACGATACCCACTTTGGCGGTCGCCAATTGCATCAGTAGCCACTCGCTATTGTTATGCGACCAGATGCCGATACGATCGCCAATCTCAAGCCCCATCTCTATGATGGCGCTTGCCAGCTGATTGACCTGCTGTTGTAGCTCTTTGTAGGTCCAGCGGATATTTTGATGCGAGGAGATCAGCGCCATACGATCAGGATACTTGTCAGCAATAGCATCAAAAAAGTCGCCAATGGTCGCCTCAATAAGCGGCACATCAGGGCCTTTATCGTAGCTCTTAGTGAGCGGCGCATTCGCCGAGCGCTCGCCCATATTTATGCTTGGGACATTATTAAGAATAGTATCAAAATTAGGAGTTTGAGTCATAACGAGTCCTTTCGTTGTGCTTATCTGTAGAATCTATAGGCTATTGCTAATAGAACATATATTCCACAGCTTTGTCTACCACTACTATAGCGCCTTCATTCAAGACTTGTCAATAATACCGATACGGTACGTATCATTTAAATGATTTAGACTTTAGCTACTGTCTGATGACTACAGGGGCCTTGATAGTCACTGTGGCGCTCACCTTATTGTCTTTGATCAAATCCATGACCAGCTCGTCCTCGCTCTCAGTGGTAACCTGCCAGTTGCCATCAGCTTGCGGCGTGCCTACGACCATGACCGAGATGGCTTTATTTTTGAGACGTATCATAGGTGGTTTGTGCTCATAACCGTTATGATCAGTACCCAAAATATCATCTGCAATCGTTGCCGCTTGCGCTCGTAATGGCGCGACATAGCGACAGGCGACCCCATCAATCGACATACAATCACCGATAGCATAAATAGGGTTTGACTGAATTTGGCTTGATTCAGTTGCGCTTGATTGAGCTTGCAACGTTGAGGCGTCAACGACGATACCCGTACGGCGATCAAACTCGATGCCTGCTGCAGCGGGCAACTTGTCATCAACAATGAGACCGGTACTGGCAATCACGTGATCGACGATCAGGTTAGTAGGTTGGTTTTCTGTAGACTCGCTGTTATTTTTTAAAAACTCATAGCTAAGCGTCAGCGTGTCATCATCGTTACGATTAACATTTGTGACTTGATAACCGCCCAAAAACTGTATGCCTTGCGACTCTATCGCTTTGGCAATACGCGCGGTAGCCTTTGCAGGTAGCATTTGCGCAAGTGGGGCATCGTTTAGATCAAGCAAAGTCACCTTATGACCTGCTTTTAACAAGTCCTCTGCAATCTCAGTGCCCACCATGCCAGCACCGACGATAGCAACGCGTTGACTGCCTGTACCCAGCTTTTCTTGCAACTGCCCAAAGCGCTCGATGTGATTGACATGCCAGACTAAACTCTCAGGCAAACTCTTAGGGAAGATAGGATGCGCGCCCATAGCTAGCACCAGCTTGTCATACCCCAACGTGGCATAAGCCATGTTAGCAGGGTCTGATCGTGTGGCGGAGACCAGATGCAACTGCTGAGCGGCTGCGTCGATATCGCTGACTTGCGTATCAGCGAGCAAAGTTATATTAGCGGTTTTTGCAGCATCAGCGCCTGTTGCCCGCACCAAATCTGCTACGCGTTTGTTTTGACTGATTGCCATCGTTAGCATCGGCTTGTGATAGCGATCGCCGCTATCGGCGGTGATTAAGGTGATTGGGATGTCCTTATCTTTACTACGAATCGCATCAATCACATGCCAGCCTGCGAGGCCTGCGCCGATAATAACCACGCCATTTTTGTCAAAGGATGGTTTTGCTGTCACTGTATTTTGCTCTGTCATATAAGCTCCGATTTTGCTCAAATATTCTTTATCGTAAAGTGGCAAGTATGATAACCATTGTAACAACAAACCAAGAACACTTGTAAGCTCAAATCATCTCTGCAAAAGATAAATGTAAAAACCTTTTAAACACAAAAAAACGCCCTTTTTAGGACGTTTTAGATAATGCTTATCATCATAATTAGTGATTTAAGATCTTTGATAAAAATTGCTGTGCGCGCTCACTTTTTGCGCCTTCAAAAAACTCATCTTTGCTACAGTTCTCAACGATGTGACCTTCATCCATAAAGATAATACGATTGGCGACCTGGCTGGCAAATCCCATCTCGTGGGTCACGCACATCATCGTCATACCATCACGGGTCAGCTCTACCATCACATCGAGCACCTCTTGAATCATTTCAGGATCAAGCGCTGAGGTGGGCTCATCGAACAGCATGGCTATCGGGTCCATTGCCAAAGCACGGGCAATAGCAACGCGCTGCTGCTGACCACCAGAGAGCTCGGCGGGATATTTAGCGGCTTGTACGGTTAACCCAACGCGATCAAGATACGCCATAGCTTTCTTTTTGGCCTCGTCCTCTTTTCGTCCCAAGACTTTGATTTGTGCCACAGTCAAATTATCGATAATTGTCAGATGCGGAAACAACTCAAAATGTTGAAACACCATGCCAACGCGGCTACGCAGTTTGGGCAAATTGGTTTTGCTATCACCTACTGAGATGTCATTGACCATGATCTGCCCCTTTTGAAAAGGCTCAAGACCGTTAACTGTCTTGATCAAAGTGGATTTACCGCTACCTGACGGGCCACAAACGACGACAACATCGCCTCGGTGTACGTGCGCAGTACAATCGGTCAATACTTGAAAGTCGCCATACCATTTGCTGACGCTGTCAATTTCAACGACCATCTCATCGGTAGCATGGCCGTTATTTGTGACCAGTCCACCAAAGTCATTTATATATGTGTCAGCTTTGCTCATCGCAGGCTCCTAGCCATTTTTCTATATGTAATTGCGGTATAAAATACTCTTTATACCCTGTTCTAAAACCTCAAACGTTTTTGTACTTGCTGTACGCCGATAGAGGCGCTCAAACTAATGATAAAGTACACGGCACCTGCACCTAAAATATATGGCGTTAACAAGCCCATCAACTCCCCGCGCACGTAGGCGGCGCGGAAAAAGTCCGTCAAGCCAATAGCAAATACCAGCGTCGTATCTTGAAACAAGATAATACACTGTTGAAGTATTAGCGGCAGCATCTTACGAAACGCTTGCGGCAAGATGACCAAACGCATCGTCTGTCCATAGGTCATACCCAGCGCTTTGGCCGCATTGACCTGTCCGCTTCCGATCGATTGAATACCCGCTCTGACAACCTCCGAGAAATACGCCGCCTCAAACATCATAAAGGCAACCACACAGGAGGCAAAAGCAGCATCGAGTTGTAAGTATTTGCCCGCAACCCAAAAGTAGATCATAGGTACGGCAAAGTAAAACCAAAGTAGTACCAATAACAGTGGCACTGATCGAAAATAGTTGACGTATAGTTTGGCAGGGACTTCTAGTGCTTTGATGCCAGATAAACGCATCAAAGCGAGCACAGTGCCCAAGCTAATACCGCCCAAAATCGCTAAAAACAATACTTTAAGCGTGGTCAGCATACCGCCTAATAGGCCAGGATATGCGGTCGCAAGTTCAGTCATATTCATTTTTGACTCCCTGCGATAAGCCCAGGTACGCGCAGTTTGCGCTCAATTAAGCCCATAATAGCAATCAGGGATAAATTAAAAACCAGATAGATAATCGTCGCATAAGTATAAATCTCAAGGCTATTTTGCGTATACTCGCTAATGGTCTTAGTCTGACTGATTAGTTCCATCACGCCAACTAAAGAGGCGACCGAAGCGTTTTTAAAGCAGTTGGTCAGCTCTGAGCTTAGCGGCGGCAAAATAATACGAAAGGCTTGTGGTAATAGCACTTGCTTGTAGGCTTGCGGAATCGTAAAACCAAGCGCATAGGCGGCGTTGATTTGCCCCTGCGGCAAGGATTCAATACCTGTGCGCACTTGCTCAACGATACGGGCGGCGGTGAATAACCCAAGCCCGATACTCGCTGAGAGCATCGCTGAGGTGTTCGGCGACAAGTCTCTATACCACCATTCTTGCAAAGCGGGCGTGAGCCAACCGGGCGCGACATAAAACCAGAAGAATAATTGTACGAGTAGCGGAATATTACGAAAAAAGGTCACATAAGCAGTACCGATACGACGCGCAGTTTTGCTTGGTAGCGTGCGCATAATACCAAAGATGGTACCGATGACCATCGCGATCGTCCAGGCGATACTACCGATCAGTAGCAGCCAGCCAAGACCAGTAATCATCCAGTGAATATATAGCTCATTACCGATACCAGTCTGCTCAAAGAGCACACCCCAGTTCCAGCTATAGTTCATAACGGTCTCTCCAAGCTGCGATAAATAAGCCTGCCTACTAAGCTAATACTAAATATTAACTCAGTAAGCAAGCAGCTGTGTTGGGGGACGCTGTTACTGCGCAGTAGCCACTTTTGGTTGCGCGCTGTCATGCGGATTGGCAATGAGGGCTTTTAGATTGTCTGACATCTCAAAGTTCAAATTGACGTTCTTTGGTGGGATTGGGTTCAAGAACCACTTGCTATAGATATCGTTGATCTCGCCTGAGCTATAGACATTGTTAAGCGCTTCATTGACCACGGCCTTAAACTCTGGATCGTCTTTGCGCATCATGCAGCCATAGATCTCAAACGATTGTGGCTCACCTACGATAACCCATTCGTCAGGATTTTTGGCTTTGGCCTTTTCGCCTGCTAGCAAGACATCATCCATCATAAAGGCATCCGCACGACCATTTTCTAACATAAGGAAGCCTTCGCCGTGATCTTTAGCCGAGATGACATTGGTATCCATTTGCTTCTCGTCAATGTATTGACGGATGTAACGCTCAGAGGTCGTCCCTGCAGTGGTGACTAGCGTGTTGCCTTCTAAGTCATCAAAACCGCTGATACCTGAGTCATTTTTGGTAAGCAAGCGCGTACCGATCTCAAAGAAACCGTTCGAGAAGGCGACTTGCTCTTGACGCTCTTCATTATTGGTCGTAGAGCCACATTCAAAGTCGACTGTACCGTTTTGTACGAGTGGAATACGAGTTTGTGAAGTGATCAAATTATAGCGAACGTTTAGATCTGGCATGTTTAGGTTTTGCTTGATAGCTTCAACGACTTTCATCTCTAAGTCATGCGCGTAACCCATTGGCTGGTTAGGATCATCTGCGATATAAGAAAACGGAATAGAAGAATCACGGTAACCGACTACGATAGTGCCTGAGTCTTTGATCTTTTGCAGAGTGCCATTAGGATTGGCAGCCGCTTCTGTCGTAGCACCATCTGCGGGCGCCTCTTCAGTTGCGGTCTGATTACTGTTGTTGCAACCTGTCAAACCCAAAGCTAATAGGGCGGCGAAGGTTAAAGGTTTTGTTAAAGCGTAAGCCATGAGATACATCCTTTTATCACAATACAAATTTAAGAGGACGCCTGCGCGCAGGTAAAGTCCTCGCTAAGCGTCCATGCAGTTGCTTTTATTTAAAATAATTGCTTATCAATATTTACTTGTTACTTGTTGAAATGTTTACCTAGCGTTCATAATAGTGCAACTTTATGTTACTTTACAACACTTTTCTTAGGACGCGTTATATTCTCACTTTAGTTGTCTACATCTGTTCTATATTTACATTCAGAATAACTGCGATATAAGTCTCAAACATACGCGCACATGATTGATAAATCTTTGATAATCCCCATAAAGCTATCACCTTTTCAAAGAATAAATGACTTATGACTTCAGATACCCAAACCACAAATACACAGCATAATAACGATAGCAGCACTACTGATGTGCGTCAGCGATTTTTTATCGAGGACTCCCCTGTGCGCGGTGATGTGGTGCGCTTGTCGCGCAGTTATGCTTCAACTATCGCTCAAAAAGATTATCCCGAGGCCATCAGGCGCTTGTTAGGTGAGATGTTGACGGCAGCAAGTTTGCTTATCGGTACCGTCAAAATCGATGGTCATCTATCTATTCAGCTGCAATCATCAGACAGCGACAGCTTGCTTAACTGGGCGATGGCAGAGTGTGATCAAGACGGTATCATACGCGCGCTTGCCAGCTGGAAGGGACAGACGGATGAGCAAGTACAAGCTTGGAATAACATGACTTATGCTGATGAGGCGTTTGCTGAGCTTGGCGCAACAGGTCAAGGCGTATTGTTTATCAATATTCAGCCTAATGGCGGCGAGGCATATCAAGGCATCGTTGAGCGTACCCATGATAATCTAGCTCAGTGCCTTGCCCATTACCAAAAGCAGTCAGCGCAGATTCCGACTCTAATCAGTCTTGCCTCAGACGGCTTGCAAGCTGGAGGTATCTTGGTACAAATGCTGCCACGTACCGCTGAAGAGGCTTATGAGGTTGAGCAAAACGAAGACGCGGGTATCGATGATGACTTGTGGACTCGCCTGTCGCTGCTCACTCGTACGGTCAAGGACGAGGAGCTGACAACTTTGGACGCCAGCGAGATTATCTATCGTCTATATAATGAAGAGAACGTCGTCGCTCCTGATCCTGTGACGTTAGCGTTTGGTTGTACTTGTTCGCGCGAGAAATGCGCGATGGCGATTGAGCAGATTGGCGAGACCGAAGCGCTAGATATTTTAGCCGAGCAAAACGGCAGCTTTGAGATGGATTGCGGGTTTTGCGGCGCAGTCTACACTTTTGATAAAGAAGATGTGTCAGCGATATTTGCTGAGTAGGCTTTGTTTAAATAGTAGCTCAAATACAATATCAGGCTAAATACAATATTAAGCCAAATACAATATCAAGCTACCTATAATAAAACCCTCAAGTATGCCGCTTGAGGGTTTTTTGTCAGTGCGCTATTAGATCACCACTTCTACCGTATCGGGATAAGAGTGTACGCGAGACTCTTTTGAGTAGTCCGTTTTACCATTATCAAGTAGCCACATTACCACTTGTCTAAAAACGCGTTCGTTGTACATTAAGTTCATGTGACTTACGCCATAAAATATCGCTTTGTTGCCATCGGGTAGCATTAAAGTATGCTCATCAGCATGCTCACCTAATGCCGAATCTATAGATACCAGCCCATCCCCTACGACGTTTGATACCTTTGAGCCATAATAAGTCTCAATCAAAGTGGCGGCAGCAAAAAATGTATTCACGTGCCGAGGCAAGCGCGCAGGATGACGAAAGTCTTGTGGCAACACATTGCGGCCCTCCAAAGACTTCCAATCGGCATCACGGATACTACCATGGCGCAAATCAATAATACCTGCGCTACGCATATCACCCAATTTGGCAAGAGAGCCTGCAAAAGGGAGTTTGGCGATGATATCTTGTACCATAAAGCCAATGCGCTCAAGAATAGCGCCGTGATGAGGCGAGCCTAGAGTCACCAGGTTGCCAACACCTTTAACCCAGCTCATGCGATCTTGCTGACCATAAAACAGCGCACTACGCGCAACTAAGCCGCCCATACTGTGACCAACCAGATCGATTTGTGTCAGTGCTGGATTATTATCGACGAGGTTTTGCAGGACTTTGGAGAGCGTATGACCGTTGCGTGAGATACGGCGTCCAGTGTTGTAATCTAAATATAGTACCGTAGCGTCAGGCTGACTATTTAAGATAAAGTCGCCCAAACCGTCACCTTTGGCAGGCTGCCAACTTAAATGACTCATACATAGGCCATGACACAAAATAATGACGCGTCCAGAGAGCTCTCGGCGCTGTATCTGACCGTACCTATCATACAATGCCATAGAGATGGCAAGCGCGTTATTGTGATTAACTAAGTGATCGCCCATGACCCCATTAAAAACATTGACTAGCTTTTTTAAGGACTCAGGCAAAGGCTGTTGTGTTTTGTCATTGGAAACACTTTTATATAGGCGTAGTACTGATGATAAGTTATTGCCAACTAGCAGCATAATATGACGAACTGTACCGTAGATACGCCCAGTGATACCGCGCTGCCAGTTGTTGAAATGACCTTCATCATTAAACCGCCCTAAAGGACGCAAAATCACCTCGCGGTGAATCGCCTCAACGATATCTGTGACCTCGACCACGCCCATAGTCGCCAGCTGCGCTAGACCCTCAAAAAAATCACCTAAAGTAATCGGCTGACGCGGTAATATCGGATCGCCGTCATCTTCTAATAGTTTGGCGACTTCGTTCTCATCGATTGACTCAAGCTGAGCGATTTGTTCATATAAGTCGGCATGTAGCGGCATGCTCTCAGCGATCGTGCAAGCTTCGGTCTTGTGCCGAGCACTAGAGAATAGATCGTGAATGGTGTCGAGTGAATCTGGGCTGTTCTCTGTGCTGTTCATAGTGGTGACGTGCTCAGCGGTTAAAGGGTATTTGACATACTAGCCCTTAACGCAAGCAAAGAGAAGAAAAGGGATTGACTCACAAGTGTGCTTGTTATGGGCGGTAGGAATTTGACGACCAACGAAGCGCAACAAGCCATCATTACTATAATTATGATGAACTGACATCTGATATAACTGCGGCGACGTTATCGCACTGACGTTATCCATTGATGATCACCAAGACAAAGCATGAGCTTGTCACCCGCTCCTAGCGCGCCAACGCCACTTGGGGTACCGGTCATGATGATATCGCCTTTTTGTAAGCTAAAGGCATGGCTGATATCAGCAAGTAAATCATAAACTGAGAACAGCATTAAGGCACTATCACCATCTTGCGCCAGCTTATCATTGATGTGCAATTGATAATGTACTTGCGTCAAATCTCCAACCGCTTTTGGATCAAGCCAATCGCCAAGTACGCATGCACCATCAAAACATTTAGCACGCTCCCAAGGATGACCTTTGGCTTTGAGCGCGCTTTGAAGCTCGCGCAAGGTCAAATCAAGACCTAAAGTTAACCCACATATTGCCTGGCGGGCTTGCTCAGCAGTCGCTGCACTTAGATCACATGCCAGCTGAATACATAGCTCCGTCTCATAATGCGTTTCGCCATACACTTGTGGGTCGGGACGGATGATATCTTGCCTGATAGAAACTACAGAGGAGGCAGGCTTCATGAAAAGCATAGGGGCACTAGGTATCTCATTGCTAAGCTCAGCGGCGTGCGCGGCATAATTGCGGCCGACACAAACGACTTTACCGATAGACGCACGCAAACTCTCGCTAGCTTTTATCGCACTATCATCATTAACGTTATCATCAATAGTATTTACTAAAGACATATGTGACGATTGACTCATACAAAATCCTCACTACAAATTGATAGCTACAGTTAATAGATAGGGCACTATTTAAGTGATGAGGTCTAAACCACGAATAACTTGTGGTTTAAACTCCAACTTATTACGGAATGGTATTGGTCATAACATCTGGCGGCACGTAGCTGGCATGGCGATTCATTCGCTTCTCAAAGAGTCTAAAGCTAAACAAGATTACCCATGACAGCAGCAGATAAACAATACCTGCGGCAAAGAACAGCTCCATCAAGGTATAAGTGCGCGCACTAATCGTACGAGCCACCCCAGTGATATCCATGAGTGCTATGGTTGAGGCGAGCGCGCTACCTTTGAGCATAAAGATGACTTCGTTACTATAGGCGGGAATGACAATACCAAAAGCGCGCGGCAGGGTAATGCGCGTAAGCTTTTGCCATTTGGACATTCCGATCGCATCAGCGGCTTCAAGCTCACCTACTGGTATGGTCTGAATCGCACCGCGAATAATCTCAGCCAGATAAGCACTCGTATTTAAGGTAAAGGCAATTATAGCGCACCAGTAGGCTTGGCTAAGCACAGGATCCCAAAGCATCGACTCCCGTATCCACTCAAACTGGCCCAAACCATAATAGATCAAAAATATCTGTACCAGCAGCGGCGTACCGCGAAAGAAGAAAATATATAAAAAAGGTAATATCTGTATGACCCAGCTTTTGGACAATCGCAGTAGCGCTAATACTAGACCAAAAAATAGCCCGATAATACCTGAGACCACGACCAGCTGCACAGTCAATACTGCGCCGCCTAAGAGGTCTGGGATATGCTCAAAAATAACTTGCCAATTCCAATCCATAAGTGACTCTCCTCTACTTGGCGATCGGTTGGCTAGGGGCAGATTGACGGCTTAGTTTTTTGGCATAGCGCGCCGCTGGATTGGCACGCCATTCCAGCCAAAGCATAAAGCCTGTGATAAGCATGGTCAAACCCAAATAGATAATCGCAGCTGCCATATAAAAGGTAAAAGGCTGCTGCGTTGACTGCGCGGCGCGCGAGGACTGATACATGATGTCTTTGAGACCGACGACAGAGACCAAAGCGGTATCTTTGAGCAGCACTAAGAATAAATTACCTAAACCTGGTAGTGCAATTTGCCAGACTTGCGGTAAGGTAATACGGTAAAATATCTGAAAAGGACGCATACCGACCGCTTGCGCCGCCTCGCTTTGACCTATCGGAATCTCTTGTATAGACATCCGAAAGATTTCGGTTGCATAAGCGCCAAAAGCGATGGATAGCGCCATAACACCGCCCCAAAAAGCACTGACCTCGACGTACTCGTTATAGCCGAATCTCTTGAGAATACTCATCAACAAGATAGAGCCGCCATAGTAGATAAACAGGACTAAGAGCAGCTCAGGAATACCGCGCATCGTCGCCGTATATACTGTCGCAAGCTTGCGCAGTATCCAGACGTCAGAGAGTTTTGCTGTTGCACCAAGCAGACCTAATACCATACCGATAATTAGGCTGGTTACCGCAAGCTTGATAGTGACAGCGGCGCCGCTTAACAATAGCGCGCCAAATCCTTGTAGGTCAAACACAATTATTCACTTATTCTCTTTGTATTATCAATAAAATAGTCGTTTACTATCGTCTCAAACAACGTGTTTATAACGTTTTTATAATGTGTCAGATAGTGACCTTATAAAAGCGCGCTACAACCCTTATGACTAGCGCAGCAAACTGAGCGCTGATTTTATCATATACCAGCAGCGCTATGCATACAAAAAAGACATCACCAAAGCGGTAATGTCTTTCTTGCAATAGCTTAGTCATTGTATTTTAGCAACTACTGTATTTTAGCAGCTGCTGTTTCGTACTGGCTACTGCGTGCTTACTGAAAAGTACTTATCATTAAGCGCATCATAGGTGCCATCAGCTTTGATATTAGCAAGCGCTTGATTTATTCTACCCTCAAGCTCATCACCTGGGCGTACTGCGATCGCAAAGTTGTCTTTGATATCGATCTCATCGCCTTTTAGCACGTAACCGCTGCCAGATTCTGAGCTGAGCCATTCGATAGCAGGCAGCTTGTCAGAGACCATCGCATCAACGCGACCTGAACCTAAATCTAAGAATGCATTGCTTAGCGTGTCATATAGCATCATATTCGCGTCAGGGTATTCGCCCTCTAGCCACTGTGATGAGATAGTAGAGCGCTGCGCGGCGATAGAATTAGTATTGATATCATCAGGGTTACTTGGATCAAAACTGCTGCCCTGTTTGGCTAAAAACACTAAAGTGTTGCTAAAATAAGGATCTGTAAAGCTCACTTGCTGCGCCCGCTCTGGCGTCACTGACATCGCCGCCACGATAGCATCGTATTTGCCCGCTTTGAGTCCTGGAATGATACCATCCCAATCTTGCGCCATAATTTCACAAGTGACTTTCATATCGTCACATATAGCATTAGCCATTTCGACATCAAACCCACCTAATGAGCCATCAGCATTGGTATAGTTAAAAGGCGCATAAGCACCTTCTGTTGCCACGCGTAAGATTTCATCGGTATTGGGAGCCGCGTCTACAGGCTCAGCGCCAGTATCTTGGCTATTACTACAGCCTGATAATGCCAGTGCTGATATCGCTACCAGTGATACAAAAGTCTTTATCATGATCATCCTTGATACTTAATCCAAATATTAGTTAGCCATAGCCTCTGCTTGCTCTTCTTCAGCGATCAGCGCGTTACCCTCTACGCTACCCTCATCGATGACGAGTACTTCTTCGACACTATCGTTAGCCGCTTGCTGCGCGGCAGCCGTTGAGCTGGTGCCAAAATAGCTGGCGGTGATTTGCTCATAAGTGCCGTTGTCTTTGAGCTCGCCAAGGGCTTGATTGAATTTGGCAACTAAAGGATCATCTTTACGAAAGCCAATGCCCATCGCGTCTTCATCAGTATTGATCTCAGCGCCTTTGATTTCGTAATCCTGCCCTGCTGGCGTCTTTAACCAGTCAATGCCTGTAACTTTGTCCGACATCATTGCGCGTACGCGACCTGATGTAAGATCTAAATAGGCGTTATCTTGAGTATCGTAGAATTTGATGTCAGCATTTGGATGCTCATCTTGCAAGTACTGCGCAGATACAGTAGAGCGCTGTGAACCGATTGGCTGACCTGCCAAATTATCTATCGTCAGATCATCGCCTTTTTTGCCGATAAGGACAATACCACTATAAAAGTATGGGTCAGAGAATTCGATAACTTCTTGGCGCTCAGGCGTGATCGACATGCCAGCGATAATCGCATCGAATTTTTGTGCATTTAGACCAGGTATTAGGCCGTCCCAATCTTGTGAGATTACTTCACAGTCGGCTTTCATTTGCGCGCATAGAGCATCAATCAGTTCAATCTCATAGCCAATTAATTTGCCATCAGCGTCAGTATAACTAAACGGCTTGTAGCTTGATTCAGTGGCGATTTTGATATTCATTGGCGCATCGGTAGTCGCCGTATCGACCGCTACTGTCTCATCAGTAGTCGTACTATTATTGCTACAGCCTGCAACCATCAGCATCGCGATACTGACAGGCGCAAGCCATTTGGCTTTAGATTTTAGTGTGGTTAAGTTTTTCATTGTAGTAAGTCCTTAGTATATTGCGTCAAATAATAGGTGTGAGCGAGAGCAGTACTTTTAGAATTAGAATAACTCAACTCATTTACTGACCAAAATTTTCTTGCTCAAGACGTGCCAGCTCACCATTACTACGGATTTCACTAAGGGCTTTATTAAACTCATCTCTTAACGGATCATCTTTACGAACGGCGATAGCGATGTTGTCATTGTTATCGATCTCATCGCCTACTATACCGAAGCCTTCAGTATTATCAGCCAGCCATGATTTGGCCGAGACTTTTTCGGCGAGGACTGCATTGCTACGACCTGACTTTAGATCCAGATAGGCATTATCATAGTTGTCATACAACTGAACGGTATTGCCATCTTTGCCTTCATAGTTATCTTGTAGATAAGCACCAGGTGTGGTTGAACGCTGACCGCCCAAAGTGAGGTCTTTGATCGCCATAGGATCAAAACCACTTTCGGTATCAGTTAGCCACACCATAGTATTAGCGAAGTAAGGCTCAGTAAAATCGACTTTTTCTTGGCGTTCAGGAGTGATTGACATACCAGCGACGACCGCATCATATTTTTGTGCCAATAGACCTGGGATAATACCGTCCCAATCTTGCGCGACAATCTCGCACTGTGCTTGCATCTGCTCGCATAGGGCGTTGGCGACATCAACATCAAAACCTGACAGACTACCATCAGCATTGGTCATGTTAAAAGGAGGGTAAGCGCCTTCGGTGGCAATACGTATGGTCTTAGTCGCGGTATCTGTGGTAGCCGCATCTACGTTGGCGTCAGTAGCAGTCTCATCAGTAGCTGGGCTACATGCCCCAATCAGCATAGCGGTAGCGACGGTCATCGATGACCACAATAGGCGAGAATTCGACATCTTACATTCCTTAGTGTTGAATAAATACGCAAGAATAATGATCTGACATCCATGCCAAACCATAGAACTTGCTGATATAAAGTGAGGACAGCTTGGAGCGCTGCATAAACTCTTTGATAATACCTGACTCAAATATCAAAAACAAACATTTTGCAACTGAGCTGTCATTATTGTGCAATAATTTTTTAATGAAAGTCTGTTACTAGAGGATTGTTTATCCATAGTATGGATTTAATGAGTAGTACTTTTAAAAACATGGTTATTGATATAGCTAAAAACGTGGTTACTGACGATGCGACGACATAAAGTCTTTGACGCGCTCAGAGGTTGGATTGTCAAATATTTGCTCAGGTGTACCCATCTCCTCTATCACGCCTTGATGCAAAAACACCACTTGGCTTGAGACTTCACGAGCAAAGCGCATTTCATGAGTCACAATCAGCATCGTGCGCCCCTCCTCTGCCAGCTCACGCATCACAGCGAGCACTTCATTAACCAGTTCTGGATCTAGCGCTGAGGTTGGCTCATCGAACAGCAAAACCTGCGGCTGCATTGCTAAGGCGCGTGCAATGGCAACGCGCTGACGCTGGCCGCCCGATAAATTCGCCGGATAAGCGTCTTTTTTATCGAGTAAACCCACTTTATCGAGTAGCTTTTCAGCATCGCTGATCGCTTGCGCTTTTTTAACTTTGAGAACCTGCGTCGGCCCTTCGATGATATTTTGCAAAATGGTCTTGTGCGGCCACAGATTAAAGTTTTGGAATACAAATCCTACGCGGGCGCGCAGCCGCTCTAATTCTTTGACATCCGCCGCTTGCAGTTCACCTGACTTACCCGGTTTTAGCATCAGCTCATCATTACCGATCGTGATGCGACCTTTATTCGGTTTTTCTAGCATATTGATGCAGCGCAGCAAAGTTGATTTCCCAGAGCCTGACGAGCCTAATATAGAGATGACATCGCCATCATACGCGGTCAAAGACACGCCTTTGAGTACTGCTAGTGAGCCATAGCTTTTATGAATATCTTCTAGGTCTAAGGCGATAGGACGAGTCGGATCTTTTGCGATATCAAGCATGATTTAGCAGGTTTCCAATAGGTATGAGTAATAAGAAGTTAGAATCTAAGTGCTTTTATCTAATAGATTAATTGATTTGGCAGCGACGAAAGGTTGCATATTGTCGCCTAAAATACAGCCAAAAGGCAAACGTGTATTTGTCTATTCAAATAAAGACACAAAAAAGCTCAAATCTGCCGTAGCACATTTGAGCGTTATTTTAGCATCTCAGTGTCTTTTGCGCCCTACTATCTACTGATTTAGTAAGTAGACACGTGCTCTGATGATTCAGTGCCATCAAGAACCTCTGAGTCATCCGCTGTAGCAATAGCAACATCGTCATTCATAACCTCGTTGTCCATCGCAACACCATCATTGGCGCTTGCAATAGCCACATCGTCTGCTGGCATATCATTATCGACGCTAGTGGCTTCTTGCTCAATTTCAGTTTGCGCATCATAAGTCGGATCATCTTCGCTGGTTTTAGAGCCTTTGTCTTCACAAGCGCTCAAAGCGAGTACTGAAGTTGCTAATGTCGCCAGCAATAGGTTTTTATAAATAGATTTTTGCATAATATAATCACTCATCATTATTTAGTTGTTAAAAGTAATAACATTTACTCTTCGTCATCTAAAGAGTCATAGCCCCACTCTTGGTCAGTATCATCATCATCATTATAATTGTCATTGTCATTGTCATTGTCATTGTCAATATCGTCATCACTAGCATAATCATCGTCCGTAACGATATCGATGTCGTCATTGCCATTATCGATCTGTACTTGTTCCACTGAGTTTGGTGCCCCATTATTAGCGGCTTCGGTGTTGGTATAGACGCCCCAGATCAGTGCCAGTGCGACTAAGGAGCCATACAACCATTTTTTAGATATGATAGGTTTTGCTTTTTTCTCGGTAGCAGTCATATGAGCTCCTTTTTGAGTAAGTGGTAAAAATGCTTTGGTGCTGATCATTGTACTGCTATTGCTACTGGTTGACCTTAGTATTTAAGGCCGCTTTCTGTTAAAACTGCGTAACCGTATTTGTTCTATCATATTTGTTCTATCATATTTGTTCTATCATATTTGTTCTATCAATAGGCGCATTAAGGGTTAATTGCCGATTACAAATGAATGCTGTTCACAAATTCATCTTTACTAACGACGCAATCTCCTCTATGTTAAATGGCATAACGCCAAGACGCTAACAAAACCGTTACTTACCTATCACTTATAACGGCATCTGATAACATGAAGCAGATTTTTCTGCTTTTAGGTGTGTCTAATATTTACAAACCTTATATCCACATGTCTTTTATACAGTTAGCGTCATCAGCCTATCAATATCTATCATTTATCACATAAGGATTATTAGTTATGACTCAATCAACGACAGATATTCATACTTATATGCAAACCGTCGGCAAACAAGCCCGCGCCGCTTCTCGCGCGCTCGCTGCTGCTAATACAGGGGACAAAAACGCAGCACTCATTGCTATTCATGACGTGTTAGTCGATGCCAAACAAGACATCTTATCCGCCAACAAAATCGATATGGATAAAGGTGAAAAGAACAATTTAGACTCAGCATTACTCGACCGCTTAGAATTAAATGACGCCCGTTTTGACGGTATGCTGCAAGGTCTCAAAGATGTTGCCGCCTTACCTGACCCTATAGGCGCGGTCACCGACATGACCTATCGTCCCTCTGGTATCCATCTGGGTAAAATGCGCGTACCGCTCGGCGTCGTCGGCATGATTTATGAATCGCGCCCTAATGTGACTTTAGAAGCGGCATCACTGGCGCTCAAATCGGGCAACGCGATTATCTTGCGCGGCGGCTCCGAGGCTTTTGAGTCCAATCAGGCGATTGCTAAGTGCATTCACAAAGGGCTCGCCAATGCAGGTTTATCTGAGCATAGTGTACAAGTGCTAGAGACCACTGATCGCGCTGCTGTCGGCGAGCTGATTACGATGACTAAATACGTCGATGTCATCGTGCCGCGCGGCGGCAAAGGTCTAATTGAGCGTATCAGCAACGACGCCAAAGTGCCTGTGATCAAGCATTTAGACGGTAACTGTCACACCTTTATAGATAGTGATGCCGATCCTAAGATTGCGATAGAAGTTAGTGTTAATGCTAAGACGCATCGCTATGGCACGTGCAATACAATGGAGACGCTACTCGTTGACGAAGCAGTCGCAGATGAGCTGCTGCCACAAATCGCTGAAGCTATTATCAAAGCGGATAATGCCATGCAACTGCGTGTCGATGACAAAGCGCAAGCGATATTAAAAGACAATGCGACGCTAAACGGTCATCTGTCAGCGGCCACTTCTGAGGACTGGGACACTGAGTATCTAGCGCCGATTTTAGCTGTCAAAGTCGTCAGCGGTATCGATGACGCGATTGAGCATATCAATACCCACGGTAGTCAGCATACTGATGTCATTATCACTGATAATTATACCAAGTCGCAGCGCTTTATCCGGGAAGTCGATTCAGCCAGCGTGATGATTAACGCCTCTAGCCGCTTCGCTGACGGTTTTGAGTATGGACTCGGTGCTGAAATCGGTATCTCAACGGACAAAATTCACGCCCGCGGTCCTGTAGGACTTGAGGGTCTCACCTCACAAAAATGGATCGTCTATGGCCACGGTGAAACCCGCGCTTAATTGATCTAATCTAAATAAAAAATGCCAGCCTAGTCGCTGGCGTTTTTGTGCGTTATAACTAAGTTATATATACTATCTAAAAATCTAAATCATAGGACAGCTGGCTTATGCAAAGCGGCACTATTAAGCACTGGAACGAGGATAAAGGCTATGGCTTTATCGATGTGGACGATCAAAATGAAGATGTGTTCTTTCACATCACAACAGTACGCTTGTCTGAGCCTGTCAGTATTGGTCAGCGCGTCTACTTTACCAGCGAGCGCAATGACAAAAACCAGTTGCGTGCCCTTGAGGTAACCTCGACATCGCTGAACCTACAAGAGACGCCACTGTCACACTCTGCAAAAAAGACGCCAAAGCGCGCAGCGAACGCCAATCTTCAAGGCAACTCTAAAAACCATAAAAGTAATCAGCGCCGCATCGGTCAAACAAAGCGCAGTCCTATCTCACGCCTATTTAGCATCATCGCTATCATCGCCTTAGCTGCCTATTTCTTTGGTGATCTACAATCGATTTTTGATAATGGCCCTGGGTCCACTACTATTGCTCAATCAGCAGAAACTACCAATCAAAACGCTATCACAGGTGACGCGCAAATTGACAATACTATTGCGCTTATTGGGCAGGGCGGGCCTTTCCCTTATCCTGCTAAAGACGGCACAACTTTTTATAATCGTGAAGGTCACCTGCCCCAAGAGGCCAGTGGCTACTACCGAGAGTACACTGTACCTACCCCTGGCGTCTCTCATCGCGGCGCGCGCCGTATCGTCACAGGTGGCAATCCGCCAACCGTCTATTATTTAACTGTTGATCACTACGACAGTTTTAGCCAATTACAGGTGAGATAAATGAGCCAAGCCATTCATTATATAAACCAAGATAGCAAGACGACTGCTATACCCAAGCGAGCAGTTAATATCGTTATCAAAGAAGTGCTGGACAAAGCCGCTCTATTAACCGCATTGGATAAGGCGCTTAGTTTTCCTGACTACTTTGCACATAATTGGGATAGTGCTTGGGACTGCTTAACCGATAGCGATGCTAAGCATTTACGTTTAGATTTGACGGATGTAAAGCAAATTAATACTGAGGATTTTAACGTGTTTAAAAGTATGATTGAAGATGCTTTTAGAGATTTTGGGCAGCCGCAGCTGTGGGTAGTCGTATAAAAGTTTAAATCACATGACATTTGGGCGTCTTGCTAAGCGTCTAGCCAATTACAATTGGCAGATAGCAAAAAGCCCGCTAAGATAGTGCTTAGCGGGCTTTTATAACGTATTAAGAAACTAAAGTTTTTGAATCAAACTCGCTATTTGTACTTTTTAATTTCACCACTCTTCACGCGAGCGACAAAAGAATTAATCTCTCTTTTCACAACTGGCATCAAGAAGTACAGACCGATGATGTTAAAGATCGCCATTGCAAAGAGCGCGGCATCTGAGAAGTCGATGACAAAGCTAAACTGTACGATGGTACCGATAACGACGAAGACCAAGAAGATAAGTTTGTATATCATCTCGCCGCCTTTACCTTCACCAAAGAGGTAAGTCCAAGCTTTTAGGCCATAATATGACCATGAAATCATCGTCGAAAAAGCGAACAGCAATACCGCCACAGCTAGGAAATACTGAAAGATAGGCGCCGTTTCCATAAAGGCTGCACGGGTTAGATCCACACCAGTGAGCGCTTGGGTTTGCAAGTTTGCGACAGTGTTTACCCCAGAGATAGTAATAACCAGCGCCGTCATGGTACAGATAACAACCGTATCAATAAAAGGCTCAAGCAAAGCGACTAAACCTTCCGTAGCAGGCTCTTTGGTTTTTACTGCTGAGTGAGCAATAGCGGCTGAACCAACACCGGCTTCGTTAGAGAAAGTCGCACGTTTTAAACCTTGAATAAGTGCGCCAATAAAGCCACCAGCTACGCCTGCACCTGTGAAGGCACCTGTGAAAATCTCACCGAATGCGGCGCCAATAAGATTAAAGTTAGCAACTAATACGATTACCGCCATAGTGATGTATAACAAGGCCATAAAGGGTACGACTTTTTCGGTAACGGTTGCAATGCGCGGCATACCACCGATGATAACCATACCAACTAAAACAGCCAAACCAATACCAAAGAATAAACTGTACTCTGTTGGAATACTAAAGGTAGAGCTCATAACTGCAAAGGCTTGGTTACCCTGAAACATGTTACCAGCACCAAAGGTTGCTAGAATACACATGAGAGCAAAACCAACCGCTAAAAACTTACCTAATCCGCCCATACCACGTTCAGCCATACCGCGGCTTAGGTAGTACATAGGGCCACCAGATACAGCCCCAGATGGTAGTATCGTACGGTATTTGACACCGAGCGTACACTCTACAAACTTGGTCGCCATACCGAATAGGCCAACCATAATCATCCAAAAGGTAGCACCAGGACCACCAATGGCAAGCGCTGCACCAACGCCTGCGATATTACCAAGACCAACGGTACCTGATAAAGCAGTAGCTAGGGCTTGAAAATGACTGACCTCGCCTTCTTCTTTGGTAGCAGGATTGGGATCGGTATATTTGCCTCTAACAATATCTAGAGACAACCCTATTTGGCGAAACTGAATAAATCCGAAGTAAAAGGTAAACACTAGCGCGGCAACTAACAACCAACCCACAATAAGCGGAAAGCTGACATCACCAAGTGGTACTGAAAAGAAAATAAGGTCGACGAACCAACCAAAGGCATTGCCCATAAACCCATCGAGACCTGCACCAAATGCTTCTAAACCCGATTGCTCAACGACCACAGCTGATTCTTCAGCAGCTCGCGCGAGAGTGGCGCTAAGTAGTAGCACCATAGCGACTAACGGTTGTTTTTTCATAAAAATCCCTTTTGTGAAAATCCCTTTTGCGAAAGTAACTTTCTGAACTATTGTCATGACATCAATATTCAATAGGTAATCATATATTACGATTTGTATTACTATTATTACCCAATTGTCACCGCTAATAATATACTAATTTAACTTAATAAACAAAAACAATCATATATTATAATAAGTTAGATACTTTCTTAGAGTTCACAGCTGTGATCTGGAGTCATCATATTTTGGATATCTATAAAATACTGTCGATATAAATTTATAAAATTGACCGTTTCCTCTAGTTTATTTAATAAAATTAAATTTTATAATGAACATTAGTCTACCTAGAAATCACGAAATAGTAGCTCTAAAAAACCGCTCAGCCTCAGCTAAGCGGTTTTTTATTGCTTACCATACTTATAGTATCAAACCGCTTTTAGGCACGTTTGATATGGCGACAAACACAAGAGAAGGCATAGCGTTACAAGTGAAACAACTTAATAATATTATGCTCTTTAGTTGGTAGAGTGTTATAGAATGGGCATCGCCAATTAGTTATCGAAAATAGCAACTTACATTAGTAGTCAATGCATTATGGCCTGTCAAAGGATTTTTTATGTTCGGTATTACTGACCTGACGACCTATATTATTGGTTCCATAATCATTATCCTATTGCCAGGACCAAATAGCTTATATTGTCTGTCGGTGTCTGCTGCACATGGCGTGCGCAAAGGCTATCATACGGTAGCTGGTATATTCGTTGGCGATAGCATTTTGATAATCGTTACGGTTCTCGGAATGGGTAGCCTGCTCAAACTCTATCCTATTTTATTTACGGGTATTAAGTTAATAGGCGGCCTATACTTATTTTATTTGGGTGCCAAACTCTTGATAGGCGCTTATCAAAATTTTCGTCATAGAGCTTTGCTAGCTGATGCTAAGCCAAAACCGATAACCGCGCCTATTCACCAAAACTTCTTTAATCGCGCGTTACTACTTAGCCTGACCAATCCAAAAGCGATCTTGTTTTTCTTATCCTTTTTTGTACAGTTCGTTGAGCCGAGCTATCCGCGTCCCTTTTTATCCTTCTTAGTACTTGCCATCATTTTGCAGATGATTAGCTTTAGCTATCTAAGCGTTATGGTTTTTGCAGGCAAAAATTTATCAAACAAATTTAATCAATATCCTCTACTCATTATGGTGAGCATGAGTTTTACAGGATTATTATTTATTGGATTTGCTATTAACTTATGGCTTGCGCAATTAAGCTAGATTGATTTAATGCACTATGCTGTGAGGTGCCGCTCATATTCAAATGTGTTGTTATACTTAAACTAAAAAAACCGCCAAGCCTAAGCCAAGCGGTTTCTATTTTTATACGTCTAAAAGCAGGTAAAAGAAATTACTGATTCTTTGCGTACACAGGCTTTTTGGCGCAGATGGCTTTTACCTTTTCGCGCGTATCAGAGATTACTTGCTCATCACCGAGGCTATCTAAGACATCACACATCCAGCCTGCTAGCTCTTTTACGTCAGCTTCATCAAAGCCGCGCGTGGTTACCGCTGGCGTACCAATACGGATACCTGAAGTCACAAACGGTGATTTTGGATCGTTAGGCACCGCGTTTTTGTTAACCGTAATATAAGCATCACCAAGCCATGCATCCGCTTCTTTACCCGTCATTTCTTGTTTAACTAGGCTGATAAGCATCAGATGGTTTTCGGTGCCGCCAGAGACGATATCGTAACCGCGATCCATGATGACCTCTGCCATAGCTTTGGCATTTTTGACCACTTGCTCTTGGTAAGTCTTAAAATTGTCCTCTAAGGCTTCTTTAAAGCACACCGCTTTGCCTGCGATGGCATGCATAAGCGGGCCGCCCTGGTTGCCAGGGAACACGGCAGAGTTGAGCTTTTTGGCCAGCTTATCATCACGCGATAAGATAATGCCTGAGCGCGGGCCACGTAAGGTTTTGTGCGTGGTGCTGGTAACCACATCGGCGAATGGTACGGGGCTTGGATACGCGCCAGTAGCGGCAAGGCCTGCAATGTGCGCCATATCGACCAAAAAGTACGCCCCTACTTCGTCAGCGATATCACGAAAACGCTGCCAATCGACCACTTGAGAATAGGCGGAGAAGCCTGCGATAATCATTTTAGGCTTGTGCTCGCGGGCTAGGCTGTCGACTTGATCATAATCAATCTCGCCTGCTTCATTTAGACCGTACTGCACCGCATTGTAGTTAATGCCTGAGAAGTTGATATGCGCGCCATGAGTCAAGTGACCGCCCGCGTCGAGGCTCATACCAAGTACCGTATCATTGGCTTCAAGGAGTGCTAAAAAAACCGCTGAGTTGGCCTGAGAACCTGAATGCGGCTGGACGTTGACGTACTGGGCGCCAAATAGCTCTTTGGCACGGTCAATCGCGAGCTGCTCAATGATATCGACGTATTCGCAGCCGCCGTAATAGCGCTTGCCCGGATAGCCTTCGGCATATTTATTGGTCAGATCTGAGCCTTGTGCTTCCATGACTGCTTGTGAGCAATAGTTCTCTGAGGCGATAAGCTCAATATGGCTCTCTTGACGTTTGCTTTCAGACGCCATCGCGTCAGCGAGTACAGGGTCAAAATCTTTAATAGAGATGTCTTTAAACATAAGAGTGTCCTATATTATTGGTTTTGTAAAACTAGTGTTATTTAAGATAAGGTTATGAGCGCGCTCATAGAGGGTGGATGCTCAGCAAGGATATTGCACTGAAATCTTGCCGTATGCTGAGTCTAACATGAAATATAACTTTATGAGCGCAAAAAAGCTCAGCTTAAGCTGAATGGTTTAAAGAATGATACGATAGAAAACACGTTGTGATGAAACTAAAAAACAGCCAAATGATATGGCTGTTTTTGTAGGTAGAAATAATGAGTGTTAGTATCTCAATCCTACTAGCGGTTTAGATACCCAGCCTGCGCCTTTATCAGTTTGAACATAATAATACCCGTTCTGCTCTTTACCCATATAAATAATGGTATCTTGCTGAGATAAACTACTCACCTGCATCGAATTGTTGCTCGCTTGATTATACAGTGATGTATTCTTAAGCTTGCCCGCTAGTAGAGCACCTTCAATAAGTTTGACGCCGCCCACTTGATTATCTACTTCATTTGACGAGATAAAACCAACTTCTTCACCCAAGTCTGTCACCGCCTGTTTGCTACCGCGAAACGTATCAGCAGTCTGCCCAATGGAGCTTACCGCTCTTTGCACATCATAGATGCTATCAAAAAACCCAGCGTTGGCCGTTTGCGATAGAGCAATTGTACTGGCACACAAGATGAAGGTGCTAGATAGCTTCAAAAATAATTTTGCGGGACTTAATGGGCTCATAATTGACTCTCATATTTTGATAACAGTGAAATAATAGACTAACGTTTAGTTACAAAATACTAACACAGTATCTATTTATTAAACAAGTGTTTTTCAATAATTGAAACCAGACAGAAACGTCTCGCTAATAAGCAGTTTTCGTCCATACCAGTCATAACGCGTTTGCCGCTGCCAACCTTTATGTGTATGAGAGATAAAGCGCTGGCTTGGCAAGGTGCGGCAGCGCCTAAATAGAACATAACCAATTGGCGTACCCTTTAAATGTTGCAAGCGACGAGCATCTCCTTTTAGGCTTGGTAGCGGAAACAGGCTTTGCGCCCAGACCCAAGGCGCCTCATCGTTGCCATATAGATATACTTCGCGCACCCATGCTAGCATCGGTCGATTAAGCGCTCTGCCCTCAATGCCCAGTTGATGTTTTTGCGCTAAGCTCAAAAGTCTGTAGCCCTCAAACTGTCGCTCTACGCGTAGGGGCTGACCTGCCTTGGTTTCTAGCATCGCAGTCAAAGAGCCTTTGGCATCGAGCCACGGCACAAGATTAGGCGGCGCTGGGGTATGCATGTGAGATAACTTGGTATTTAGCATTGCTATAGCGTGGCCCTTATACGTCGCTATCTATTTGAGCATCATTAAAGGTAGGCATATTATCTTCATTAAAAGGCAAAGCCGCAAACGCCTGCTGTCGATACTGCGCCATACGCTGTCTATCTTCAATGCAAAAGTTGCTAATTGCCGGAACAAAACGCGGATCATAAATACGATGTATCGAGTGGGTCTTGGTCGGAATAAAGCCGCGAATGAGCTTGTGTTCCCCTTGAGTGCCAGGATCAAAATACATCAGTCCCTGCTCAATCGCAAACTCAAGCCCTTGGTAGTAGCACAACTCAAAGTGTAAGCTATCATAATCAGCAAGCGCGCCCCAATAGCGTCCGTACAACGTCGCATTGTCGCTGTCAGGATTGTCATATAAGAATAAGCTACAGGCGATAATGTCCTCATTATTACCATCAGCACTATCATAGGCGAGCGCGAGCATTAAATGCTCGGGCATACTCTGTGCCAATGCCATAAAAAAGTCTAGCGTCAAATAAGGCTGCTGCCCGCGCACTGCATAGGTCATCACGTAACAGTGATAAAAGGCCTTCCAGTCGCTATCAGTAATGTCATCACCGCATTTACGCACGCACCTGATATCTTGCGTAGCAACTTTACGGCGCTCGGCGCGAATAGTCTTGCGCTTTTTAGCTTTAAGGGTTGCTAGAAACCCTTCAAAATCTACAAAAGGCTGCTCATCTTTGAGCAAATCTTTATTTTGCCACAAGAACTGACAGCCTTGACGCTCAAGGATTGGCATCTCTATTATCGCCGGCTCAGCATCTATCTCTTGAGCCATAAGTGCCAGCTCTACATCAGCGTCACTTGGCATAGCAGTGGTGGCAACGTTTGCAAGGTTTGGCGTGACAAACAGCCCATGCCAGCTCGACGCGCCTACTTGCCGCGCAATATCATCAACCCCTGCGATAGCGGTTTTTATAATATCGTCGGTTAAAGTTTCGCCCTCTGCCAACCACAGGCGCTGACCGGTAATAGGCGTATAGGGTACGCTCGTTACCAGCCGCGGGTAATAATCGACGCCGTAGCGCGCATAAGCCTCTGCCCACGCATAATCAAAAACGAACTCGCCGCGGTGATGACCCTTTATAAAGACAGGTAGCACCGCTACAGGATGAGAGATAGACTCTGTAGCTAAGTCTCCCATATCATTTACGACGCGATGCACCACTATAAATATCGGCAGCCACCCTGCTTGCTCACCGATAGCCCCTGTGTCCGTCAGCGCTTGCCAAAACGCAAAGGACATAAAGGGCGTGTCGGGCGTTTGCCATTTAGCATTATTCTGCCAGTCGGTATCATTTAGTAACGCGTACTCTAGATTCATAGGTCTCACAATCGTTGTTGTCGTTATGTGCTTGGCTTACTTATTTAAGTTTGCTTAGGATTAGTCGTGCGACAATTACAGTCATTAGCCTAGCAAATTTATACCTATTTGCTGTCACAATTTGCAAATATAGATATCACTTGATGATAAAAATTAGTCAAGCTTTATAATAGAAAACACCTAAGCTGCCAGTATTTGAATAGCTCAGCATGGTAAAAATAGAGTCAATATTAAGGTCAAATGTAGTGGATAGACGGCTTAAAATCGCTTGGCAAAGGTGATATTCAGCGCAATCGCTGTTAGAATATAAGGGGTGACAGCCTATAACTAAACCTGCATTCAAAAAATAGTATACCAAGTTCACTATTCAAGATTGACAACGTATCGAATATGCGGTGTTTTTCTTACAAATTACTGTCATCAGTTCACTTTTTGGGTGTTTAAATGCTATAGTCAAACTATCATTCTATCGAATGTAGATAACACCCTTTTACCTTTTATATTTGTCCTTATGCTCAACTGAATGAAAACATGATTGCTACTATTAATAGCTGATACACACTCTAAATTTAACTATAACCTAAAGGAATAGCATACTAAAATGTCAAAAATTATATATACAAAAACCGACGAAGCTCCAGCGCTAGCCACTTTATCTTTTTTGCCTATTGTTGAAGCCTTTACTAAAACTGCAGGCGTCGATGTTGAAACCAGCGACATCTCTGTAGCTGCACGTATCTTAGCAGAATTTCCTGATTACCTAACTGAGGAGCAGCGCGTTCCTAATAACTTAGCTAAGCTAGGTGAACTCACGCAAGATCCTAATGCCAATATTATTAAACTGCCTAATATCAGTGCCTCAGTACAGCAGCTCAAAGCCGCTATCAAAGAGCTACAGGCTAAAGGCTACGCGATACCTGATTTCCCTGATGATCCAGAGACCGAAGAAGAGTTAGAGCTACGCAAGCGCTATGGCAAAAGCCTAGGTAGCTCGGTCAACCCCGTCTTACGTGAAGGTAACTCAGATCGCCGCGCACCAAAAGCGGTCAAAAACTACGCGCGCAAGCACCCGCACTCTATGGGCGAGTGGAAGCAGTGGTCACAGACTCATGTCTCACACATGCATGATGGCGATTTTTATGCTGGTGAGCAGTCGATGACTCTGGATAAAGCGCGCAGCGTCCGTATGGAGCGTGTCACTGATGATGGTACGGTCAATGTCTTCAAAACCGGTATCGCTTTACAAGACAAAGAAGTCATCGATCTGATGTTTATGAGTAAAGACTCCTTACTTGAGTTTTATGAGCGTGAGATGGAAGACTGCCGTGAAGCGGGTATCTTATTCTCATTGCATGTAAAAGCCACAATGATGAAAGTCTCTCACCCTATCGTCTTTGGTCATGCTGTCAGAACCTACTACAAAGACGCTTTTCAAAAGCACGGCGCGCTCTTTGAAGAGCTTGGCATCAACGTCAACAATGGTATGGCAAGTTTGTACGAAAAAATCAAAGAGCTACCCACCTCATTGCAAGAAGAGATTGAGCGTGATTTGCATGCCTGCCAAGTACATCGTCCGCGTCTTGCTATGGTTGACTCTAATAAAGGCATTACTAACTTTCACTCACCGAGTGATGTCATCGTTGACGCCTCTATGCCCGCAATGATTCGCTCAGGCGGCAAAATGTGGGGCGCTGATGGTAAATTGTATGATTGCAAAGCGGTGATGCCTGAGTCTACCTTTGCTCGTATTTATCAAGAGATGATCAATTTCTGTAAATGGCATGGCAACTTTGATCCAACCACGATGGGTACAGTACCAAACGTCGGTCTTATGGCACAAAAGGCAGAAGAATACGGCTCACACGATAAGACTTTTGAAGCCAGTGATTCGGGCATCGCTCGTATTGTTGACGAAGAGACGGATGAAGTATTAATGGAGCAGCGCGTTGAAAAAGGCGATATCTGGCGCATGTGTCAGACCAAAGATCTGCCTATTCAAGACTGGGTTAAGCTTGCTGTACGCCGCGCGCGTGAATCAGATACACCCGTTGTCTTTTGGTTAGACCCGTATCGCCCGCACGAGAATGAGCTGATCAAAAAAGTCAAAATGTACTTAAAGGATCACGATACTGACGGCCTGCATATTGAGATCATGTCACAGGTTCGTGCTATGCGTTATACCCTAGAGCGCGTTGCTCGCGGCCTTGATACAATATCTGCTACTGGTAATATCTTGCGTGATTACCTGACCGATCTATTCCCAATCTTGGAGCTGGGCACGAGTGCTAAGATGCTCTCGGTAGTACCGCTAATGAAAGGCGGCGGTTTGTTTGAAACGGGTGCTGGCGGTTCTGCACCTAAGCACGTACAGCAATTGGTTGAGGAAAATCATTTGCGTTGGGATTCGTTAGGTGAGTTCCTAGCATTAACTGAATCGCTTGAGCACTTGGCCAAAAACGATGACAACACTAAAGCGCAAATATTGGCAGAAACGCTTGATAAAGCGACTGAAAAACTGTTGTTAAATGATAAGTCGCCTTCACGCAAAACAGGTGAGCTTGACAACCGTGGTAGTCATTTTTACTTAGCAATGTACTGGGCTGAGGAACTCGCTGCGCAGGACAAAGATGGCGATCTCAAAGCTCAGTTCTCAAAACTTGCTAAAGAGTTGGAGAGCAACGAAGAGACTATCGTCAAAGAGCTAAATGATGCACAAGGTAAATCTGTCGATATCGATGGTTATTATCTAGCGGATGAAGCGCTCGCTGAGCAAGTCATGCGTCCAAGTCAAACCTTTAATGACGCTATAGCTTCGATATAGTATCCGATGCGTTTTTAGCATTATTTAAGTTAGATATGAGCACCTCAAAGACAATAAATCTTTGAGGTGTTTTTTTATTGTCTATAAATATTTGTACCATGCCGTGATAAAATCAGCCATAACTTTTATATATGGCACCCATTATGCCTACACTCGTTTTATTTAATAAGCCCTACGGCGTCCAAAGCCAGTTTAGGGATGACGATAATAATAAATTTACGCCATTAGCAGAGTTCTTTGATGACAAATCCTTGCGCGTCGCTGGACGCTTGGACGCCACTAGCGAAGGTCTGCTGTTATTAACTGCTGATGGTAAGCTTAACAAGGCCATTACGCATCCACCAAAAGCCAATAGCGGACGCAAACAAGGCAAAACGTACCTGGTACAAGTAGAGGGTATTCCGACTGCTGAGCAACTCACACAATTAGGCCGCGGCGTCATGCTCAAAGACGGCAAGACCTTGCCCGCTAAAATCAAACACGTAAGCGTAGAGGATTTGCCTATCGCGCTATGGCCGCGTCATCCACCAATACGCGAGCGCAAAAGTGTCCCTGACTCGTGGCTGATACTCACTATCTTTGAGGGTAAAAATCGACAAGTACGGCGCATGACGGCCCATGTGGGCTTGCCTTGCTTGCGCCTGATTCGCTGGTCGGTCGCTGGATTTGAGCTCAAAGATTTAGCCGTTGGTGAGTCTGTGCATGTTAGCCTTAGCCATGAGCAATGTCAGCAATTAGGCCTTTAAAGCTTTGTAGACAAAAAAGTGACCACATTTTTAACCTAGTGACTCGAAAGGGTAAGGTTTGTCTGCTACTATTCTTAAGTCTTTATTCTTTCGCCATCTACTTGCCTTTGACAAGGATCCGTCATGTTTAACGCCCGTCTTCTTATGCCTATTTTTGCAGCTGTTTTTGCCGTTAGTGCGTGTCAACCTGCGGCCGAGACGACTAACGCTACAGCGCTAGAAGAGACGACAGTAGAGGATAAGATTGTCATCGAGCCGCAGCCGCCTGTCAGCGACAATGCTGATAGTACAGAGGTCTTAGCAGAAGGTGCAGGCGCACGTAGTGCTCATGGTATGACGGATGATTTAGAGGTGCCAAATGAGATAAAGACGAGCGCGAGATATCAAGACTACGCTAAAGCGATGACAGGTATGCATGATGAGATGCTAATAGGCATAGGTTATAACGATCCAGATACAGCCTTTGCCAAAAGTATGCTCGGTCATCATCGCGGTACGATCGATATGGCTAAGGTTGAGCTAAAATACGGTCAAGATCCCTTTATGCGCAAGGTGGCACAAGAGGTCATGACCGCGCAGCAAAGTGAGATCGATATTCTAAGAAAGTGGCTTGCCAGCCATCCTGATACGATCGAGTCAAAACCTGTGACCCAAGCGATGCAGCGCGCTTATGATGCGAGCGCCAAGACCATGCACGATGAGATGTCAGCGGCCATCACTGACCCTGACGCTGATATGGCCTTTGCACGTGCTATGCTCGCTCATCATATCGGTGCGGTAAAGCTGGCAAGAACACAATTAAAATACGGCGAGGATGACGAGATGCGAGCGCTGGCTAAAAACATTATCGACGCGCAGCAAAGCGAGATTGAAATCATACAAAATTGGATCGATAATCAAACCATTATTGAAGAAGCCGATGACAGCGCTGAGTTAACCGAAAATGAGTCTGTAACGTAAAAACAGATACCGTTTAAATAAAACCCCGTACTAAAAACAGCTAGTACGGGGTTTTTTGTGTTGATAGCGAAACGTTCTTTGAGCAAAAGGTTTATTCTACCTGATCCATAGCCCCAAGCCAGATTAGCGCTTTATCTGACTCTGACTGATTGCCATCAGTCGATGCCGAGCGCATAGTTATAAACTGTAGATCCACCTTGTGAGGGAATGGGCTTTGCTGGCTTATATCCTCAATACCCTGAGCGGCTTTAGGTAATACGTCAACGCGCATCAGCTCGTCACGGCGAAACAGATGACATTCAACATGATAATTAGCGTCTTTTAAGGTAGCTAGCTGCTTGCTATCGGCTTTGATACCATCGATGGCGACGATGACGTCGTGCGCTGATATTCCAGCAATAGCCGCCGCGCTACCGCGCTGTACGCGATTGACTTTAAGACCTGCTGGCGTGTCGGTGCAGCGCATGCCCCAAGGCACTTGTTTGTCCGCAGTCTCTTTGTTATCAGGTTTTATAGTGATGCCATTTGCGCTCAGTAGCTCATCAAGTGGTAACTCTTCAACGCCATCGATATAGCGGCGCTCAAACGTCTCCCACTCATCTACTGGCATAAACTCACCGATAACGCGGCCCATATCAGCGCTAGTGATTCCGATTCTCTTTTTATCGGACGCTTTTGCTTGCTCATAAAAAGACTTGATCACATCAAACAACCGATAGCGTCCATTGCTGTACTCAAGCAAAGTCAAATCCAAACATAGAGCGACCAGCGCGCCTTTATTGTAGTAGCTGATACCCGCGTTGCCTGTGTTCTCGTCACTACGATACAGCTTAATCCAAGCATCAAAACTAGATTCAGCAACGCTTTGATTGGCGCGGCCATGCGTTTGATAGTAGCGATTGATCTGTTCGGCGAGTAATTTAAGATAGCTGGCTTTGTCTATGACACCGGAGGCTTGTAGCATAAAATCATCAACATAGGAGGTAAAGCCTTCAAACACCCAAAGCAGCGGTGTAAAGGCCTCACGGCGCAAATCAACATCGAACATGACATCAGGCTGCACCGTCTTGACCCACCATGCATGAAAATACTCATGACTACACAAGCCTAAAAAGCGCTGATAGGCATTGCTGGGTATTTGGGGCTCATCGTGACTAGGCAAGTCACGGCGCGGCGTAATCAAACTGGTCGAATTAATATGCTCAAGACCACCATAATCTTGCCCGCTGGCATAAGTCATAAAGGTGTAATCGCTAAAGGGCGCGTCCCCTAGCCAGTCCATATAGCTCTGGCAAATTTGAGTCAGATCCTGCTGCAGCCGTCCTAAATGGGCACTATGTCTGCCTGATATATAAAAGCGGTGCGCAAGTGCTTGATGACGATGATCTTGTACGATAAACCCAAACTTATCCTGCTCAGCGATCTCAAACGGGTAATCGATCAGCTGATGATAGCTCTGTGCCTGCAACCCGTAGATATGTTGGCTGACGCTCTTTGCTTCATTAGCCAAAGAAGTCGCCTCAAGACCGCAGGCGATAATTACTTTGTTAGCGTCCTTGCCTGTCAAAAACGCATCAGGTACCACTAAGCTTACTTGTATCGCCGATGCCTCCTGCCCTTCAATCGCTAGCGCAAGAGAGGTAAAGTTGCCATACAGCCGCTGCTGATCGACATAAGCGGTGCGTACTGACAGATCGTAGCAATACACTTCATAGTGGACGCTCACCGTTTGTGCCGCCTCAACCTTAGGTAATTGCCAAGTATGCTTATCTGTCTTTTTTGCGCGCAGGCTGACTGAATCATCACCTTTATTTTGCGTATCCTTTAGCACTTGATAATGCACAGCGGTGATGTGACGGGCAAACTCACGCATCAAATAACTGCCTGGAATCCAAGCCGGCAGCCATAAGCTTGGCGCATCGATGTCGCTTTGAAAAGTTAAGGTCACATCAACCAAATGCTCGTTAAAGCGAGCAAAGTCAAACTTGTAATGCACAGGATAAGCTTTGGGCGTTGTCATAGTCTATTCTTATAAAAAAGGATGTGGTTATGGTAGAAGTCATTGCATCAAAACGCAACTGGCAAAATCGTCTTTGCACCGCTCACTGACAATATTGCATTTTTGCCCTTACTTTATGATACAAAAGGCTATGCTTAGCTTATTTATGCACTCTTTTTTATTTTTTACCTTGAAAGTTATTATGAGCATCTCAATTAAAGACACTAACTGCTACAGTTACTTTGATAAACTGATGATAACTGATTAATAGTTCGGCTTTTTGGCTGGCTAATTGGCTCTTTTAGGTTTATTACTACTTCAGATTTATGTTATTTGTATTAAAAAAGGATAATTTATGACTACTATCACAAAAGATACCGCCGTAAAGTTTAACTACACGCTAAAAGATGACGAAGGCAATATATTAGACCAGTCACAAGAAGGTCAGCCACTCGCTTACTTGCATGGTCATCAAAACATCATTCCAGGTTTAGAAAAACAATTAGAAGGCAAGTCTGCTGGCGAAAAAGTAAACGCTGTTGTAGAGCCTGCTGATGGCTACGGCGAGTACCAAGACCAAGCCGTACAAAAAGTGCCTCGTGATAACTTTCAGGGCGTAGAAGACATTCAGCCAGGTATGCAGTTTCAATCACAAGCAGGCGAGCAAGTGATGCTCGTAACCGTAACTGATGTAACGGACGAAGAAGTTACTGTTGATGCCAACCATCCTTTGGCAGGCAAGCGTTTGACGTTTGATGTTGAGATTCAAGAAGTACGCGCGGCAACTGAAGATGAGCTAAACCATGGTCACGTCCACGGTGCAGGCGGCGTTGAGCATTAATTAGAGCGTAGAGCTATTGAGTGGTCTAACACACTACTATAGCAAGCTAAAAGCCAGTCACTCAAATTGAGCGACTGGCTTTTTTGTGTGCTAACATAATGAATTCTATATATAGTTGAATTACCATAAAACTGATATAGTGCTGCTGGGATGAATTTTGCGCAGCCTCTGTCATCGTAGACACAGCAAGCAAGTAAAATTTATACCAGTAGCACTGGTAATATTTGCGTATCGATTTTATTTCATATTGACTATAGCTGGAATTTTTTTAAAGTTTTGTAGCAAAACCAGATGTCTAAACGTAACAAAACCGTATAACGACTAGCGTTACACGGCTCTCATTACTAACCATCCTTGTTAATACTAAAATCAACCTAATCCCGAAGTCAACTCTAGCTAGCGGGCATCTAGCCCTGTCATCCCTAATCAGCAAACCATCCCTGATACAATCACTGAATACCAATCCCTAGTACTACTCAATTGTGCTGTGGAACCATTATCGTAAAATTAGCCCTATAAGGTAAGACGCCAAAGACTCAATGTGTGTAAGCATATGCTTACACAGTGTTACACACCCCTACTAGCTGATTACATAGCTTGCTTATCTCTAGCAGATAACTTCTCTTTGGGACTGCTTAGAGTTTGTGGCTGGGCACTTAGCATTAAATAAGCGGCCTCAGTGATATATGCCTCACTCTCTGGTAGCTCAGGGCGCTCGTCCGCTTTCATTTGGCTTCGCTCTTCAAATTTGGCATCCATAGCGGCTTGATAGGTATTCCAATTAGCGTAAGGACGCTTACCTGTTGCGATAAGGCGTTTGTTTTCAGCTTCTAACGAGCGCTTTTCTATCAGCTGCATTTTAGCGCGGCGTTTGTTAATATCAATCTCGATCGGCTTTTTCTCATCTTCCATATTGCGAATATCATTGAGCGTTGATAGATAGACAAACTGCGGATTTTGCTCTTGACGGATTTTGGACTGCTGATTAAGCGTAGCTAGTGTATCAGAGGTGAACCTCCCTTCAGGCTTATAAGCGGCCGTCTTTATAGTATCCCAAGGCAGCGCTTTTTTCTGCGCGCGCTCACCAAAAGTTGCATCATCATAAATATTGACCAGTTCTACATCTGGAACGACGCCTTTGTTTTGCGTACTACCACCTGTAATACGGTAAAACTTACGCTGAGTAAGAGTGGCTGAACCTAGAGCGAGGTTATCAAGTTGAATCTGTGCAGAGCCCTTACCTGTGGTTGTGCTCCCGACGACTAAACCGCGACCATAATCTTGAATAGCGGCAGCAAAAATCTCACTCGCTGAGGCTGAAGCCAGATTAGTAATCACTGCCATTTTGCCATCATAGAGCTGCTCACCGCCGTCATCATCACGGTAGACTTGGATGTTGCCGCGATTATCACGAATTTGTACTAACGGGCCGCCTTTGATGAACAATCCAAGCATTTTCGCCACTTCATCTAGTGAGCCGCCTGGATTATTGCGCAAATCGACCACTAGTCCGTCGATATTTTCCTCATTGAGCTCTTTGATTGCGCGCTCTGTATCTATACTGACGCTACGATAGTCCTCACCATTGCGGCGCGCGCGATAATTTAGATAAAAACTTGGAATCTCAAGGACACCAATACGTTTAAGCGAGCCATCCTCAGGAGATTTGACTGCTACCACGCGCTGGCGTACGCCTGACTCTTCTTGCTGAATAATATCGCGTACTACTGTGACCGTACGCGCGCTAGCATCCGGAGTGTTGGGTTGGCGCAGCTTAAGCGTCACCGAAGTGCCGCGTTTACCGCGAATAAGACCGACAACTTCGCGCGTTGACCAGCCGACCACATCCGTCATGGTCTTACCGTCTTTGGCGATCCCTATAATGAGGTCGTTGGGTTTTATCTGACCTGTTTTTGCTGCAGGGCCTCCATCGACGAGAGTCACAATACGAGTATAATCTGGGTTTTTGCGATCAGGACGGATAGAGACGCCAATGCCCTCTAATTGCAAGCTTGACTGGATTTGTAGCTCAGTCGCTTGAATAGGCGCATAGTAATTGCTGTGCGGATCGTAGGTCAGCATAGCAGTATTTAGAACGGTCTCCATTACCTCATCATCTTTGAGGCGACCGAACTGTCCTTGCTGACGCGTTAAGCGGTTAAGTAGTATCTCGTTTGGCGTACGCTGATCGTTACGGACCAAATCCTGACCACGAGTGATATCTGGATTATCTAAAAATACCTTTTCTTTGGCTTTTTCATCTTCTTGGCCTAAAGTGATGCCAAGCAATTGAAACTTCAATTGGCGCGTCCAGTAGTCGCGCTGCTCTTTTTTGGTCTTAAAATGACCGAGCTTTTCGCGATCTAGCACAATGGTCTCATCGCCTGTCAAATCGATATCGGTTTTGAGCATTCTTGTTGCCATCTCAAAGTACTCGTTTGAGCGTTTGCGGTAGCGCTCAAAGATATCAACGCCTGCTGATAAATCGCCGCGTTTGAGGCGAGTACCAAAGTCATCAGCATACTTTTTCTTAAACTCATCGACATCCGATTGTAAGAACAGGGTATGGTTTGGATCTAAGCTATCGATGTACATAGAGAGTATCTCATTGCCCATTTCAGCATTTAACGGCTGATTGAGATAATGGCTACGATCCAGCAAAGCGGCAACTTGACGGGTGGTGACTTTTTGTTCAGGGGTGGGCTCGAACCCTTGTGTCTCAGTATTAGCGACTGCAGTTCCATAACTTTGAGTGAGGATAATACCTGCGATGCCTACAGAAGCTGCACTTAATAACCATTGTGCGGGTTGTTTTTTCATCGTATCTACCTAGTAGTTTTAAATATAAGTTGTTTTAAATGTAGCTCGTTTAATTCCAATGCAAGTACTATCTCTTTATGCTTGTACTCACTTTATTCTTGCACTTGCATAATATACGACTACAGCGCTACTGCTATGATGGTGACACTAACATGGCAACGATACTAACATGGCGATGATACTAGTATAGTAATAGCATCTAGTATAGCACTCGTATTTTATCTCTCATTTTGGATTAGCGGCTGATATAGCCTAATAGTGGCTTGTCCTGCTCAAACTTAGTACTTGATTAATAACTGAATAAAAATAGCATCTAACACCAGCACTGTATAGCCAAAATACAATAAATACTAGCACGCGCAACCTTTATCGACTGTCTCAAACTGTATAAATAATCTTACACTTAATTCCCTTTATGCTTTTAATTCTTATCTATTAGATATCTTATGTTCACGCTTGTTAGGTTGATGAGCGACCACCCTTATGTATAATGACTGACATAGTAGGCGAACGATAGCATCAAGAGGTGTGTCGATTTGAATCACTAAGCCCTCCTCTATCCTAGCCTTATAAATGTAACTTAAAAAAGGATTCTGCCATGTACGGCGTGTTAATGATAGATATAGACAATACCGCGCTGACCGCAGAAGACGTCAGCTTGATCAAACAGGCACAAGTAGGCGGCATTATACTGTTTGCACGCAACGTGATCGATGCCGCCCAAGTGCGCGCACTATGTGATGACATCCGCTACCACAATGCTGATATCCTAATCGGGGTCGATCAAGAAGGCGGCCGCGTAGCACGCCTGCGTGAAGGCTTCACTCCGCTACCTGCAATGGGCCTCCTCGGCGATTTATTCGATAAAGACCCAAATCTCGCCCTAAGCTGTGCTTACGATTGCGGCTACCTTATGGCCGCAGAAGTACTCGCCGTAGGTATCGATATGAGCTTTGCGCCTGTCCTCGATAGAGGCGGTATCAGTCAAGTGATAGGCGATCGTAGCTTTCATCATAAGCCGCAAGCGATTGTAGCTTTGTCTACGCAGTTTATGCGCGGAATGAAGGCCGCTGGCATGGCAACTACGGGTAAGCACTTTCCTGGTCATGGCGCGATCGCTCCTGACTCACACGTAGCGCAGGCCATTGATACGCGCAGTTTAGACGAGATTATGTCAAGCGATATGCAGCCTTTCGCCCAGACTTTACCATGGTTAGATGCGGTGATGCCTGCTCATGTTATCTTCTCGCAAGTCGATGATAAGCCAGCAGGATTTTCAAAAATATGGCTTAAAGATATTTTGCGCAGTCAGTTCAATTATGATGGGGTGATATTCTCTGATGATCTCTCTATGGCAGGTGCCAATTCTGTTGGTGATGTCAGCGCTCGCGTTAAAGCCGCCATCAATGCAGGTTGCGACATCGCACTAGTCTGTAATGATAGAATTGCTGCTCACGATGCTGCCAAAGCGGCGCAAGAGCTACCCTATCCCAATCAAAGTCGTATCAAAACCATGCGCGGACATATTCCAGTATGGCAAGATGACCTGCTCTCTACTTGTGAGCAATTTGACTACTGGCAACAGGCTCGGAATCATATCTTGAATACTTTTTTCGTCAACGAAGATCTAAACACTAAGATTACAGCGGGGCAAAAGGACCCTACTGAGTATAAATAAAAGCAGACTACAACAACTACAACTACATGCAGAAGCAAAAACTCTACTCTTTTAAAGATAGCCAAACTCCAACAAAAAAACCGCACTCTGATAAGTGCGGTTTTTTGGATAATCTATAATTGTATCGATAGATTAGTTCGTTGGATCAAGAACAGTACCTTGAGTGGGATCATCACCATCTGGTAGTAAGTCATCATTATTGTTATCTAATGGATTCAGATCTGGGTCTGGCATTGATGCGTTTACGCCGCGATCATCACCATCAACCGTTAGATCATCGTTGTTGCTATCTAGCGGGTTAAGATCTGGGTCGAGGTTGCCACTGTTGGTCGCCATGCCATTGTTACTTGCCATTGCAGATTGATCGTTGACTGTAAACTCAATACGGCGGTTACGGAAGCGTCCCTGCTCAGTTGAGTTATCAGCGATAGGATCAGTTTCACCCATACCTTTTGTCGTAAGCTTGCTTGCGTCAACGCCTTGAGAAACTAAGTACTCTTTGACTGATTCAGCACGGTCACGTGATAGCTCCATGTTGTAAGCATTAGAAGCTTGATTATCCGTATGACCTATAATAACCAATTCCATGTTTGGTACTTCGGTAACTATCTTGGCAGCGCGATCTAAGAACGGCTTGTTGACATCAGGGATAAACGCTTTGTCCAACTCAAAGTTAATGGTTTGTAGGCTCAAAGCACGAGCAACATCGCGTGGATCTGGATTGTCACCCAGTCTATCTATTGCCGCACCAGCAGCAACTAGGCTGTTGTCAATCTCGCCTTGCATATCTAGCGGACCTTCAGCTTCAACTGTCATTGACGGTGCTGCAGCTTGTAAATCAGATACTAGCTTGCTAAGTACATCAGCATCTGCTGAATTCACTACGATATTATCGCCTTTGATAATCATGCTAGCGTCTGGGACATCTTTGAAGATAGCTAAGATAGCAGCAAGATTGGCTGCAGCTGGCATATCTGTCGCAAAACTGTCATCGACATCAGCACGACACTTATCAGTTTCAGCGCCGAACGCATCATTGAGCGCGCCCATAACAGTGCTTTGTAGCGCTTCGTCACCGACATTCATACGGCAAGCGTATAAGGTGTTGCCTTCACCCATAGCAAGACGCAATGAGGCAGGCTCGACATCCATAGCAACTGCTGTTTGCCCATCTGTCTGCGCTTGCTCTTCAGCAACAACAGGCGTCGCGACAGGTGCTGGGTCATCTTGGCAACCTCTGAGCAGTGCCCAAGCAAGTGCACCTAAAATAATTAAACCAATAATAGGCAATAGCGCTTTCATAAAGCTGCCGTCTTTTTGCTCTTCTTCGCGTACTAGAGGCGCGGTCGTGGTCGTGTCAGAAATACGTGCGCCAGCAGGAGCGGCGGCTAACATACCAGCAGGTACCACAGCGCTTGCCCATGCTGGGATATGATGCTGATAGCTGGATAAATTATCATTTAAAAACTGGGGTACTGGCGTCGTTCCAGCAAGGCTTTTTATCTCATGATAGGCTAAAGGTGCAGCCATAGCGATTAAACCACGAGAAGCTGTTGCGTCAACGTTGTGCGCGCCTGCAAGCTCACGTGAAATACGGTCACGGTGCGCGCCATCTGTCCAAACGCGGTCGTAAAAACCTTGATCGTCACGAGCAATATTCTCGTTAGAGAAACGTCCATAGGTTTCATTATCAGCTAGGCGAGCGGCGAATATCGCATAAAACTGCTCAAGTAGGCCTTTTTTGGCAGGGCTATGATCATCTCCCAAAACTGCTGGGCTGACGGTTCGTGTTAAATGACTGATAATATCCATATTCTGTATCCCCTAATAGTTTGTGTAATCGTTCTAAATGTTCAAAATTTGCGAAAACTTATTCTGTCATTTTAAATTAACAAAACAAAAGATTATGTTTCGCTTTATAAGAGTGAATGTAACAAGTAGTAGCAAATAAAAATAAAGAATGTGTCTGTTACTCATTATTGAGTTCAAATACTTAGCTATAGCTACTTATTGATTTACTTCAGTATTGTCCTAGTATAATCACTAAGTGGTTACTCACAACAAAGGTGATGTTGTACAAATGCAACATTAGGTAATGTTAGGAGAGTTACGCGTAACTAAAAACCTATCAGTGTAATCGACGTTAACGTATATTAAGGATTGCCAGATAGAGTCTGCTGAACACTTTAAATAACGGCGTAAGTAAGAAGTCACTTTTAATTTTTTAATATCAAACAAATAGGGATATTAATATATTGCCAAATAAGCTTATACAAATATTTAAAGGAATCATGCAAGTTACTACTAAGTTAATGACTGCTAAGCTAGTCACTGTATAACTACTACCACTATATAACCACTACCACTATATGACTATTACACCGCTACATAGTTATTATCAGTTCGCTCTTACTGGATCTACTCTGATTTCTTTACTTGCCATCTCCTCTAATTCAGATAAAGAAATAGGTCCTGATGGAACGGGCGTGCTATTTGTATTTTGATTATTGTTCCTATATTGATTTGGCGTATCAGGTATGACTCTATCGCCTGTTTCATCATCTGTAGCCTGATAGTTGTTTGTAGTGTTGTTTGCATTGCCGACATCGTTATTATTTAGATTACTTATAGTCTCGTTGCCGCTATCAACAGGATTATTCATAGTTATACTATTATCAGTAGTTACATCATTATCAGTAGTTAGATTGTCAGGTAGTGGTATAGGCGCAGCGCGCTCTATCGGCATGGCAGGTACTAAAATACGCATGTCATCGACCAGCTGTTGCAGCAACAGACCATCAGGCGCTTCTAGTACGATGCGCTCGTTTTGTAGTTGCAAGCGTGCAAAAGGGGTAGCTCTGAGCAAAGTTAGGATATCAGGTAGCGTCTCTATGGACATATTGGGCAAGCTTGCAGCGATCTCTTTGGCTACAGTGATCTCACAAATACTAGCTTGCTCACCAAAGCTCACGTTAAGCGCTTGCATAAACGCACTTTGCAAACTGGTATCACCGACTTTTGCACTACAAGTGTAAAGATTGCCACTATTATCCACGCCCACACTCATCGAAACAGGTGTCAAAGGAACAACGACTGGCGGCTCAACAGGCGCTGCAACCGTAGGCGGTGCTGCGATGGTTTCAACTGGTTTAGGCTTTGTCACTAACGCCCATGCCAACCCCATTCCTGCCAATACGGCTAAGGCAAACAGTAACCAGGATATCTTACGCATGCCTTTATTGTGGTTACGAGCGCGCGTTACTCTAAAAGGCTTAACCTCGTTATTATTAGCTTCGTTATTATCTGCATAGTTATCTGCATGGTGCTGGGAGGGATTTGCATGAATGGCATCGGTATCAGATAGCTCCTCTTGCTCAATGATTTCTTTCTCAAGGTTTTGTGTATTTAAGATGTGAGCGTCACCTGCCGTCGTTTTATCTGAATTTGTAATAATAGCTGACGTCAGTGAACCCTCGATATGCGTACGTTGTGCAATAACAGATGCTGACCACGCTGGAAGATATTGACGTAAAATGGGTTGCTGATGTTGTAAAAAGGCGGGCAGATACTCACCCTTTGCACTGTCTTTTAGGGCTTGATAAGCGAGGGGTGTGGCATTGATAAGCAGTTGCGTGGTCACTATCTCATTGATATGGTGCGCTGCGGACAACTCTTTAATGATGACTTGACGATCATCAGGGTCTTGCCATAGTTGCTCAAATAGTGAGTGATGAATGGTGTCAAAACTGTCTGAACGCGCCTTATCATCGTGCTGCACTTGTGATGATGACAACCGCGTCGCTAAAATTGCATAGAACTGCTCAAGTAAGCTTAGCTTAGCAGCATTTACAGTATCTGCTAACACTAGGCTGCTAACGGTTTGTTCTAAGTGTTCAATGATATTCATAAAATGCAGCTTTCCTCTGCTTGATTAAAGGTTTTAATGGCTCAATTCTACGTTTTTTATGCCAAGTATCTCTGTCAACAGGAGTCGTTACGCTCGCAATACGAAGCCTTACTCATCATCACTTGCTGATAGTTTAATTGCTTTATATTGGAGTCTACATATTCTGCTTTTCTCAATCAAAACGCTTGAGACTTAGAGCGTATCGTACTTGGAGCGCGTCGTACTTGGAACGCGTCGTACTTTGAGCGCGTCGTACTTTGAGCGCGTAGTATAATAGGCTTGCCCTAAGGATGACCTTTTTGTTTAATCATACTACACTTATTATTATCGTTACGGTTATTATCAGTCTGCTGGCTTGGCAAAATAAAGCTCTGTTTAATCGTCTGATATTCTATCCGCCAGCAGTAGAACAAGGTCAATGGGATCGATTTGTGACTCACGGCTTTATTCACGCCGATAGCATGCATCTGCTGTTTAACATGTTTACCTTATATTTCTTTGGTCGCGCCATCGAAGGGCTTTATGAGCCATATCTATGGGGCTTTGGGTTTATTGTGTTTTACCTTTTGGCTATCATTGTGGCGATGATTCCAAGTTATCTCAAAAACAAAAACAATGCTAGCTACCTAAGCCTTGGAGCTTCTGGCGGCGTATCAGCAGTACTCTTTGCCTTTATACTGCTCGCGCCTTGGGATACGCTGTATCTATTCGCTGTTGTACCGATTCCTGCGATATTATTCGCTATCGCATACGTCGCTTATAGCATCTATGCCGATAAAAAAGGCGACTCTAATATTAACCATATGGCGCATTTATGGGGCGGCGCGTTTGGCGTGATAGCCACAATAATACTAGAGCCACAGGTTATACCGCACTTTATTAGCGAGCTACTCTCGCCTATCCTTTAATCTACTGACTCGGAATTTGATCACAATTTATGATTATAGATATTATCGGTGACATTCATGGCTATGCAGACAAACTAATAGGACTACTGACGCAATTAGATTATCAGCATAATGGTCAGTATTTTGTGCCGCCCAAAGGCCACCGAGCGCTGTTTATCGGTGATTTAATCGATCGTGGCCCGCAGCAAATCAAGACGCTTGAGATTGTCTTTGCGATGCTCGACGCAGGCGTTGCTGATGCCGTGATGGGCAATCATGAATACAATGCTTTAGCGTTTGCCACTTTAGATCCTGAGCATCCAGAGCACTATTTACGCGTGCACAATGAGATACATACCCGCCAGCACAAGGCGTTTTTAGATGAAGTGACCTTTGGCTCGGAGCTGCATACCTATTGGCTTAAGCGCTTTTACGAGATTCCATTGTGGCTTGAGACCGACTATGCCTGTTTTGTGCATGCCTGCTGGGATGTCGATAGTATGGCAATGCTAAAGCCACTGCTAACCGATGACAATCGCTTAACCTTAAAGGCGCTTATTCACACCTCACAAAAACATACGCCGTTATTTGAGGCCTTAGAGCGCGTGCTCAAAGGGGTGGAGACGCCGCTGCCTGAGGGTATTGTGATGGTGGATAAAGAAGGTACGACGCGTACGCGAGTACGAGTAAGGTGGTGGCTTGATGATCTCAATGATCGCCCTATCCACGATATTGCACGCGCGCCTGCCTCAGCGATAGCGCAGATTCCTTATGATACTAAGCCTGAGCCTATAGACTTTACGCTCAAAACGACTAAACCTATATTTGTGGGTCACTACTGGCTAACAGGCACGCCTGCGCCGCTCAGTCCGCAGGTCGTTTGCACGGATTATTCAGCAGCGGTTGATAGTGGATATTTGACCAGTTATCAGCTGGACACTGACCACCCATTACCACTTAGCCCCAATAACTTTGTGCAGTACCTAAATACGTAGACCTTCTACGACTACCAAGCCAAGCTATGCGATGAGTTTTGCTAAGATGAGGCAATCTTGTCTTTACGGCACTAGCAAAACTTTTGTATGATGGTCGTTTTGAGGATATCGCCTTATGAGCATCGATCATGCAACTGACCAAAACAAGGCTATCGCCTCCCCAGCAGGTCAGCCCAAAGTAGGTATTATCATGGGCTCGCAGTCTGATTGGCCGACAATGAGCGCAGCAGCCCAGTTATTAGCAGATTTCGGTATTGCGTTTGAATGCGAGGTGGTCTCGGCTCATCGTACGCCTGATAGACTATTTGAGTATGCCAAAGGCGCTAAAGACAATGGCCTGCAAGTCATCATCGCTGGTGCTGGAGGGGCGGCGCACCTGCCAGGTATGTGCGCCAGTCAAACGCCGCTTCCTGTCTTTGGCGTCCCTATAAAGTCCTCGATACTTAGCGGTTGGGATAGTTTGCTCTCTATCGTCCAGATGCCAAAAGGCGTCGCGGTTGGTACGCTAGCTATCGGTAGTGCTGGCGCTTATAATGCTGCACTGCTGGCGATTCAGGTGTTGGCATTGCATGACGAGTTGATTGCTAATAAATTGCAACATTTGCGTCAAACGCAAACCGATACCATTCTTGCCAGCCCTATTCCTGGTATTATCAATCAATAAAATGACCAACTTAGCTTGGTCATCATTTAGCTCAATAATAAAAGGTGCCTTTCGTGCACCTTTTCCTATTTTGCTATACTACCAAAACCATATCCTTTTTGATGACGCAAAAGAGCCTGCTATGACAACAGATAATGCTTACCCTGCAACCCAAACCATTGGTACGATAGGTATTTTAGGAGGCGGTCAGCTCGGCATGATGCTGGCAGAGGCTGCCATGCCGCTCGGTTATCGCTGCGTGTTTTTAGAGGACAATGCGCAGTGTCCAGCCAGTCTTTATGGACGCGTCTATAGCAGTGAGCAGTTAGAGGATTTTATAGCGGCAGCGGACGTGTTTACCCTAGAGTTTGAAAACACGCCAACATCGACCGTTGAACGTCTAGCAAGTCTTGCCAAGTCAGGACAAAAACAGGGCATGTATCCACCGCCTATTGCTCTTGATGTGGCACAAGATCGCCTAAAAGAAAAGCAGATGTTTAATGATTTGGCTATTGCGACCGTCCCCTTTGTCGCCGTGAGTACCCAAGCCGAGCTTGCACAGGCTTGTAAGGCTTTGGGTCTACCTATCGTACTCAAAACCAGTCGCGGCGGCTACGATGGCAAAGGTCAGTTTGTGATCAAAACCGATGACGATATACCAGCGGCGTGGCACGCGCTCAAAGATGCGGTCAGTGGTCAAGGTAGCCTGACGCCAACCCCCGCCTCGCTGATCGCTGAGGGCTTTATCCACTTTAGTCGTGAGCTCTCTATCATCGCCACACGTGGCACAGAGGGTAATGTGCGCTGTTATGATTTGGTCGAAAACCATCATCATCAAGGGATTTTAGCTAAAACTCAAGCACCTGCGGTCGGTACCAGCCATTTATTCAAGCAAGCAAAAGATGCTATTACCACTGTGATGAATCATCTTAATTACGTGGGTACTATGGCGCTTGAGTTGTTTGTGACTAAAGACGCGCGCGGTCATGATTATCTGCTCGCCAATGAGATCGCGCCGCGTGTACATAACTCTGGGCACTGGAGTATTGAGGGCGCAATCACCAGTCAGTTTGAGAACCATATACGCGCAGTAGTTGGCCTGCCTTTGGGTGATACAGACAATATCCACCCCGCCATTATGCTCAATGTCCTCGGTCAGTATCCAGATATCAGCGAGGTACTCAAAATAGACGGCGCTCATTATCACAGCTATCATAAAGAGGAGCGCGAAGATCGCAAGATCGCTCATATTACCTTGATGCCAAATGACGTCGCTAACCTTGAGACAAGCTTGAGCGCACTGATAAGCGTTTTACCTAATAAAGTTGGTTTGGATAAAAAACACTCAGACACCAAAACAGAGTCCGATCAGTTAGATATCGAAGCCGAGGCTAAAGTCGACGAAAAAGTAGAAGACTTAGATCAAAGCGCAAGTACCGCTGACAAAGAAGACAAGGCTAATAACTAATGCAAATCTGGATTGACGCTGACTCAGTGCCACTTATTGCCAAAGAGTTAATTATCAAAACCGCAGAGCGTACGCAAACCATGGCTATCTTCGTCGCCAACCACCCCATCAAGCTACGCAAGTCACCGCTATTGATCATGACCGTTGTACCGCATGGGTTTGATAAAGCTGATGATTACATTGTCGAAAAAATACAGGCAGGCGATTTGGCGATTACCAGCGATATTCCTTTGGCTAATGATATCTTGGATAAAGGCGGCATGGTGCTGACTACGCGCGGCGTCATTTATGATAAAAACAATATCAAGCAAAAACTCAACATGCGTGATTTTATGGATACTATGCGCGGTACCGGCGTGCTCGAATTACAAGAGATGAGTGGACAAAAGCCGTACGGCGATCGTGATAAAAAAGCCTTTGCCGACGGTCTTAACAAACTAGTGCGTTAGACATTTTAAAAGAATAAATTCAACCGCTATACCTACTCTCCTTGCAAACGGTATACACGCTATAACCAAACACTATGTAATCGGCACGCATCATAACGATGTATGCCGATTTTTTTGTTATCTTAGATGCATATTTTAAATAACTCTTAAAAAAACAACTCTCAAAGATAGGAGTCCATATGAAAATTTTAGTCATAGGTGCCAGTGGCCGCGTCGGTAGTGATTTGGTTGAACAATTATTAAATGATAGTCATCAAGTCATCGGTACGACCAGACAAGATGAAAAATTATTCGATAACGACAACTACAGTCAGTTAGATTTAGACATTACAGCTCATAAAGACGACATTCAAAAACAAATCGATAAAGATATCGATGCGGTTTATTTTGTCGCAGGATCTGGTGGCAAAAATGTATTAGAAGTAGATTTGCACGGCGCAGTGAAAACTATGCAAGCGACGCAAGATAATGGCATTAAACGCTATATCATGCTCAGTACCGTATTTTCATTAGATACTAGTAAATGGAACAATCCTGGTATCAAAGATCTAAAAGACTACTATATTTGCAAGCATTACGCAGACCAGTGGCTTGTCCATGACAGCACCCTTGACTACACTATTGTGCAAGCAGGCGCGCTTAAAGAGCGAGAAGCTACGGGAACTATTGCTGTCAATGATGATAGTGCAGGTGAGAACTCAATCAAGGATGTAGCGAGCACTTTAGCGGCGGTATTGAGTGCTGATAACACCATCAAGCAAGTCTTTAGTATGCAAAACGGCGAGACGGCTATCAAAGAAGCTATTGCCAAAATATAATCTTATCTATATATAATCTTAGCTATTTTGTTCAAAAAAAGCGGACTGTCCTTGGATAGTCCGCTTTTTTATGCTCATAAAACACTGACTCAATGCTTAAGCTTGGTCGCTTGGAAAACTAATGACGTCTGATAGTTGAGCTGCGCCTGCTAATACCATTAGTAAACGATCGACCCCAAGCGCAATCCCGCTACAAGTCGGCAGCTTATCACAAGCAGCGAGTAGGCGCTCATCGATAGGCATTAGTGGCAGGTTATGATGACGGCGCAATTGATTGTCTTGCTCAAAACGTGCTCTTAATGCCTGTCCGTCAGCCAATTCATCATAAGCATTGGCAATCTCGATACCGTTAATATACAGCTCAAAACGTTTGGCAATCTGATTGCCGTCTTTATCGAGAGCGGTTTTGGCTAGTGCCGCTGTTGCTGGTGGATACTCAACAATTAACGTTGGCAACTCATAACCCAAGTTTGGCTCGACGGCGTGGCTAAAGAGCAAATCTAGCCACCCTTGGCGGATATTATCCTCACTTTGCTGTGAGCTGTCGCCATCACCTTCAAGACCAGATACACTCAGACCCTTGTCCTCAGCTACGGCTTGTAGCGCCGAGATACTAGCCGTCAGTGGATGAATACCCACAAAGTCCATAAACGCATCGACATAACGATAGTGATTCATCACTACAGGATAACCATAGAGCACCTCTAACATCTGCCCAAGCTCATCAGCCAAATCAGCCAAAGTATAATTCGGCTGATACCATTCAAGCATGGTGAATTCTATGTTGTGCCGCGAACCGATCTCATTATCGCGAAAGACCGTGCATATCTGATAAATAGGTACGCGCCAGCTGGCAAGCAGACGCTTCATCGCAAATTCAGGCGAGGTATGCAAATAATAAGTGCGCAGCTGATCTTGATAGGTTACCCCAGCACCTACCGATTGCAAAAAGGTATCCGTGTTGCCCGCTTGCGATAATAGCGGCGTCTGTACTTCTAATACCTGACGCATAGCAAAAAACTGCCTGATATCAGCGAGCATTTGCGCGCGCTTTTGTGCCATTGCTAGCGTCATCGTTGGTGCATAGCTAGATGCATCAAGCCTATGGTTAGGTGAGGTCATAAGTATTTTCTGTAATGAACTATTATAAGTTGACTCATATCAAGCCTGCCATTCACGGCGCAAATGATAATCGCGTCTGAGCTTGTCAAAGTCAGCTCCCTCTACTCGCCCATCGGTAGCCTTTTCTCTTAACGCGCTATCGTCTTGCTTAATATCATAAAACTTGCCTAAAAGATTAGGATTGTCTTTGAGCTCAGACCACAAGAACATATTAACGGGCAGCAGCTTATTCATCGATTGCGTAGGTAGCACTCCTAGCTTGTCGCAGAGCGCATCATAAATCATTTGTGTACCGCGCAGCTTACCCTCTAGGGTATACCCTGCGATATGCGGAGTGGCGATAGCGAGCTTAGATAATAGACTCTCAGACACTTGCGGCTCATGCTCAAACACATCGAGCACCATTTGTCTACCTGTACGTTCGATATCCGCTACGAGCGCCGCTTCATCGATAACAGGCCCGCGCGCACTATTGATAAGTAGCGTATCTGCTGGGATTTTTGCCAAAGCAGCACTATCGATAAGATGAAGCGTTGGATAATCACTACTATGGTCAGCAACGTTGTCAGCGTTATGTCTATACGTCAACGGCACATGCAAACTTATCACATCGCTTTGACTTAATACCTGCTCAAAGCTTGCATTGTTGACCGTTGATACCGGTAATAGCGGATCATACCCGAGTACTTGCCAGCCCAGGTCAGTTGCGTACTGCGCTAGTGTACTACCGATATTACCCAGTCCGATGATGCCAAGCGTCATAGGCTTCATTGCCTTGATAGACTGTGACCAATACTGCGGACGTAGCGTCAAAATAGCCGTCAGCACATATTGCGCGACTGAATGCTTGCTACATCCCGCTGCATTGGAAAAGGTGATATTGCGCGATTTTAAATAGTGCTGGTCGACATGATCGGTGCCGATAGTGGCTGAGCCGACAAAATGGACGCTACTGTTATCTTTAAGTAGTGCTTTATTGACTTGAGTCACTGAGCGTATGAGCAGCACTTGAGGCTGTAGCTGCTCTAGCAATTGCGCTGTAATATCACGCCCTGCTACAGTCACGATAGTGATCTGATCGCTCTCTTGACCTAAATTGGCAGCGGTAAAAAACTCATTGAGACTGGCAATGTTGCTATCAGCAACGATAGTAATAGAATTATTCATAGAATTAGTATGTCGTTATTAAAGTATTGTGCTGTCAGCATCAAATCGGTTTATTGCTTTCACTCACCGCTGTTTTGTCGGCAGATACAAGCGGTTCATCATCGTCTAGTGGTACTTTTTTGGGCGCGAACACTTCATTTTTATGATTAGATATCCATTCACGCCAGACGGCAAGACCGATCGCAAGTACCACAGGTCCGATAAATAGACCGACAAAGCCAAAAGCCGTCAAGCCGCCGAGCACCCCAATAAAGATAATAATAAAGGGTATCTTGGTCGCGCCACTAATGACAATAGGACGAATCAAATTATCTACCCAGCTGATGACCAAAGTACCCCAAAGCGCTAAACCAATGCCTTCAGCGGTATAACCTTGACTGAGTAGCCAAATCGATACTCCGCCCCAAACAAAGGGCGTGCCAAAGGGAATGAGCGCAATAATAAAAGTCACTATCGTCAATAAAATAGGACTTGGCGCACTAGCGAAATAATAACCAACGCCAGCTAGCAAAGCTTGCGCGAGCGCCGTTAGACCAATGCCATATACCACAGCGCGCGTGGTTGTCCCTACCGAGTCGATATAGCCGTCGATACGATTGCCAATGATATTGCGCAGCGCTTGACGAATTTGACGAATTAAGTTGGTACCATCACGGTAAAAGAAAAACAGCGTCATCAGTGCCATACCCAATTTGGCAAGACTGCTGAGCATCACATCAAGAGCGATTTTGCCATAATACAGATGCGACTGCGCCCAGACTCGAAAAGCCTCAAGCGCACCCTCTGGATTTTTGTTAATGCGCCACAGCATGTCTTTGATCTGTTGACCTATAATCGGTAAATCCTTGATAGATTCAGGCACATCTAAGTAACCTGCTCTAATGCGATAAATGATGTTGCTAATTAAACTTATAGCCTCTTGCTGCAATATAAACAGACCAAAAACAAGAGGAATACCTATGATAAGTGTAATACTAACCGTCATCACCCCAGCACTAACGCCAGAGCTAAAACGTACTTTTTCGTTAAAAAACTGATAAACAGGGAAAGTCACATAAGCCAAAATCGCCGCCCACAACGCAGGCACGATAAAGAACTGTACCACCTGAAAGCATAAGATAAACAGCACAACCAGCAAAGTGATCGCAAGTAAGCGCTGAATAATAAACTCTTTTGTCCAGTGTTCAATCATGGCAATGTGACCAAAATCAGTTAGCAAAGTTTTGCTGTAAACTTGCTATAAAATAGTAACTATACAAATACAGCTTATAGGCAAAAGCTATAAGCTGTATTTGATGACGATATAAGACTGTTGGTATCAGATAAGTTTGACATCGGCTTAAGTCAAAAACCGCATCAGTCAATAGTTATCATTATGCATTAGAATATAACGAATATATAATACTGTGTTGTAACTTTTACTTACAACTGTGCGTCTAAGGCTCAAATGAAAGGCTCAAGTGAGTCGCAGCTTCATTGAGTACATTTGTCTTTATGAGCGCTTTTATCATAGCACTTGACTCAGCTGACGTCGCTGCTAAATCACTGGTGCGTTCTATGAGCGCTTCTAATTGATGTTATACTAGAGCGGTTGTCTGTCAGATCTAGATACTTTTAGTCTTGATCATTAGTAAGCGAAAAAGGATTTTTTTGCTTTGGTTTAAGCGGTGCTTTATATTTAAGCGGCAGCTGCTAAACATAAAATAATGACAGATATCTTAAGCGCCTATAACGCTAAATGTAGAAAAAGCCAATAATAGAGCTTTTATTATAGAAAACGCCAGCGTCTTATCGCTTATGAGTTCAATATTTGAACTTATATATTTAGCCCAATAATAATTTTGTATATATAAACATAAATAGGAACAATAACAATGTCAAAAGACACTGATAACCCCAACCCTTCAACCAATAATAGTCATAAGTCAGCGAATACAGTAACCTTTGCATTAGCACAAGCGCAGTTTTTGGTCGGTGATATCACCGCCAATGCTCAAAAAATGCGCACTTTAGCACTACAAGCCCGCGAGCAAGGTGCCGACGTCATTGTCTTTCCAGAGCTAGCATTATTAGGCTATCCGCCGCAGGACTTGTTACTACGTCCAAGCTTGTCTGGTCGCATCAAAAGCGCCTTATCCAGCCTAAGTGATATCGACGATATCGTCATGATCGTCGGCTACCCTCATGTCGATCATCACGGCACCTTTAACTCTGCTGCTATCTTGCATAATGGTCATCAAAAAGGCTTTTACCACAAACAAGTACTGCCCAATTATGGCGTTTTTGATGAGCGTCGTTACTTCGATAAAGGCCGCAATCAAGTTTTGTTTGATTACAAAGGTATCACTATCGGTCTGCTTATCTGCGAAGACTTGTGGGAAAAAGGCCCGATTGCCGATCTCAAAAAACAAGGCGCAGATCTTATCGTAAGCTTAAACGCCTCACCGTTTGAGATCAGCAAACAAGACCAGCGTAAAGATATGCTAGCTAAACGCAGCCGCGAGCATAATCTACCTATCGTCTATGTCAATGCCGTCGGCGGGCAAGATGACTTGGTATTTGATGGCGGCTCTGTTATTATGCAAGCCGATGGTAATATCGCTCATGAGGCCCCGCGCTTTATGAATCAGCTATTGCTCGCAACTTTAGATATCAAGAGCAACTCCTTTAATACCCAAAACAAAGCGCCGTTATCGCTAAGCCGCGAGTCTGAGATGTATCAGGCCCTAGTTGTCGGTCTGCGTGATTATGTCAATCTATCAGGATTCTCAGGTATCATCGTCGGTTTATCAGGCGGTATTGATTCGGCATTGACGCTTTGTATCGCGGTTGATGCTTTGGGCGCTGACAAGGTGTACGCGGTGATGATGCCGTACGAGTACACCTCGCAAATCAGCCTAGAGGATGCCCAAGCACAAGCGCGCCGCCTTAATGTGTCCTACACCGTCTGCCCTATCTTCGATGCGGTCGAAGGCATTCGCCATACGCTAGCGCCTTTATTCAACAAATCACCAGCTGATACGACCGAAGAGAACATCCAAGCCCGCGCGCGCGGCGTAGTACTCATGGCTTTGTCCAATAAATTTGGTCATTTGGTTATTACCACAGGCAATAAGTCTGAGCTGGCGGTAGGCTATTCCACCTTATATGGTGATATGGCAGGCGGCTTTGATGTGCTAAAAGACGTCTACAAAACGCAAGTGTACGATTTGGCAAATTATCGCAACCGCTTAGAGGATACGCCCGTTATTCCCGAGCGCGTGATTACTCGCCCGCCATCAGCTGAGCTGCGCCCTGATCAAAAAGATCAAGATAGCTTGCCTGATTATGACGTATTAGATGGTATCTTGACGATGTATATCGATGAGGATATGGGCTATCAAGACATTATCGATAAAGGCTATGATGCTGACGTCGCTGCCCGCGTGATTTCTCTGGTGGATCGTAGCGAATACAAACGCGCGCAGGCACCGCTTGGCACCAAAATCAGTCACAAAGCTTTTGGTCGTGAGCGCCGCTATCCTTTAGTCAATAAGTGGTCGATAAAAGGCTAACTTATAACGCTTTATTCTGGGGCGCGTTGAACAATCAAACACGCCCTAATACTTTATGATTAGCTGGGTGCTTACCCAGCTTTTTTAGTGGCTAATTTTAACGTCACACTTCACCTTGTTATCATCATTTTATTTGAGTCTCTCATGAGCTTGTTAAGCGCTAGTGTCTTTATTCTTTTACTTATTATATTAGCCGCGCTTGTTTCAAGCTCTGAGATGGCGATTGCCTCAGCACGCAAAATTAAGCTGCAAGTCATGGCAAAAGAGGGCGAGGTACGCGCGCTTGATGTGCTCAATATGCAAGAGCACTCTGGTAGCTTTATCACCGTGGTCCAAGTCGTGCTCAACGCTGTCGCCATTTTGGCTGGTGCTATTGGCGAGTCAGCGATCAGCTCTTATTTGCAAATACTATTGGGTCATGAAACCTTGGCGTCTATCGTATCATTTGTACTCGTCACTAGTATCTTTATCCTATTTGCAGACTTGATGCCAAGGCGTTTGGCGATGTCGAACTCTGAGCATATCGCTATCAGACTAGTTAGACCGATGATCTTTTTGATCTTTATTCTAAAGCCGCTGATTTGGGTATTTGATGGCGCGGCCAATTTAGTCTTTAAACTCATTGGCATCTCAACAGTACGCCGCGACGACATGACACCAGAGGATATCTACGCGGTCATGGATGCTGGTGCTGAGGCCGGCGTTCTCAAAAAACAAGAACACCATCTAATTGAGAACATTTTTGAGATGCAAGAGCGCACGGTAACCTCAGTGATGAATCCGCGCGAGCACATCGTCTACTTCAATAGCGATACCACAACTGAGCAAGCTGTCTCGGTCATGATAGAGCAGCCACACAATAAGTTTTTGGTCTGTCGCAATGATGATTTGGAACATATCATTGGCTACGTTGAATCGCGCACCTTTTTGGCCTCAGTGCTTGAGCAGCGCAAAGTGGAGTTAACTGACAAGGCATTGTTAAAACCGGCGCTCTTTATCCCAGATACGCTGTCACTGTTTGAGGTGTTAGAGACATTTAAGTCAAACGGCGCTGACTTTGCGGTTATTGTTAATGAGTATGCGATGGTTGTGGGCGTCATCACCTTAAAGGATGTGATGAGCATTGTGATGGGCGAGCTTGTGACGTTAGAGGAGCAGCTTATTGTACAACGTACCGAAAACTCTTGGCTGGTGGACGGTATGACGCCAATCGAGGATGTGATACGTGCTTTGGGTATCGTCAACCTGCCCTTTAGTCAAAATTATGAAACCATCAGCGGCTTTATGACCTATATGCTGCGCAAAATTCCAAAGAAGACAGATACTATCGAATACGCGCAGTATCGGTTTGAGATTCTGGCAACCGATAATCTTAAGATCAATCAGCTACTGGTTACCAAACTTGACGACAGCTGATAAGTGAGTTTAAAAGCCTTTTGAGCTAATCGCGTGCGCCAAAGATCGCTGTACCCACACGTACCATAGTCGAGCCGCTTGCAATCGCCTCCGCCATATCGCCACTCATCCCCATACTCAAAGTATCCCAAGCGATGAGCTCTGGATGCGCCTCCTTAATCTCATTAAATAATGTTTTAGTACGCTTAAAAGCATCGGTATCTGTTTTGGACGGGATAATCATCAGGCCGCGCAGACATAACTGCTCATAGTTCTTTATCGCGGTTACTAACTCTGGTAGCTCGCTTGGCAAACATCCTGACTTACTGTCTTCGTTATCAATATTTATCTGAATCAAAACGTTGAGTGCGCCCATATTCTCAGGGCGCTGCTCATTTAAGCGCTTGGCAATAATGTCACGCTCAAGCGTCTGTACCCAATCAAAATTTTCAGCGATATCTCGCGTCTTATTGCGCTGAATGCTACCAATATAATGCCAAACGATGTCACTCGTTTTGGACTCATTTTTTAGCACTTCTATTTTTTCAAGCGCCTCTTGCAAGTAATTTTCACCAAAATGGCGCTGTCCTTGCTCAGCTAAAGTGGCAATCATTGGCGCAGGCTTAGTCTTTGAGACCGCAAGTAAAGTGACGTTGTTCTTGTTTGCTAACTTGCAGGCACCTTTAACTTGCTCAAGCGTTTGTCCCCAGCGCTCAACCAAAGCTTCGCTATCAAAGCCGAGCTCTACAACATGCTCACTTTTATCATTGTAATTATTGCTCATAACTCTCTCATTTATTCGTTTGCGATGGTCAGTCTATTCTCTTTACCTATAATGGCATTATTTTTAAATTTTGTCTTAATATGGCATATATTTTGCTCTTAAATTAAATATTAGTTGAGTGGTTATGATATTGTTATCTCAACCACTTAACAATCAAATGCTTGTCAGCTTTGCATGGTTGGTCTTTACTGATGACTTTTAACGACTGGCTAGGTGCTACTGATTTGTCCTTACCGATAGGAATACCCAATTATGGCTGAAAAGAACACCTTGAATATTGAAGATTTATTGCGTTTTGCAGTCAAACACAATGCATCAGATTTACACATATCAGCTGGTATGCCCGCGATGATCCGCGTCGATGGTGAGATGACCCGTATCAATATGCCTGTGATGACGCATCAAGTGGTACATCAGCTCATCTACGACATTATGAACGATAAGCAGCGCGCTGATTTTGAGGAGTTTTTTGAGACCGACTTTTCTTTTGAGATTCCAGATTTAGCACGGTTTCGGGTCAACGCCTTTAATCAAAATCGCGGCGCAGGTGCCGTATTTCGTACTATTCCCTCCAAAGTATTGACGATGGAGGACTTAGGTATGGGTGAGGTGTTCAAGCGCGTCTCTGACTTTAAACGCGGCGTGGTCTTGGTGACAGGCCCTACGGGTTCAGGTAAATCAACGACCCTTGCCGCTATGATCGATTATATCAACGAGAGCCGCAAAGAGCATATTTTAACGATTGAGGATCCTATTGAGTTTGTACATGAGTCCAAAAAAAGCCTGATCAATCAGCGCGAAGTGCATAGAGATACTTTAGGCTTTGAGCCTGCGCTGCGCTCAGCACTACGTGAGGATCCTGATATTATTCTCGTCGGTGAGCTGCGAGACCTTGAGACCATACGCTTAGCGCTTACCGCTGCTGAAACGGGGCATTTAGTCTTTGGCACTTTGCACACAAGCTCTGCGGCCAAAACCATTGACCGCGTCATCGACGTCTTCCCTGCCGCCGAAAAAGACATGATTCGCGCGATGCTATCAGAGTCGCTACAAGCGGTTATCTCACAAACCCTGCTACGTCGTCAAACCGGCGGACGTATTGCCGCTCACGAGATTATGCTTGGCACGCCCGCTATTCGTAACTTGATTCGCGAAAACAAAATTGCACAGATGTACTCCTCTATTCAGACGGGAGCTGGCGACGGTATGATCACTTTAGATCAAACCCTCAAAAACCTAGTAGCGCAAGGCGTTATAAGTAAAGACGTTGCTCGTCCTTACGCCAAGCAACCAGAAGCATTTATTTAATACAACACATTTAAATCAGCATGACATGACAAGCTTAAGGACAAGGATAGATCACTATGGATTTTGATAAATTATTACAACTGATGGTCAAAAAAAACGGCTCTGACCTTTTTATCACCGCTGATGTTCCGCCTTCTATGAAAGTCAATGGTCAGATATTAGCGATTGGCAAAACGCCGCTTAGCGCTGAGCAATCTATGGCTTGGGTCAAAAGCGTGATGACACCCAGTCAAGTTAAAGAGTTTGAGACGACTAACGAGTGTCAGTTCGCCATTACCGATAAAGCGCAGCAGGCCCGTTTTCGGGTTAGTGCCTTTGTTCAGCGTGATATGGCAGGTATGATCCTGCGTAAGATCGAAAACAAGATTCCAACGGTTGAAGAGCTGTGTTTACCGCCCTCGCTAAAAGAGCTGGCGATGAAAAAACGCGGAATTATCCTATTGGTCGGTGCCACAGGAACGGGCAAATCCTCTACCTTAGCTGCCATGATCGGTCACCGTAATCAGCACTCTCATGGTCATATCATCACTATCGAAGACCCTATCGAGTTTATTCATGAGCACCGCGGCTGTATCATCACTCAGCGCGAGGTCGGTATCGATACCTTGTCCTTTGAAGCGGGCCTCAAAAACACCTTGCGTCAGGCGCCCGATGTTATCTTGATTGGTGAGATTCGTAATCCTGAGGTTATGAGCTACGCTATTCAATATGCCGAAACAGGTCATTTGGTATTTGCAACCTTACATGCCAATAACGCCAACCAAGCGATTGATCGTATCATTCACTTTTTTGAGTCCGAGCGCCACAGTCAACTGCTTATGGATCTCTCGCTAAACTTACAAGCCATCGTCGCCCAGCAACTGATACCGACCCCTGATGGTGAGGGCTGCCGCGCTGCGGTAGAGATTTTATTGAACTCAAAACTAATCAGTAGCTGTATTCGTAAAGGTGATATTCACGAGATTAAAGAAGTTATGACGCGCTCGCGTGACAGCAATATGCAAACCTTTGATCAGGCGCTACTTGATTTATACGAAGAAGGCGAAATCACTTACGAAGATGCGATTATGCATGCGGACTCCGCCAATGATCTGCGCCTAAAAATCAAACTCAGCGGCAAAAACCGCGGCGAAAAAGTTGATGAAGATTCTGACGGGCTATCACTGGTTATCAATTAGAGCCCTTTAATTTTAGTATCCTCTTCTTTGACATACCTACTCTTGTAGTGCTTATATAATTAACCCTCAAAAAAACAGCCCTCATCTTGAACGCTGTTTTTTACGTTATAATCAAAATTTATTTTAACGCCTATTATCTAGCATTGTCTTGGCACTCTTTATTATTGCAGATACCGTACAGCACTAGCGAGTGACCTGAGAGCTTAAAGCCATGCTCTTTGGCTACCTTGAGCTGCTCTTCTTCGATAATTTCATTATGAAACTCAATGATCTTACCGCAGCCATCACAGACCAAGTGGTCATGATGCTCTTCTTGGGTAATCTCAAACACTGATAGATTATTTTCAAAGTTATGCCGCTCAACGATGCCTGCTTGCTCAAACTGAGTCAACACGCGGTAAACGGTTGCAAGGCCTACATCTTCACCTTGTCCAATGAGTGCCTTGTATACCTCTTCTGCGCTCATATGATGCATCTCAGCGCTCTCAAGCAGCTCCAATATTTTGATACGAGGCAAGGTTACTTTTAGTCCCGCTTTACGTAGATCTTGATTAGTTAAAGACATAATATTCCTTTTAACGGTCAGATTTTAGCAACTGATTGGACGCCTTTATTCTTAATTTGGGCTTATTAAGTACCAAAGCGCAAGTCCCTGAATTTACGATAAAAACAGTTTATCATCTTAGAGTAGGTTTGGTAAATAATGTGGTAAATGGTAGGCAATAGGTTCTAAATGACGTATCATTTGTCCAAGATTGTCGGTAGTACTTATTGTTGATAGCAGTACTTATCATTGATAGTACTTATTGTCGATAATATATATTTTTGGCAGTACTTAACACTACCGCGCCTAATCCATTTTTTAATGAGTCATCTTATCATGATACAGTCATTGACCACTCGTTTGTTTTATCGTCCGCAAAGCCTGTTACGTAGAGCGGCTACTATTGGCATGTTGAGCGCAGCAGTTGCAATGTCTGGCTGCTCTTTGCTTAGTGTATACAAAATAGATTTGCCGCAAGGGACGCCTGTCACTCAAGTACAAGCGCAAAAGCTTAAAGTCGGTATGAACCAAAACCAGGTGCTCTATGTGTTGGGTAGCCCTGCCATCAGAGATACCCTAGCGCCTAACCGCTGGGACTACATCTATGATTACAAGGCGGGTACTGAGGGCGAGCGTAAGGGAATCGCTGATGTCAAAAACGCCAGTCAGCATCTGATTGTATACTTTGATGAGCGCGGTATTGTTACGCGTATTGAAGGTATAGAGACCCTTCCAGCATCATAATTCATAGTGTAACGTTGTCATTACTCTACGTTTAATGACGTGATTTGTTTTTGCGCTGAGACATTGGATCAGCGCTCAAACTACGATACACCTCGATACGATCAAAGGGCTGCAAGCGGTAATTAAGCGGCTGTTTTTGTGCATAGATACCCACATGCCAGCGCTTAGCCGTTGGCACTTTTATGTCTACAGCTTGCTCGCACCAAGACGCCAAAGAGGCAAATCTCGCCAGCCATCCTGCTTGCATGAGTGCCTCATACAGTGTTGTCCCCTCTTCAACCACAAGCGTTGTGTAGTGCTGGCGCTGCGGCTTTTCTGCATAAGCTAAGTACACCGTTATAGGATTAGCTATCAGCTCAGCCACTGCAATACCCACCCTATCAAAGCCAGCACCAGTGCTAAAGGGACGATGAGGCGTATCGCCACGCGCCATAGATTATAAAACCCTTCATTAGCAAAGTTAAGTGATTTGCGTAGATGACTGATCTTCATCTGCCAGCCTGCAAATATAGACAATAGCAAAACCGCTACCGTGCTAATGATAACCAGTAGCCCAACCAACCAACTTGCAGGTATTAGTACCACTAGCAATAGCCCTAAAACCAGAGTAACAATTAAACTAACCATCACACCAAACTTGTGACTTAACTGCCCAGCGGCGTAATGCAACAGGTAACTGGCCACAAAAATAACCCCAGTCCAATATAGTAATTGACCGATCGGCGGTAAGCTAAGCCCGCTTATAAACAAAGCTATCACGCCAACGACGAGCTGTAGTATCCATATCGGTAGTACCAGCTTACTTGCTCTATGACTCTTGGTCGCCCGATGAATCGCAGGGCGATTTGAGGCAGCGCTATTTGAAGCTGCCACCGCGCTCCCTATTTGCCGAGCCGCCAGATTTTGACCGAACCAATATAGGCCAGTACCTGCACCTACGCTGACCAGTGCTAACGCCACCGCGCGTCCCCATTCGCTCAAGCTAATACCTGTCATCGCAAACTCAATCTGCGGCAAACCATTAGCTACGCCAAGTATCAAGCCAAGTATCATAAGCCCAAGACCGATAGGTAATGGCGCTACCCCGAGTAAGCTCAATAGTACCGCTATCACCATCAAACCTGCGGCAATAGCAAAGCTTGGAATAGCAGGGTCACTATCGAGCGCCATCAGCCCTGTGATAATACCCTCAGCTGCTCCTGAAATGACCAGTGCAGCAATCACAATAGAGACGAGTGCAGCAAGCCAACCAAAGCTGCGCCAAAATGGACTGGCATCAGCTTCACGCGTTAGTTTTTGCATGCCTGCTATTGGCGCATCGATACTGCGATAAGCTAAGGCAATCTCAGCGTAGACCACAGGCAAGGATACTAATACCATAGCCAGTAGCCACAATAGCCAAAAGTCAATTTCACCAATAGCGCTAGGCGCAAACCAACGAAAGAGCAATAAGGGCAAAAGCGCGGCGATAAAGTAAGAAGCGTAGCGAATCATGATAATCTCAACCAAAATAGCAGATAAGAGTAGGTTTATAATGATAAAAAAACCCCGATAACGGGGCTTTATAATTTAACATAAAGATTTTAAAACTTGGGCACCAAAGATATTAGTGAACGGCGCTAATATAATCTGACAAGATACGAATATCACGATCGGATAATCTTGAAGCGACCGTTTGCATCATGCCTTTTTCGCCTTCTTTGGCCGCATCATTGTAACGCATCTGAGCATCACCATCGACCTCATCTTCACGGCCTGCAGCGCGGAATAGTTTGAGCTGCGTTGAGATGTATTCGGCATGCTGTCCGCCCAGACGTGGAAACGCCGCCCATGCGTTGCCAGCGGCATCAGGACCATGACAACCAGCACAGCCAATCACGTTACGTGATTTAGCGCCGCCTAGATATAGCTTAGTCGCCTCTTGGTGCGTTGCAGGATTGCCAAAGCCTACGCTCCACGGCGCTTGATTAGCATAGTATGCGGCAACGTTTGCCATATCTTGCTGCGATAAGTTAGCGACCTGTGATTGCATAATGCCATTAACGCGATAACCTGACTTAAAGTTGACGAGTTGCTTATAGAGGTATTTGACATTTTGACCGCCAAGGTTAGGCTGTGATGGGATCGGACTGACGCCATCGACACCATGACAGGCCGCGCATACGGTCTCAGCGATTTGTTTACCAGCATTAATGTCATGCTCAGGAACGATAATGGCACTGTGAGCGCTAAAACTTGCAACACATAAGCTGGCGGCAGCAATTAACTTTTTCATTGATAACAATCCTACTGGCTCGGCATAAGACTAATATGAGATAGTAAGTAACTTTTAGACATTCGGCGGATCAAACTGTACTTAATCGTTATCAGCGACAACTTTTATGTCGCAACATGGCTATGCTAAAGTCTTAGTTCTATACTATTTCAGATGACTTACTGATATCAGGGTTTATTTATAAATATTATAGCAAGACTTTGTAGTATTTGCCTACTTAATCCTAGCACCATATGGTTTTTGTGCCGATTGATTTTATGACAAATTATTGACTCTATAACAACGACGATCTTGCGCCACCTACTTCGCAGATTACATGACTTTTAAGTCGTGATAATATTATTTAGCCATATGTTCTATTAATTGCCTGTAATCCTCGTCGCTACAGGTCTCGCACAATCCGCCAGCTGGCATCTGAATCATGCCGTTCTTTACCGAATCAATCAGAGCGGGCATACCCTTTTGCTGTATGAGTTTTTGCCATTTAGCACTATCGCCTTTTTTGATAGCTCTTAGGGCGCCACTATCATGACACGCCGCGCACGAGTCGTTGTAGATAGCCTCTACATCAGCAGCTTGAACCGTTGTTGCTGCGCTCAAACTAAGTATGACGATAGCACTACTACCTATGAACACGCGTTTGAGTCGGGTTAGTGATTTGATTAAAAGTGTGGTGAATGCATACATGGAACACCTCCTTTATTGCTCTATAATCTCTCAACTATCATTGTAACCATATATGTCGACTTTAAGTAGGTTTATCAAGTTTGGCTTTGGTAAATCTCAAATGGACTTATTACCCTACCCAAAATAATTTTGAAGGCATTATCTAGTTTAATGTTATGCTGCACTTATAATTTATCTGGTGTTTAAACTCAGATAACCCAAATTTTATTTTTAGAGTAACGAGTCACTTATGAGTACCCCGTTCAACGATGTCGCTGCCGAAAATGCAGCATTCAATACCAAATCTCGCCAGCGTATTCAGCAAACTGAGTTTATGACCTCAGCGCCTACCTTTCGTCTTTGCCCTCCTGATGAGGGCTTTGAAGTGGCTTTTGCTGGGCGCTCAAACGCCGGTAAATCATCAGCGATCAATGCCTTGACCAATCAGCGGCAGCTGGCACGCTCGTCTAAAACACCTGGACGCACGCAGATGATTAATTTTTTTAGTATTGGTGATACGCATACCCGTCTGGTTGATTTGCCAGGCTATGGCTATGCTGCGGTGCCGCTTGAGATGAAAAAAGAGTGGCAAGTAGAGCTTGAGGAGTACTTAGTATCGCGCTCTAGTTTGGCAGGCTTGGTGTTGATGAGTGATATTCGCCACCCGCTCAAGTTCTTTGATGAGCAGATGCTGCACTGGGCCAAAGACGGCGAGTTGCCAGTACACATTTTACTCACTAAGGCGGATAAATTTAAATACGGCGCTTCTAAAAACGCCTTACTCAATACTCGCAAAAGGCTAAAAGAGCTGGGGCTTGATTGTACTATTCAGCTGTTCTCCGCCCTTAGAAAAGAAGGCCTTGATGAATTAGCAGGGGTAATGGGACACTGGTATGAGTACAAGCTAGGCAAGAATAATGTCCTTGAATACCCTACCAAAGCTGATGATACAGCGCTCTTGGATAGTGGAGGCACGATTGAACAACAGCCAGATACCAAGTAAAACTATGTGCCAAGTAAAACTATATGCCAAGTAAAACTATAGTTCATCATGTAGATAATAAAAAGGGGTTATCGCTATTAACGATAACCCCTTTTTTGGTTAAGATTTTTTAGTTGATAAGGTTATCCGTATAAAAGCGCAACCAATGCCTGCGGTGAGTCAACTTGATAGGTTGGATTTTGCTCAGCAAGAGTGTCGCTGGATGCGGCACCGTAGTTGACCGCAATACTCATCATGCCAAGCGCATTAGCCATTTGGATATCATGGATACTATCACCGATAAACACCGCATCAGCTACCTGCTGCTGGGTATGCATCAAAATATCGTTAAGCATTTGTGGATCAGGTTTAGATCCTGACTCGTCCGCGCCGCGCGTAATCGCAAAGTAGTGCTGACTGTTTGACGCATTTAGCACCCTATCAAGCCCTTGACGTTTTTTGCCTGTTGCTACAGCAAGCGTTTTGCCGCGCTGGCACAATGTTTTTAGCATAGCCTCTATAGGCGCAAAGAGCGGCGTTTTATGGCTGTTGGCGATATAGTACTCAGCGTAACGGTGCTCAATAGATTGTTTTTGCGTATCAGTTGCTTGCGGGTATAAGATTTCAATACCCTTAGTTAAGCTTAAACCGATGATATCCTTTACAGCGTCATCTGTGGTATCAAATCCGTGCGCCTCTCCTGCAACATGCATAGAGGTAACGATAAGCCCTATTGAGTCCATCAAAGTGCCATCCCAATCAAAGATTATCAAAGATTTGTCTGAGGGGTGATTGGCTACTGATAGCGGTGCAGTCTGCGTTGTAGCGTTATTCATAACTACCCTTTATAGCCTATAAAAATGGCTTGTCCGTATAGTGAGCAAGCCATTATTGATTTTGGTGTGAGTCGTCTTGCTCGCCTGATTATTGTGGTAATGTCTGGTTATCAGGTACCAAAGCAAGCATCTCTTCAGGAAGCGGCGCAGTGATAGTTTTATAGCCTGGAATGTCCAAGCGCCAAGCATGCAAGCACAGACGGTGTACGCCTGATTTGTCATGGACGTTGTATTTATCATCGCCCAAGATCGCATGACCGATATGCGCTAGGTGCACACGGATCTGGTGCGTGCGTCCAGTCAGCGGCTTAGCTTCTATTAAGCTTACTGGCTGATTGTTCAGGGTAAAGCGCGCGTGAACGTTGATGTCCGTTTGACTTTCTTTGGCTAGCTCATCTTGCGCGTCGACCTTGACGCGGCGCTCGCCACTTGCCACCGTATAGCGCAGCAATGGCGCATCAATACGCTGCTCACTCATCGCAGGCTGACCTTTTGCTAGGCACAAATAATGCTTTTGAATGGTTTTGTCCACCAAATGCTGCTGCAAGGTTTTAAGCGTTGAGCGTTTTTTGGAAATCATCAGCAGACCTGAGGTATCTTTGTCGATACGATGGATCAGCTCTAAATATTTTTTGCCCGTAACCTCGCGCATGGCCTCAATAACGCCAAAGTTGAGTCCGCTACCGCCGTGAACTGCAATGCCTGAGGGCTTGTTCAGTACAATCAGACCCTCATCTTCATACACCACACGTGCCAGCAAGCTATTGGCAAATTCGGTACTGATAATAGGCTTCTCGCGGGTCGCGAGCTGTACAGGAGCGATACGTACCACGTCCTCACGCTGTAATCTATCATGCGCCTTGCAGCGCTTGTTATTGACACGAATCTCATCGGAGCGAATCATTTTATAGATATGCGATTTGGGTAGACCTTTGAGACGGTTTAACAAAAAATTATCCAAACGCTGATCGTGCTGATGACGCGTCACCTCAAGATAATTTACTTTTTCAAAGTTGCCAATCTCATCATCTGCGCTTTGCGGGCGAGTTTTGCTATTGAAGATAGCAGGGGCTTTATGAAGGGTGTCGTTGTCTGTCATTACTTGATTTGTCATTTTTAGTTAGGTGTTTACACAAAGATTTGTTATAGTTTAGCATGTTGAGCGCTAATTACGGTAACGTTACGCGTCTCATCCGCTTTTAAAAGACAACCGTGACACCCTTTTTTTACTTAACGCGCGCATAACGACACTTTGATATATTTTATGGCCTTACAAGCCTTTGATATTTGATCAATTAAGCGGCGCAGTTGAGCAAGTTTAAGCAGATAAGCGATTACCCTTTAGCTGCCTACGTATTGGCGGTCAAACATATTTGATAGTAGATAGTGACAACCCTCCTATCCCAAGCTTAGTTTTAAACCCAAGCTTAGTCTCAAAGACTTTTATTTTGTTTGCCAAGTACGCCCCGCTGATAATAGCAAAGCTATAGAGAGTCGCCCAACTGCCTTTGATGGATATTTTATTCGTAAGAATAATAGATAACCCTATAGAAGTTAACGCTGAGTCTCAAATATTTACGACCCTTAGCGCGACAGAACAACTAAAACTATTGATTTTTATTACTGGTACTTCCTGATAACTCCTTTAACAGCACTACTTAATGATCCTTAGTATTAAAAGTATCAAGTAGCGCTATTATGTTTTATTACCGACATATTGATTGACAACCAGTATGTACTGCATTTGCTAACAACACATGCAAAAAATTATCAGCTGTTATGCCCAACTGATTATAGCGCTCAAATGAGCGAGATATTTATAGCCCCTACAGGCGGTATAACAGACAGACAAATTATAGACTCACACTTTATAATCTCTGTATAAAGCGCCAATCAATAACGTTGTGCTCCGCTTAGGTCTGCATTTTAAGACCAGCGTAATTACCCAATAGGTTTTACTGCTCTACAATCTAACGTCTATCATCGCGATAATTAATCGCACTTGCCACTGAGCTTATCTGTATATTGTCGTTACTGTGCGTCCTCATAGGATATAAATATGAAACGCATTTTAATCAACGCCACTCAAAACGAAGAGATTCGTGTTGCCCTATGTAAAGGCAATCATCTGTATGATTTTGATCTAGAAAACCGTACCCGCGAACAAAAAAAATCTAACATCTATAAAGGTCATGTGACTCGCGTTGAGCCGTCACTAGAAGCTGTGTTTGTCGAATACGGCTCACAGCGTCAAGGATTTTTGCCGATTCGTGAAATCTCAAGCGAGTATTTAAGCGGTAATCCACGTGATGAAAACATCAAAAAACTCATCAAAGAAGGCGATGAGCTGATCGTACAAGTGGAAAAAGAAGAGCGCGGTAATAAAGGCGCTGCGCTATCGACTTACGTATCACTTGCTGGTCGCTACTTGGTACTGATGCCGAACAATCCACGTGGCGGCGGTATCTCTCGTCAAATCTCAGGAAAGCTTCGTGAAGATATGAAGCGTATGCTCAGCAATCTTGATTTGCCAAAAGGCATGAGCGTTATTATACGCACGGCAGGTATCGGCAAGACGCAAGAAGATCTGCAACATGATTTGAACCATCTGCTCAATATCTGGCAAGCCATTCAAGAACAAAATCAGAAGTATCCCTCCCCGCGCTTGGTACATCAAGAAGCAGGCGTCGTCACGCGTGCGGTGCGTGATTATCTGCGTGATGATATCACTGAGATTTGGATCGATAACGAAAACGCTTACATTGAAGCGGCGGGTTTTATTGATGCGGTTATGCCTAAACAGGCGGAGAAACTGCGCAAATATACCGATTATGAGCCGATGTTCTCACGCTTTAATATCGAAAAACAAATTGAAACCGCCTATCAGCGCGAAGTACGTCTGCCCTCTGGTGGCTCTATTGTTATCGATCAAACCGAAGCTTTGGTCTCTATCGATATCAACTCAGCTAAGTCGACCAAAGGTGCTGATGTCTCTGAAACCGCTTTTCATACCAACCTAGAAGCCGCTGATGAGATTGCTCGTCAATTGCGCCTGCGCGATATGGGTGGCCTTATTGTCATTGATTTTATCGATATGAATGACAACAAGAACCAAAAAGAGGTCGAAAAACGTCTGATTGATGCGACCAAATACGATCGCGCCCGTGTTCAGTTTGGGGAGATCTCCAAGTTCGGTTTGATGGAGATGAGCCGCCAGCGCTTGCGCCCCTCGCTAGAGGAATCAACAGGTTATATCTGCCCGCGCTGTCATGGCAATGGTATGATTCGTGACTTGCGTTCATTATCGCTCTCTATTATGCGCCAAATTGAGCAAATCGCCCTAAAAGAGCGTCAAGGCGAAGTACAAGCTGAAGTGCCAACAGATATCGCCGCCTTTTTGCTCAACGAGAAGCGCGATAGCTTAGTCTATCTTGAGCAAGATAGCGGTACGCGCATTACGATTTTGCCGCATGCCCACCTTGAGTCGCCAAACTTTAAATTGCACTTTAACCGCGACGGTTTTGCGCCCTCAAGCTATGAGCGCATCACTGATACGCAGCAGCAAGAGCACAATGATTTGGGCTACGATGTTGATTGGCAGACCGCTGATTCAGCGCGTCCAGAGCAGCAGCCTACTCGCCAGCCGCGAGCATCATCAAGCGCTTCAAGTGCGCAAAAGCCAACCACGCCGACTAATGAGCAAGTACGCCAACCCTCAGGTGGATCAGCAAATCAGCGCATCAATAATCAAAGTGCGACTCAAGATAGCGCCGCCCAGCGTAGCAATGATCATCGCGGCAAAAGCAACCACACGCCAGTAGCAAACCATCAAGCTAGTGCTCAAGTAGCGCCAACTGAACAAGCAAGCAATGTCGCCGTAGCCGCCCAGCCGCAAGCCGTTGCTTGGTTATCAAACCTGTTCTCACAAGCGCCGCAAGCACAGACTACGCGTAGTGTCAGTAGCCGCGATGCAGCCGAAGCGATCGAAGCCATCGTTAACACAGGCGCGCAAAGTCGGGGCGCTTTTGGTCAAGTTGACAACGAGGCTCTAAATAGCAAAGAGGCGCCTGAATCTCAGACTGATAATAATCATAAATCTCAGCAAGCGCGTCGCTCTGACAGTGACCGCGATGATGAGAGCAGTGATGATAGACGCCGCCGCAAAACGCGCAAGTCAAGATCATCAAAACCACGCCAAAGAAAAGACTCGCGTGATGACACAAGCGATAATGACAGTAACAGCAATCAAGCTGACAGCGCTCATGACGACAATACTCAAACCAAGCGTCAAGACAATCGTCGTGGCAGCAATCGCAACAGCCGTCAAAGCGCTAGCACTCGTCAAAACCAAAACGAGCGCTCAAATGCAGAACAAAAAGAGGATAACTCTGATGAGCAAACGCGCAGCAAACGCAAGTCGCACAGCCAGCGCGGCTCACGTGGTAATCTTGAACGCGGTGAAACGCTAAGCGCTGACGCGGCCCAGCAAACTCAAAGATCTGAGAGTAAAACATCTGGTCAGGCGCGCAGTAAAAGTGACCATCAAGACCCAAATGAGGTAACTTTGCAGATCAATGAGTCACCTGTTAAGTTAAAGACGCCAGAGGTCGTTCATTTATCCTTAGATGATAGTAAGTCAAAGACGACAGAGGAATCGACTACAGCTAAAGAAGCTGATGATAGCCAAGTCAAAGAAAAAGCGGCTATCGATGAGGTGAATCGCGAGGATACGACGCACGATCACAAGTCTGATAACAAGGTTGCTGATGATGCTGAGAGTCAGTCAGTACAGGTAAGCTTGGCGCAACAAGAGCAGACAACGAGCGAGCAGGCAGACAAGCGCGCTGATAATAAGTCGGATGCAAACGCTCAAGAGGCTAAAGAGTTAGCATCTAAAGCGGCACCTACAGAGGCAGCACCCAAAGCAGTTCAAACGCTAGAGACGTCTGCCCCAACAAAAGCGTCAAAGACGTCCGATAATGCTACTAAAGAAGACAAAACCAGTAGCACGCTTGATTTTGATCGTGAGAATCTTTTTGCCGCGCGTTATGTTACGGCCAATAAGTTCGGTCAAGCCGGCAACGATCCGCGCGTTGTACGTCGCCTGCAAGCAAAGTCTGCAAAACCAGCAGACATGCAAGTCACAGAGGTCTCTGCTGCTACGCCAACTATCAGCGGTACGGTTGGTCGATTTATTCATGCGCTCCTACCAAAAGCTGAGTCGCGTTTAGCTGAAGATGGCGTCATCCACTGCTTTATTGAAGCGATTGCGATACATAAAGCCAAAGCACAGCCCGTAACTGACAAGCAAAGTGCTGAACAACAAAGTGCTGAACAACAAAGTGCTGATAGCAAGTCTGAAGCTATTGATGCTGACTTTGACTTTAGCAATTATGGTTATGAGCCTTTGAGCGCTGACTACTTAGCGCGTTTTGAGGCGATGACTCAGGCTGTCAGTCAATTTGCAGCAGCCCAAGGCAAGACGAAAGCAACGCCTAAAGCTATCGGTAAACGTGCCAGTAATGATCCACGCGGTCAGCACCCTGATTACCAGGCAGATATCACTACTGATAGCGAGTCATCAAACTCAGTGGAAGCTGAGCGGACTGAAGCTGAGAAAAATGTGGAGGCAGATGAGGTTGCGGCGAGTGCGCTTAGTAGTCAAGAACAGGCAGACGACGTGACTTTAGATAGCGAGCAGGCACTACTAGCAGATGCAGATCAGAGTGAGACTGATGAGGCGCAAGACGCAGCCGATTCTAGTGACGCGGCTGACATTGTCGATGACGCGCAAGCGAGTAAATCAAAGACAACCATCGCCAGCTACAAAAACATGATTGAAAACGTAGCAGAGCAATTATTGCCGCAAACGGGCATGTTTAATCTGACGACGCCAAAGGTGCCAAAGGCACGCACGCGTAAGCCAAAAACAGAGCATAAGAAGCCAACGCAGGCAGAACAAGCGGACGCTAACGGCTCAAATGAGGAGCGCTCAGATGACAACGATAGCACAAGCTAATCGTTAACTGACAAAACCAAGCCCCAAAGCTCATATGAGTTTTGGGGCTTTTTTGTGCTCTATAGAAATAAAAAAACGTCTAAAATCTGGTAATAATTAATGAGCCGCCGACTTATCACCACCGCGCATTTTACCGATAATAGTAAAGATAGCAACAATGATAGCACCGATGATAAAGCCGATAACACCATTTAATAATGCGGTCGTTACGCTCTCAAATATACCCGTCAAGTGTGCCAAATCCTCTACGCCATGATGCAGAAAATCAATACCATGAACTAAGATGCCACCACCAACCAAGAACATAGCTAGCGTACCTGCAATCGACAAAAACTTCATAAGTTTTGGTGCAGCGGCAAACATAATTTTGCCAAGTTTTTGTTTGAACGTGCCCTCTTGCTCCATTAAGTGCAAGCCTGCATCGTCTATTTTGACGATACCAGCTACTAGGCCATAGATACCTATTGTAATCGCAACTGCGAGAATAGACAGCACCAAGCTTTGCTGCAACAACGTGGCACCAGCAGCAGAGCCCAAAGCGATGACGATAATCTCAGCTGACAAAATAAAATCTGTACGTATAGCGCCTTTGATCTTTTGTTTTTCAAAAGCGACCAGATCAACGGTTTCATCCGCATTAGCAGCGAGCCGTGCTTCGTGCTCCTCATCATGCGGCAGGGCATGGGGCCAAAACCTATGAATAACTTTTTCAGCGCCTTCATACACCAAGAATAGACCGCCACACATCAGCAAAAAGGTCACCAAAGGCGGATAAATAGCACTGATTAAGAGGGCAGCAGGCACCAAAATCAGCTTATTGATAAAGGAGCCTTTTGCCACCGCCCAAATAACTGGCAACTCGCGGTTTGCTTTGACGCCGCTGACCTGCTCTGCGTTAAGTGCCAGATCATCACCCAATACGCCAGCGGTTTTTTTGGCAGCGACCTTTGTCATGACTGACACATCATCTAATATCACGCTAATATCATCGAGAAGAGTTAGTAAACTGGCACCTGCCATGGACGTTCCTTAAAATATGAGAGTTAGATTAGAATTAAAAGTGCTGTAGCAGCGCAACACTCACGACATACACTTTTACTGATATGGTGCTTTTTAATCCTTTGTACTACAACCACATCGCTGTTTGCAACAGATTACCTAGGCACAAAGCGATATGACATAGTATAAATGTATCTAATAGCGGTAACTAAAGCGAGACACTGGGTACGATACTTGCAGGCAAAATACAATAGCCTTTAGTTTCAATAGATTAAACTATGCTAATATATTCCCTCTATTTTGTTTTTTGCAAGCGCTGTCTTTTGCAAGTACTGGGGCGGCTGTAATAATCGCTACAACCCCTTGTTCTCATAACTATTTACGACTGTTTTATACTTAATCGCCTAGGTCTATAGACCTACAGGACATCTCTATGAGCCTATTTTCTTTATCAACTCTTATCAAAGCTAAGCCATCTATGACTCAAAAATCTTTTGCTCAAAAAAATCTACCTGCCGCTATGGTGGCGGCGCTTTTGACAGTCGCTATCACGGGTTGTTCAAACAATACGGCTGATACTACTAATAATTCTAGCATCATTAGTAGCGCACAAGCGCAAGAGAGTCAAACGCCTATTGCAACCGATAGCGACGCCTCAGTCGTGCAAGCACTACAAAGCAACTTACAGACCTCTGGTATTGAAGGCACTATTATATCGGCTATCCCTACAGATATGGACGACATCTATTGGGTGACAGCTGAAGGCTTGCCAGCATTTTTTACCGATAAGGCGGGCAAGCATATCATTCAAGGGCAGATTGTCGCTGTGGGCGGCGCTGAACCTATCGACATTAGCGGCGCTCTCATTGCCAATTCAGCAAAACAGGCATTAGCCGCAGTCGATAAAAAAGATATGGTTATATTCCCTGCTACTGGGGAGACAAAATCTGTCGTTTATGCTTTTACTGACGCTGATTGTGGCTATTGCCGCAAGCTACATGAAGAGATGGCAGATATCAATGCGCGCGGTATTGAGGTGCGCTACCTAGCATGGCCGCGTAGTCAGGAGTCAGTCCCCAAGATGGAGTCTGTATGGTGTAGTCAAGATCGCAAAGCGGCAATGAATCAGGCAAAGATGGGCGCTAATGTACAAGCGCCAAGCTGTACTAACCCTGTAGCCGATCAAATGGCACTTGGCGCAAGACTTGGCGTACGTGGAACGCCCGCTATCTTTACCGAATCAGGTCAACAAGTGGGTGGCTACTTGCCCGCCGATCAGTTAGCGCAAGCGGTTGCCGCTGCCAATTAATCATCATCTATAAATGGTATACAATAGGCGTTATTAGCGCTCGTCGGTATGATACGATAGAGCCGCTAATCGCGCTAAAATAATACTTTTTTTAGTAGCATTATTTAGTTCTGTTTAATAACCTAAACCTACCTCTTGAGGATACTGTGAGTAAACCCATCAAATTAGCGATACTTGGCCTAGGGACTGTAGGCACTGGCGTAGTCCACCTAATCAACGACAACCTAAACGAGCTTAAACGCCGCAGCGGTCGCGACATTATTATTACCGAGGTCGGTACGCGCCGTCAGCGTGATGATATAGATAGCAGCATTACGCAAAATGCTGATCTGATGACGGTCGCTAGTAGCGATAATGTTGATATCGTCATAGAGCTCATCGGCGGTACTACCCTTGCCAAAGACGTCATTATGCATGCGATCAAAAACGGCAAGCATGTAGTGACCGCTAACAAGGCGCTGCTCGCAGAACACGGCAACGAGATTTTTGCTTTAGCAGAAGCAAACGGCGTACATGTCGCTTATGAAGCCGCAGTCGCAGGCGGTATACCGATTATCAAAGTTATGCGCGAGGCGCTCGCCGCTAATAGAGTAGATTGGCTTGCAGGTATCATCAATGGTACAGGCAACTTTATTATGACTGAAATGCGCGATAAGGGCCGCCCCTTTGATGACGTATTAGCAGAAGCACAAGCACTAGGTTATGCAGAAGCGGATCCGACCTTTGATGTTGAAGGTATCGATGCTGCGCACAAATTGGCGCTACTTGCCTCCATCGCCTTTGGTATTCCGCTACAGTTTGACAAAGTATACTGTGAGGGCATCACAGGTATCACCTTACAAGATGTTAATTACGCCGAAGAGCTCGGTTACCGTATCAAACATTTAGGTTTTGCAGTACGCCGTACAGGCGAGCAAGACAATGCAAGTCAGGGCAATGCAGATGAAGATAATGCCGGTATTGAGCTGCGCGTACACCCAACACTCATTCCACAAGATGCCTTACTTGCCAATGTCAATGGCGTCAAAAATGCCGTGCTAGTCAACTCGCACCCGCTGGGGCAAACCTTGTACTGTGGTGATGGCGCAGGCGCAGGCGCGACAGCCTCTGCGGTGATGGCAGACGTTATGGATTTGGTACGCGTTTTGGGCAGTAATGATGACTCAAATAGCGCTAACAACAGCCAATATGTTCCGCATTTGGCCTTTATTCCAGAACAGCTCTCTGATACGACAATACTACGTGCAGAGCAGATGACAACAGGCTACTACTTGCGTGTCCATGCTTTTGATCACCCAGGCGTGTTGGCCGATATCACTCGCATACTTAGTGATGCTGGTATCAATATCGATGCTATCTTGCAAAAGCCTGCGCATAAGTTAGGTCAAGTGCCTGTTATCATCTTGACTTTGCCTGTCGTTGAGTCGCAAATGAACGTCGCGATTGAAAAAATAGAACAGCTTGAATCTATCACAGATAAAGTGGTTCGTATTCGCCTTGATGAATTATCATAAATAATTAAATTAGTTTTGTGGCTGAGGCTTTTGGTCAAGATCAGTACCATTTAGCCCACTAGATAGTCAGCTTACTTGATTTACACTCAAGCGGTACGCATTATAATGGTACCGTTTTTTTAATAATATAAGTATAGGATAAATAAAATGTCAAATGACTCGATTGTAATTGTAAACGGTGCGCGCACCCCAATGGGCGGTTTTCAAGGCGCATTAAAAGACGTAAGCGCTCCAGATCTAGGCGCAGCTGTCATCAAAGCGGCGGTTGAGCGTGCTGGTATTAGCCCTGATAAAGTTGATGAAGTCATCATGGGTTGTATTCTAAGCGCAGGTTTGGGTCAAGGCCCTGCTCGTCAAGCGATGCGCAAAGCAGGTCTACCTGATGCTACTGGTGCCATTACTATTAACAAGCTATGTGGATCTGGTCTAAAAGCAGTCATGCAGGCGCATGATGGTATCAAGGCTGGCAGTATCGATATTGCAGTTGCAGGCGGTCTTGAATCAATGACGAATGCGCCCTATGTCATGTCTGGATCTCGTAGCGGCTATCGTATGGGGCATAAAGAAGTCAAAGATCATATCTTTATCGATGGCCTAGAAGATGCCGAAACGGGCAAATTGATGGGACATTTTGCGCAAGAAATGGCAAATGAGAAAGGCTATACTCGTGAGCAGATGGATGAATTTGCTATTGAATCGCTCAATCGCGCGCTTACAGCCATTAAAGACGGTCATTTTAAAGATGAGATCACGCCAGTGACTTTTGAGACCCGTAAAGGCGAGCAAACGGTCGATACCGATGAAGAGCCAGGTCTTGCCAATGCAGAACGTATTCCTACCTTGCGCCCTGCCTTTGCTAAAGATGGTACGATTACCGCCGCTAACTCAAGCTCTATCTCAGACGGTGCGGCAGCTGTGGTGCTAATGAAAGAGTCACAAGCGCAATCTGAAGGTTTAGACTTTCAAGCTCGTATTGTAGCGACCGCTTCTCACTCACGCCATCCGAGTGAATTTACTATCGCAAATATCGGCGCAATTAAAAATCTACTACCAAAGGCTGGCTGGAGCGTTGAAGATGTCGATCTTTGGGAGATCAATGAAGCCTTTGCTATGGTGACGATGGCCACTATGGACGAGTTCAATCTTGACCATGCCAAGGTTAACATTGAAGGCGGCGCTTGTGCACTTGGTCACCCTGTAGGATCATCAGGAGCACGTATTTTAGTAACACTTATCAATTCTCTAAAACGTACTGGTGGCAAAAAAGGCGTCGCTACTTTATGTATTGGCGGTGGTGAGTCTGTTGCAGTCGCTATCGAAATGGCATAACGTAAGCTACTTTAAAATTTAATGTCAAATTAAAAACCGCATGGGCTATAAGCTCATGCGGTTTTTTGTGGTCAAACTCCTCAGAATACTTGCATTTGTCTATTGTTGTAAAAAAGCGTTAATTTATACCCTAACCTTGTTATAGCTTTTACAGCCTATTACACGCTTTTACCTTGAGTGCACACTTTGCTACTTCATTTATATATCATAAGCTTAGGCCTATTGGTACTCTATTTACAGGTTGATGCAAAGGCTGACCTATTAGAGTTACGTTAATTTGTACATCTAATATATCGCATTATTTATCAGCCAATTAGCAATAAAGATAAGAAAAACCATACTGCTATTATCGTATTTAATAAAACGGTAAGCATTAACAGCAGGTATATATTGATGTTTTTAGCTTATGACTAATTTTAGTACTAAAGCTATCAGCACACTTTAATTTAATCACTCATACTAAAGGAAGATAATAATGAGCCAACTAATTCGTTTACAAGATATCCAAGCAACTCATCGTGACGTCATCGGTGATGATTACTATGACCCAACAGGCAAAACAGCCTACGGCGTCAATGAAGAAAAAATCGGTAAAATCGACGGTGCTCTAGTAGAAGATACTACGGGTCGCATTCGCTACTTAATTGCTGATGTAGGCGGCTGGTTTAGCTCAAAAGAAGTATTAATTCCAGCAGGTTTAGCTCGTATTGTTGGTGATGATGTCTTTTTCGATAGCTTAACGAAATCTCAAGTTGAAGCTATGGAAGTTTATGATCATGACTATCAGTATAGCTATAAAGAGCAAAACGAGAAAGACCGTCAAGCATTTGTTGCAGATACTATTCCTACCGAAGAGCGTATGGAAATAAATGAAACGGCTTACAATGCTCCAGACACCCTAGAGCTATTAGAAGAGCGTCTGACAGTCAATAAAGATCGTATCGTAGCAGGTCTAGTTAAAGTCGGTAAGCATGTTGTGACTGAAGAGCGTAACGTTGACGTAGAGCTAGAAGAAGAGCATGCTCATATCGAACGCACTAACGTAGATCGTCCAACAGATCGCCGTATCGGCGAAACTGGCACAACAGAGACTATCGCTGTAGAGCTAGAAGCTGAGCGTGCTCGCGTTGGTAAAGAGACGTACGTCACTGAAGAAGTTAACGTTGGTAAAACAACTGAGCGTCATACAGAGACTATCGTTGAGACTATTCAACGTGAAGAGTTAGACATTGACCGTGACGGTAATGTTGTAGACGGTAAAGGTAACTTGTACGAAGGCAATGACGTTACTGCTGACGATGTACGCCGTGCTCGTGGCATGTAATACGCAGAATAATTATAGTTTTATCGTTATAAACTATAATAACAAGCAGCTAAGTATATTTGCTTAGTCATTAAGGTCAGAGCTTGTCTCTGGCCTTTTTTGTGCCAAAGCATACAACCAAATCTAAGGTATAGTAGTAACTACTAACGACGATATAAATTATTACTCGATAAGGACTACGATTATGGACAACAACAATAGCAAAACTGGACAAATAAACGACGCAGCTGATCCTGCTATAAATGATCAATACACAGATCAAAACGATGTTTTAGATACGCAAGATGATGCAGTCGTTAGACAAGGCGTTGGACATTTAGAGCTTTTAGAGGAGCGCCCAGTCGTCAATAAAGAGCGTCTGGATGTCGGCAAAGTTACCGTGACTAAGCACACTCGTACCAAAACTATCGATGTCCCTATTGAGCTGGTTGAAGAGTACATCACTATCGAGACCCAACATCATGACGCGCAAAGCCAAGACTTGCTATCAGGCAGTTATGATGACAAAGATATATTGCGCCACGTTGAGCCTTCATTAGATAGTAAGGCGGTCATTACGATCAATGGCACACAAGTGGAGCTCGGTGACGCGCCCACTGAGATTATAATCTCTCGTCAGGTGGCAACGATTACCAAAGACACTTATGCGATCCAAGAAGTAGACGTCAAAAAGACCATTCATACGCATACTGACAATATTCAGGTTGAGCTTAAGCATGAAGAGCTAGATGTCACTGAAGAAGGGTTTTTGGCGCATGAGAGTTCACGTGTTAATCATAAGTCGTCGTAAATTACTTATTTAAACCTGCGCACAAATTTAAACCTGCGCACAAAAAAAGCAACGAGACGTTGCTTTTTTATTGGTTAAAGATAGTTCGTTTTATTCAGAGTCATTACACTCGTAAGTATCGATGCTCGCTTCATCACTGCTACTGTTGGTGCGCAGCACACCGGTTTCACGGGTCTGGTGAGCAGTACGCCACTGGGTATAACCCTGATTGCCACTTAGATCTGTACTAACTTCATAGGCTTCAGGATTGGTGCCTTCATTAGTTTTGTTTAGTGTTACTGTGCCCTTGTCTGTCTCTAACACCACTTGATTGTCTTCTTCTAGATAGGTCGCTTCAACCTTTAGCGTAGGAGCACATAGGTATGTTCTTTGCATGATATTGTCATCAACCGTTGCTACTGTATCCCCTTCTACTTCGTTTAAAGTAGCATCTGCAACGACTGCATCGTTTGGCTCAGCAGGTTCTGCGGACATAGGAGCTGCCTGCTCTTCGCTAATAGTATCCTCTAAACTAGGTTCAGGCTCAGGATCTTGCTGGCAAGCACTGAGACTTAGCATAGCTGCTAATAGACCTGTGACAACAAAGGAGGTACGGCTCTTTTTTAATGACTGAAACTTCATGATTTGCTCCTGATTTTGTATGCTAAATACTATAGCGTGTCCGCATATCTACGCCTATACGCAATTTGTAAGTAATAAATACAAAGATTATGTTTCAAAAGCACGACCGCTCTTTGATCCTTGTACTTTATAGCTATTGCAAAACGCAAAATGCCCATAGCTAATAAACTATAGACACTATTAAAATGATAGGCACTAATGAAATGATGGGCACTAATAAACAGGCACTCTCGTTTAAATAACAATCAGAGTATGTCAGCTGAACAGACCGTATCACCCAAGCAAGGGGCGATCAAATCTTGCCATGACATTGCTTATATTTGAGACCTGAGCCGCAAGGACAAGGCGCGTTACGACTAACATTCATACCTGCGTAAGGATTTGGCTCTGCCTCAGCACCGCTTACAGCACTAGCCGCCGCAGTACCGCCTAGATTGACGCGCATTTGACCATTGGCGCGTGCGCCTTGATTGACCTGATTTTGCTCATTGGTCGCTCTGCGCTCACCGCCACCGATGCCGCCTGCGTCATCGTGCTCAAACTGCATCTGCATGCGTTCAGCGTCCGCCCGCTTTTGCGCCTCTAGTGCCTCAAGCTCCTCTTTGGTTGGGATATGGACACGTGATAAGTCTTGTACAGTCTCAGATTTGATCGCCCCTAGCATCATTTGAAACAGCTCAAACGATTCTCGCTTATACTCTTGCTCTGGATTTTTTTGGGCATAACCACGCAAGTGAATGCCTTTACGCAGCTGATCCATTTGCGTTAAATGCTCTTTCCAGTGCTTATCTAGGCTCTGGAGCATAAAATGACGCTCGAGCTGAGCGGCGCTTTGTTCGCCCATTTGCGCGCGTCGACCACGGTAATGATCCAGCGCAGTTTGAATGATTTTTTCACGTAACGCCTCTTCATCAAGGCGGCGATCCTCATCCAGCCAGTCATTGATTGGCATATAAAGCTTGAACTCATCTTCAAGCTCATCCTCAAGCCCGTCAATATTCCACTGATCATCAATAGAGCCTGGCGGAATGAATTGACTGATCATAGCGTTGTACACGTCGTAATGCATCGCCTCAATCGCCTCTTGCAAATCCATATCTGCAAGCAAATCATCACGCTGGCTATAGATAACCTTACGCTGCTCATTGGCGACATCATCGTATTTGAGCAAGTTTTTACGCGCATCAAAATCGCGGCTCTCAACCTTACCTTGAGCATTTTCAATAGATTTTGACACCATCTTATGCTCGATGGCTTCATCTTCTTTGAGGCCCATAGCCTTCATCATGTTGACCACGCGATCGCCTGCGAAGATACGCATCAGATCATCCTCAAGCGATAAGAAGAAACGTGACATGCCAGGATCTCCTTGACGACCGGCACGGCCTCGTAGCTGGTTATCGATACGGCGTGATTCGTGACGCTCAGAGCCTACAATGTGCAAGCCGCCTGCTGCGACCACTTGATCGTGCTTGACCTGCCACTGCTCTTTTAGACGTTTCATCTCATCAGGGCTGACGTTGTCGATGTCCTCAATAAACGACTGCCAGTTACCGCCCAAGATAATATCAGTACCACGACCTGCCATGTTGGTCGCGATAGTGACCGACTTAGGACTACCTGCCTGCGCGATGATTTCAGCTTCGCGCTCATGCTGCTTGGCGTTTAGAACGTTGTGTTTGACGCCTTCTTGATCAAGCAAGTAGGACAACTCTTCACTGGCCTCAATCGTTGCCGTACCGACCAGTACTGGCGCGCCTTTTTCTTGAATGCCTTTAATCTCACGGATAATGCCTTGGTACTTACCCAGTTTGGTCAAAAATATCTGATCATCCATATCCACCCGCGCAATCGGCTTATGGGTTGGGATAACGATAACATCAAGATCGTAAGTGGATTTAAATTCTGCCGCCTCAGTATCAGCGGTACCTGTCATACCAGATAATTTGTCATACAAGCGGAAAAAATTCTGAAAAGTCGTCGTCGCCAGCGTTTGGTTCTCAGCTTGGATTTCGACGTTTTCTTTGGCCTCTACCGCTTGATGCAGACCCTCTGACCAGCGGCGACCAGGCATGGTACGCCCCGTGTTTTCATCAACGATGACTACCTCGCCTTCATCGACGATGTAATGCACGTTTTTGACAAAGATATGATGGGCGCGAATAGCGGCTTGTACGTGCGCGAGCAGCGGCAGACGACTTGGACTATACAGACTCTCTTCAGGTCCTAGCTCGCCCACTTCGATTAAAAAGCGCTCAATTTTCTCATAGCCTTTTTCGCTAATCTCAATTTGACGGTTTTTTTCGTCAATCCAAAAGTCCTCTTCTTCATTGTTCTTGTTCGCTTCTTCATTTTTTGAGCGAATGAGTACGGGAATAATCGTGTTGATCAGCGCATACATGCGTGAGGAGTCCTCGGCCTGACCTGAGATAATCAGTGGCGTACGCGCCTCATCGATCAAGATAGAATCGATCTCATCGATAATACAAAAATTGAGCGGACGTTGTTTTTTCTCGCCTAGACTAAACACCATGTTATCGCGAAGATAGTCAAAACCGTATTCGTTATTGGTACCATAAGTGATATCAGCTTGATAAGCATCGACCTTTTCTTGCGGCGGCTGCTGTGAGTAGATGACGCCAACTTTTAGACCCAAAAAATTAAACAAGGGACGGTTTAAATCGGCATCACGGGCAGCTAGGTAGTCGTTGACCGTAACTACGTGCACGCCTTTACCACTAATACCGTTAAGATAAATGGCTAAAGTCGCCATTAAGGTTTTACCCTCACCGGTTTTCATCTCAGCGATTTTGCCTTCGTGCAAGGTGATACCACCGATCAGCTGCACATCATAGTGACGCATACCTGTAATACGTAAGGATGCCTCACGGCAAACCGCAAACGCTTCAGGCAATAGCGCATCTAAGCTCTCACCCTTCAAAAATCGCGCTTTGAATTCTTCTGTTTTTTGTTGTAGCTCTTCATCAGACAAGGCTTGAATGCTCGCCTCGTGCGCATTTATTTTGCTAACCACGCGGCGCATACGCTTGAGCTCACGATCATTTTTGGTGCCAACCACACTGCCTACAATCTTTGATAACATAATTTTTGACCTATGGAAATATTCGATAATCAGCGCAAACAAATGGGTGCTCTATCGCTACTTGGCTTAATTTTACCTGAGTATGCTTTGCCTGACTAAGTACGACCTAATTTAAGTACGATTCAATATAAGTACCACCCAATTAAGTGTGCCGTCATTATATATGGTTATGCTGACGATGGATACAAGGGTGGAGCGTAGATTTGGCAACGCGAAAGGTGCGCTTGTCATGGTAAAATAGCGCCCAATATATAACAAATACTATTTAATTAAGAAATACAAAACTAAGAGATACGCTATGCCTGCTGCGCCGTTTAATCACACCAATGACTCAAATTCAAGCATGACCGAGCCCCTTATCATAGGGGATAGCGTCTTTGATTTGGCGCATCACACGCCAATGATGGTTCAATACCTAACAATGAAAGCCCAGTATCCGCATGCGCTCCTCCTCTACCGTATGGGCGACTTTTATGAGCTATTCTTTGACGATGCCAAACGCGCCGCGCAGATACTAGATATCACTTTGACTCGCCGCGGCACCGACAAAGCGGGCAACACCATTGCCATGGCAGGTGTGCCTTTTCATGCCGCAGATAGCTATATGGCGCGGCTGATTGCAGCAGGGCAAACGGTCGTCGTCTGCGAGCAAATTGATGAGGCGGCTGATAGTCAGGGCTTAAAAAATAGTAATGGCTCAAAAGATAGTAGTGGATCAAACCTACCAAGCGTCGGTGATAAAAGTAAAAAAAATAAGGCCAAAGGCGGCGGCATTATGCGCCGCGAAGTAGTCAAAACTCTCACCGCAGGGACAATCACTGATGACGCCCTCATCGCACCTAATCATACGCCAGCGGTCGTTGCTATCGATATCGCTAAAATAAAGAACAGCGCTCAGCCTATGCAAGCTGCGATCAGTCAACTGGACTTAGCGGCTGGAACATTGACCACGCAAACCATTGATGTTGATAAAGACAACCTCGATGAGCTACAAACACAGATGCTAACCATCTTGGCACGTTTTGCACCCAGCGAATGTATCATCAGTGAGGCTATCGATGAGACGTGGCTGGCATGGCTGCGCGCACGCCTTGATTGTCCCATTATCGAAGTTGCTGCCGCTGACTTTCATAAGCAACATGCACCAGCAACCTTGTGCCAGCAGTTTGCGGTTCAAAGCTTGGATGGTTTGGGCATCGGTGACGCGCCACTGGCGCAGTCCAGCTGCGCGGCGCTCATTCATTATGCTCGGCAAACGCAGCAGCGCCATGTACCGCAGGTCAACCAGCTCATTGTTGAATACATTGATGACTATTTGATTATTGATGCAGGCAGCCAACAAAATCTTGAGCTGTTCACTCCCGTCAGTAGTAACGGCACCTCTCTTATATCTGTACTTAACCACTGTCAAACACCGATGGGACGCAGATTGCTGGTGCAGCAGATGAAGCGCCCCCTACGTCAGCACGCGCGTATCAATATGCGCCTTGAGGCCATAGACAAGCTATTGGTTAATAATGAACGAACGACCGAGCAATCACGCTTTAAAAAACCTCTCGTCATCGCTCTACGTGAGACATTAAACAGTATTGGCGATATCGAACGCATCAGTAGCCGTATTGGTTTGATGAGTGCCAAGCCGCGTGATTTACGTAAGCTAGTGGATGGCATCAACAGTAGCGCTGAGCTAACTGGTCTGCTAAGTGATGCCAGTATTCATCATGAGGAGGCAGGTCTGCTCGCTATGCTCATACAACAATTGCCCGCACATCTACCAAGCGTACAAGAGGTTGCAGCCTTGATTGAACGCGCTATCATTACAGAGCCGCCCGCTCATATTCGTGATGGCGGTATGATAAAAGCAGGCTTTGATGAGGAGTTCGATAGGCTCACGCATCTGCATGACAATATTCAAACGACGCTCGATGACATGGTGGCGCGCGCCCGTATTGAGAACAAACTACCGAGCCTAAAGGTCGGCTATAACAAAGTTAGTGGCTTTTATTTTGAGTTGCCAAAAGTACAAGCGCTACAAGCACCCGCGCATTTTATCCGCAGGCAAACGCTCAAAAACAGCGAGCGCTTTATCACAGACGAGCTAAAGACGCTCGAAACCGAATATCTCAGCGCGCAAACTTTAGCGCTGGCACGCGAAAAGCAGCTATATCAAGCCCTGCTCACAACGCTGAGCTCGCATTTGCCAGAGCTGCAACAGCTGAGCGCCGCCATCGCGCAGCTCGATGTGCTCACTAACTGGGCGCATCTAGCGATAACTTATCAGTGGCAGCGCCCGATCATGAACCCTGATGGCAAATGTGATACTAATGCAAGCTTAACCAGTACCAATGAAAATACAACCCGTATCAATATCTCTCAAGGACGGCACGTCGTCGTCGAAGCCGCACTGAGTCAAAAAAACGGCGCGAGTACGGAACAAGCCAGCCATTTTGTCGCCAACGACTGTACGCTTGGTACCTTTGATCATCCTGAGCGATTACTGATGATCACTGGGCCCAACATGGGAGGCAAATCAACCTATATGCGCCAGACTGCGCTGATTGTACTCCTTGCGCATTGCGGCAGTTTTGTACCCGCCACAAGCGCGTATATCGGTGATATTGATCGTATCTTTACTCGTATTGGCTCCGCTGATGATCTAGCAGGCGGCAAATCGACCTTTATGGTTGAGATGATCGAAACCGCGACTATTCTTAATCAAGCCACTAACAAGTCACTAGTGCTGATGGATGAAGTCGGCCGCGGCACCGCGACGACAGATGGCCTAGCGATTGCTCATGCTTGCGTCAATAAGCTGCTGGATATCGGCTGTTTGACCTTATTTGCCACCCATTATTTTGAGCTGACGCAATTGGCTATCGAGGCTGGCAAGACTAGTGATGAGAGCCATAAAGATACCAATCAATCTGGCATTCGTAACGTTCATGTTGCTGCCAGCGAAGTCGATGGGCAGCTTTTGCTATTACATCAAATCCGCGAGGGCGCTGCCAGCTCCAGCTTTGGATTACATGTGGCCAAGATGGCAGGTATTCCTACGGCAGTATTAGAAGATGCCAAACGTTATTTAGCCAATAGCTTGACGCCTCATAAGCCCTCTTCTCAAAGTATGCCTGACAACACTAAAGGCAACACTCAAGGTGCTGATGACAAAAATGACTTAGCTAAGTCTGTAACCGACAAACGCGCCCGCAGCTACCTTGATAACGCTTATGACGCACCCTTACCCAATCACGATCAAACTCAGCACAATCAACAACAAAATCAGTTATTTAGCCTTTATGACGAGCTTGATGCGATCGATCCTGATAGCCTCACGCCCAAACAAGCACATGACTTACTCTATGAGCTCAAACAACGCAGTAGTCGCTAAAGACAATTGTTAAATGAGGATAAAAGCGCTAAAATACGCTTTATTTTATTTCCTTTTACTTCTTTATTTAAGCCGAATCAATAACAGGATTTCCTATGACCTTTGTCGTTGCAGATAATTGTATTCTTTGTAAACATACGGACTGCGTGGAAGTCTGCCCGGTGGACTGCTTTTATGAAGGTCCTAACTTTTTGGTGATCGATCCTGATGAGTGCATTGACTGCGCGCTATGCGAGCCTGAATGTCCTGCCAATGCAATCTTTTCAGAGGACGAAGTACCTAAGGGTCAAGAGGTCTTTATTGAGCTTAACGCTGAGCTGGCACAAAAGTGGCCAAACATCACAGAGATGAAGCCGCCAATGGAAGACGCCGAAAAATGGGACGGCGTTGAAGGCAAGATTCAGTATCTTGAAAAATAGCGTGTTTTGCTATAGATAATCCATTCGGTATTCATTAGGCTGTGGCTTTTGCTACAGCCTTTTTTTATTGAGAAACTTTTGATAAGCCATATTGTATTGTAGGGTGGGTTAGCAAAGCGTAACCCGCCAAACGTTATTCAAAATGAAATTATAGACATAGATAAATTTCGATCGTAATGATATTGTTTTATTATCATTAACTTTTTTGTAGAATCTATGAAAAACTATCGTAGAAATAGACAAGTCGGTGCAACTTACTTTTTCACGTTTTGTTTAAATGATAGACGCCGCTGCCTTTTGACCGACTACATCGATGAATTAAGACAGGCTTATAGTAAGACCCAATCAAAACTACCTTTTACTAGTGAAGCCATGGTAATACTGCCTGATCATATCCATGCGCTATGGACGATGCCTGACAATGATGATAATTATCCTGCCCGTATCAGGCTTTTTAAAAGTCACTTTAGTCGTCAACTCCCTCAATCGGTAAAGCAGACGGGCAGTATCAGTCGCATCAATCGTAAAGAAACTGGCGTTTGGCAACGTCGATATTGGGAACATACTATACGTGATGAGTTAGATTTTAATAACCATATGGATTATATTCATTTTAACCCTGTCAAACACAAGCTAGTAAGTTGTGCCGCTGATTGGGAATATTCTAGTTTTTTACGTGAGGTAAAAAAAGGGAGGTATGCTAAAGATTGGGCTACAAATGCGTTCGATGATAGCGATATTGGAGAATAGCCAAAGCTTTATCAAATACTCCTGTTATCGTCAATAAAGGCGGGTTACGCTGTTGCTAACCCACCCTACGATAGCTATATTGTCAAAGTTAATTTTTTGTAGGGTGGATTAGTTTTATCAAATTCTTAACGAAAATTTCGATAGAGTGTAACCTACCCTTTAATAATACTTAATAGGCGGGTTACGCTTGCGCTAACCCACCCTACGACAGATATATTTCAAAGTTAGTTTTTCGTAGGGTGGGTTAGTTTTACCAAACTCTGAACGAGAGTTTTTATAAAACGTAACCCGCCATTCAACGAATAGACTTATACGCTATCGTCCACCCTACACGTTCCTTTAGTCAAATATCTCACAACCGCTCAATAGAGCGATATAAATATCGATCGAGTCTCGGTACGTCATCAGTATGGACATGTTGATGTTTATTTAAAAACTCAGCTTGCGCAAGCTTTTGACTATCTGGACAAGCAAAATTACAAAGTATCAGGTTTTGTAAATTGCTGCTGTCGTTTTGAGTCAGGATATAAGCGGAATCGCCAAACACTTCAACCCAGTTCTTTAAGATGGTTTGGGTGTAGCCGTGCTCGCTATTGGGCATGCCAATGACGTTTGCCATAATGTATTGGCTATTGGCTTTAAACCCAGTCAGCGCCTCTAGGGTATATAAGTTACTCGCGACAAATCGCCCTTGAAAGGCATCAATCAGCATAAAGTCATAACGTGCTTGCGCGTTACGCGTCAAATAGCCGCGCGCATCATCGCCGATGAACTTGATATTGGACGCAATCGGTGCTTTTAAAAAGTGTTCTTCGATAATCTTAGGTAAGCCTTTGTCAATATCGATAACGGTCAGCGCCATATCTGGATTATGATGCGCCACCTCACTAGGTGTCCCCATACCCGCGCCGCCTAAGAACACAAGCGTCTCGGGTGCAATCTCATCGATAGCCTCTACGGTAACCTTGCCATACCAGTGACAGTTCTTTTTGGGCAAATATATCCAGCAGCTACTCGTTGACAGTCCAGGTTTATCAGTGATGGTCACTGCCAGCTGATGATCGATAACCGTCTGGTTGATAAACCAAGCGCCCGTCGCGGTCTGATAGCCTGTATCGGTTTTGTTCAACAGTATAAAGCCAGCGGTCATTACAAACGCCGATAGCGCTAACATATAGTTGAGCGTCGGCGCGGATGGGCTCGTAGACTCGTCGCTATGTATATGTATAGCGAGCTTGGTACATAGATAGCTACTGATCGCAAGGGCGGCGATAAATAGCGCCAAGCTACTCATCAGGCCAATATAAGGCAGTAGTATAATCGGCGTCAGCGTCGAGCCAAGCACACTACCGATGGTGGTAATCGCTACCATCATCCCCGCGTTCTTGCCTGCATCGACACTGCCATTATTGTCCAAGCTTTTATATTTCAATGATAAAAACTGGGTAATCAGTGGAATCGCGGTCGAGCCAAACGCTAACCCTACCCCGAATAATAACCCGACGCCGATAGCGGCTATGATGGGACTATCCGTGCTAGCAGTCATCACTGCCAGTAGTGGTAATTGAATAATACAAGCAATCGCGTGTGAAATGGCAGACAAGGATAAGACGTGTCCTGCCTTGAGTAGCGCTTGTCTTGGTGTATGGATATCTTGTGACAGGCGTCCGCCATACCAGTAGCCCACCGCGATAGCGATTAGCACCATTGCGAGGATGACACCAGTGATCGAGATCGACGAGCCGATATAGGTCGCGGAAATACGAATGGCATAGATCTCGATACCGAGACCGGCAAAGCCCTCTAGTAGCGCTATGACTAGACAGATACCCAAGACTTTGTTTTGCATAGCACGACTCATCAGCACAATATTTTGTGATGATTTTACACTATTCTGTGTGAGATGGGACGGTGAGTGATTTTGTAGAGATGAACAGAGTTATTTGAGATTTGAATTAAGGGATAACTCGACAAGGTGACCCATTGGGGATATCGCACTCTATACGAGCATTAGAAGGAGATTTTGCAATAGCTATAATTTTTTGTTGTGTAACTGACGTCCAGCCAATACCGTTAGTAATAGACTGACAAGAACTAATAACTGGTGCTCCTGGCAATGTACCTACCCTTGGATCGTTAATAGCGAGATAAACTTGTATACTATAGCTCCTCGCTTCTGACAAACAAGCATTACTGTACGCTCTGCCTACATAACTTTGATAGGCAGGAATAGCAATAGCTGCCAAAATACCAATAACAGCAACAACAATCATCAACTCGATTAAGGTAAAGCCTGATTGTTTTTCTGTATAATAACTTGAAGTTGGATACATATGAATGACAAACTCTATTATGTTCGTTTAGCTACTGCATTTGCTATCACCGCAAACACCTTATAATAATCGTTCCACACTTTGTACTTCAGGTTTGGGCATAAAAAAACCAAACAAGGCGTTTGGTTTCTTCATAATGAGTTGCATAGATTAAGTTGTAGCTGTTGCATTTAATTTACATTGACCTGAAGCTAAAGTGCATTCCACCTCTTTATTTTCACCGTTCTTAACTTCAGCAAATACTGCTGTAGCATTAGCTGCTGGTTCAGCAATGATGCAGTTAGCTGTATTGAAGTTTAATATAGCAGGCTTTTTACTTACTTTGGTATCATCTGTTGGAGCTGGATCGTTGAGATATAAGTTCAACTGACCAGTATAATTTTTAGTAGTTGCCAAGCACTGAGTATCAACAGAACGTTTAGTATAATTCTGATAAGCAGGAATAGCGATAGCAGCCAAGATACCGATAATAGCAACCACGATCATTAGTTCGATTAGGGTAAAACCTTTTTGAGCGTTCATAGGAACTCCTTTAGGGATAGTACGAAGATATCTTTATCTTCAGTTATAGGGGTAATGCTTTCTTATTATAATAGTTGCATGTAGCGTGCCAAGTTATAGCTCTATGCTCTTCTATGTATATATGTATTTGTCTTGAACGCTCTTAAATAGTCGTTAAATCAAAAATTTAAGTCTAGTAACATCGAAATACTACCCTATGTTACCCATTACTTACTCAAAATTGTCAGTACGGATAGTTGTCTTGTGTTTTGCATCCTATTTACTGACGTTTTTTGTCAATGACTTATTCATTATTGCCATTCGCTACCTGACCCGCAATAAGTCCCTCTACATTTCTCTCCAGTGCTATCTAAAGTCAGGCTACTATCGCCTGCCATGCGTGTACCTGTTATAGGGGCCGCCGTAACTGTCCAATCTTTACTAGTAAGGGTAGTTGCATCATTAGGCGTGACAGTAACAATATATAAAGCTGTACCCGATGATGGAAAATTCACGCTACCATCCGTAGCAGGTGTACCTGACAATACAGAGGATAGTGGAATTCTATCGTAACGCTTATAGTTGGTTTTACTCGACTCTATGCGGGTTGCAATCTGCTGCATCTCACTCATCATATCCGCGCGATTTGTACGCTCAACGTAGCCCTGATAACTAGGATAGGCAATGGCTGCCAATATACCAATGATGGCAACGACGATCATTAGCTCTATTAAGGTAAAGCCTGTCTGCGGCGCCGCCTTGATCGACGAGCTATGTGTAGTAGTACTATAGTAAATTACCATGTCGTCTGTCCCGTACCACAATCGGCATCCGTGATCTCAAAATCAGCACTGTTAGCGCAGCGTACGCCTTGGCTGGTTAGCATGAAGTTGTCTGCACCTACCATATCGATGGGCGTTGCTATCATAACCCAATTATTAGCGCGCCCGCCGCCTTGATGCAAGGTGCTAAAAGTCGTCGGTCCTGTCAGATGTCCCAGCGTGATCACATAACGCGGATTAGTAGTCGGTGAGTTTATCGCGCCCGTAGTATCGGCAATAGTATTAGGCTTAAAACCTTTATAGGTTAAGGCTTTGGCTCGCCACTGTTCAAGCTCATTACTCAGTGCGAGCATCTTGCTCTGCACATCGGCCTCCGCATTACGAATGATATAGGCGCGATAGCTTGGTATTGCGATGGCTGCCAATATAGCGAGTATGGCGACAGTAATCATAAGTTCTATAAGCGTAAAGCCTATTTGTCGTGTGCTCTTATCATTCATTTGTATAGCCATATCAATGCTCAATCCAGCTTAATGGGTTGATGCGTTTGTCCGTATTGAAGCCAGCTAGAGGGTCACAATCTATACCCGTACACGCAGGCGGCTCAGGATCACAGTCACCATTTGGGCAGATGAGTTTGGGTGTGCAGTCGTCACCCTCACAGCGGTTCACTAGTCCACTAAATATACTGGTATCATTAAACTGGGTGACAATATTGTCGACAATACCTGAACCTGCATTGAAGGTAGAGCGAGCAGTTACTACTGCATTACCACTACTATCTAGGCAGGTACCGAAGGGCAAACAAGTGCGTTCGCGTTGAGTCGCCCCTTTGACACCAGCGCTACAAGCTTGAACAGCTTGACCTTTATCAGGGTTATACGAAGAGGACACTAATATACCAGCTAGTGCATCAGGCTCATTGAACATTTTCATCTTGTAAGGGCCTGTAGTCTGCTTTGCCTCATTTAACCAAGTATCAAACGGCATATACCAGCCTTGGACAATACCTCTCTCCATGTTTTCTTTAATGCCTGCCCTAGCAGGTGCGCCTCCTGTTACCGCTGCTGCACTAATATCAGCGGCAGAAAATGTCAGTTTTTGTAGTTTGTCGTTTCTAGAAGTCGTACCTGCTACCTTGTTAATTGGTGTGCGTAAACTGATTGTCGGCGCTGTTCCTGTTCCATAGAAGAATAGATCACTACGAGACACGTCCTTATCGATGACGCTGTATAGCGCATTAGGAACACTCCTTGTTGCAGTTACTGGATTACTACGATCTCCTGTGCCTACTGTCACCATAGCTTGTACACCACTAGCAGTGCCTGACTGATTGTCCGCATCGATATAACCGTACCTGCCATTATAAAAAGTGATTAGCGGGCGCTCGTAAATACGTGGTGGCGCATCGCCAGTACCCACTTGGTCACTGACATCGAGCACTTTAACGACTCGATCTACTTTAAAGTTATTGGTATCTGCATTGTTATTGATATCAGCGCGCCAAACTTGTCCGCCTAAATCAGCAAAGTAGATATGATCAGTCAGACCATCATAGTTGCGGTCTAAGGTTCTAATCTGAGTCACGACGCTATGCTTAAGATCGTCTGCTTTTGAATACTGTAATGAGGCACTAGTAGCAGTAGAAGCAGCGGTAACACTAGTATCACTATTATTAGCCCACCATAACAACTTGCCATTACCAGTTGAGACATTTACTTTTTCTTCGTTATTGGCTTTGGTTTCAACTTCACCCATCTGCACCATATAGACGCCATTACCTTGAGCTGTCGTTTTACCATTACAGCCTGTAACCGTATTGGTTGTGACAGTAGAACCAAGCTTAAACTTTGGATCTTCGTAGCAGGTATCATAACCACCAGGTAAGAAGCTCACCATGACGCGTTTACCGCCGCTTTTAACGTAGCCTAGAGCAGGCTTGCCCCATGATTGACCCATTTTTGCGAAGGCTAGCTTTTCTGCTGCTACGGTGCTACTTGTAGTACCTGCTAGCACTGTTGGAGTGGCTCCAAGTTGATCTTGTAGCTTATTAGCGTAGTTAGAACCGACGCTATATATCATCTTAGGAGTACTAGGAGTTGAGACATCTAGGGCATAATACATAGAGCCGCCCATGCGTAGACCACCTAATGCAAAGCTCTGCTCCGCTTCAAAAGTATTCGTAGTGGTAGCTGCATCGCCCGTACCTGTCGTATTAGACTTTGTAGTGTAAGAGGCGTACGTTAGCCAAGGCGCATCGACACCATAAGGATAGCTGCCATCTTCGGCAGTACCATTGCCAGCAAGTGCTTTGGGTTGTAAGTCAAGGATCTGCTTGGGCACAAAGGTAAAGACCTCCTTACCCGTGCTATCATCGAGCATATGCAGAGCGCCATCCATAGAACCATATATTACGTAATCTTCACGTTGACTAGTATCAAACTTGCCCGTAGCATCGACAGCTACTTTTTTGGTGATCAGCTGCGGTATAGAGTGCAGCACACCACCGACATTCTTCAGATCAGTATTTAATGAGGCAGTTATTGCGGTGCCATCAGTTACTGTCGTGCTTGTAGATTCACCATATCCCATAAAATTTAGTAGCGCGATTTTTTTGGGGTTGGTATATCCATTGGCCGTCGTCAAATTATTAAAGTTTACAGGTTTCTTGTCTGCGGTGACTTTTAGATTGACTAAACTACTGCCGTTATTTACGAATAGATTGCGACTGCCTGATGCGGTTGCACCTGTATTTTCAAATACCTTTTGGTAAGCACCGCCCACTTGCGGCAAACCTCGGTCAGGTCTTGAGGCAGCAACAGTATTCCATAAATCATAAGTATTTTTTGCAAACAGACCACTGTTATCAGAGAAGACAAAATTATTATTACCACCGAGCAAAGTGGCATTTCTAACCTTGTATTTTTTGAGATTACCGTTCCATAGCTGTGATGATCCAGGAACAGGTTCAAGTATAGGTAGATAAGCAAATTGACGCGATTCTAGTCCCCCTAGACTGTCAAGAGGTACAGACATCGTGCCTGCTGATATTGGTTCAATCTCAGTTTCACCAACTTCTTTTATGAATGACTTGACACTCTTGGCAATATCTTCAGACTCTGCAGTGTAATAAAACCCACCTTCACCAAAGCCTTGATCTTTTTTGCCAAAATTACATAAGTTTTTGGCATCTTGACTCTCGACACTAGGATCATTACAGTTGTAGTTATCTTTTCCTCCTACTATCGTCCGTCTGTCGTATAACTCTTTGTATACACTACCAAAACCTACAGTTGCAGTTGCGATGGCATCTTTTTTGGAGTTATTGTCATTGTTTAATGCTTTTGCATATTGTCCGATTAGCTCCCATCCAGGCGTACCGACATATGCTCCAGTAGGGGCGTCTACGCCTGACGCGTAATATGTTCTTGCAGAGGGAAGCTTGGGATCACTAATATTACTAACAGACAGCGAACTGCCCGATAGACTGCTATTCATCAAATTACGAGTAGTGTTTTCTGAATAAACACTGTTGGGCTCACCATCGGTCAAGAAGTATACCCCGTAGCCATCGCACTGGGCTGGCGTCGTAGGCATAGGAGATGAATAAGAGGTATTGCCTTTTAACATATATGCCCCTGCTGCAGCATAGGCATTCGCTATTGGTGTATAGGTCGATGGCGTTAACCCTGCAATCTTATAAATTAGTGATATTCTGTTTGCTTGAGTCAAATCTGATATTGGAGCATCAACTTGACCACCACCTTGCCGAGCTCCTCCAAAAAAGCTACCTAAACCAATTTTATATTTAGTCAAATCAATGTCTGCACCAAATCCTGAAGAGCTTTTAGGATTGGCAAATAATGGAATTAGTGCCATTTTTAGCCGTGATATTCGACTGTAGTATTTGTCACCATTTATTGATGGTCTATAGTACTCTACTGAGTATGGAATGTATCCAATATCCGTACCATCATCATTATAGAAACGCTCTCTTATCTCATCACTACCACTAAAGCGAAACCTAATATCTGGATAGTCTTCAAGAATACTATTGTTATTCATACTTATAGAATTATCGAGCATCATCAGAATAGAGGCATTACCCCCTTGCGCCGCTTGATAGATCTCACGATCACTAGTATGACCAGCACTCGTTGCCATACAGGCCAAAACGACTGTCGATAATACTTTGATAGGCCAGCCTTTCATAATAGGGTGGACTCTATCAGTTGTGATTCTGTTCAAGACTCTCATAGTAATCATCCCTAAATATTGATTGCTGTTATAAATAAACTGCTAGTCATCTATTACTTCTAAGCTGACATGCTAAAAGTAGCAGTCGCTTAAATAATTCTAGTTACCAGAAACACAGGTCACTCCAACCGGCTGGTTGATATAAGTCTGTTGCTGGGTCTGATACGGCACGCTCAGTGCGGCTAGACAGCTGTCTACAGTAGTAGATCCTGTACGCATCTGCTTAAAGCAGCCCGCGATAGAGGTAGTATCGTTGCTACTCGCATTGCCTAATGTGGCACTAGATAATGCTGGTATGACTGAAGTGACGTAACCGATAAAGGTAGTGCAGCCAATAGCGGCATTGACCCCAGTTGTCGCAGGCTCAACATTGTTAGACGAGGTGCCTGAGCCTTCTTGAGAGAAAATACCACTGCTCTCAGGTCGTACAAAGGTCATCTGAGTAATCACCCGACCTTCACTAACATAGTCATTACTATCATTAGGATTGCAGTAGCCATTATTTTTGTCAGTCAATAAAGCATTACTTTCATTGAGTTCGCTAATCTCAAGAATACTAAATAGCTTAGTACTACGCGGTCTAACACAAAAGCTGATCTTATGACCTTCACGCTCACTACTCGATATATAGCCTTTGAGAGTATCGTTCTTTTCGCGGCTAGCAGCACTCAAGATGCGATCTTCTTTTTCAACTTTTAATAGAGCAGCATCATTGGCTTGAAACAGTAACTTATTAACCTGATCAGCCGTTGCCACTTTGAGATCGGTGGTGCTCTGCCTAACAGCGATTGCTCCTACTATCATAATTAAAATAAGCACTAACAAAACCACAATTAGCGCGACACCAGATTGATTATGCAAACTTGTGGACACTTTAGGGTAGTTCATAGTTTCAGGTTTCATTATAGACCTCCTCTAGCATTACGTAACAAAATAGTCGTCTCGTAAATATTACGTAAGTAGGTTGGCCCAGCTGCGACAGTGTCACTAAGCTCTGCATCGACTTTATCCAACACTGTGAACGTCAAATCACTATTGTTTTGCGCAGTCGCGGTTGGATTATTTGAACGCGCTAATATACCTATCTGCAAGCTGACAATACGCCTAGTGTCGAGTACTGTTGCCAGATTTGCCGCTGCGGGAATCTGTACGTAAGCTATATCTAAATTTGCAGGATCAGTAGCGAAGTCTCTGCTAGAGGATATCCCTAGCGTTGCTCTAAAATAATCAACATTAGGAATAATGATAGTGCCTGTACCTGCTAAGTTGTTTGCTGTGGCATCTGTTTCACCAGGTACGATGTAACTGGCTATATCTATACCAGTTGCGCCTCCAGCAGTTGTCTCGTTATAACTATAAATAGCTGAAGCACAGGCTAACCCTGGTGCATTAGGAGTAACTGTCGTATCCGTTCGCACAAAATAGCGTTCAATGACATAGAACCCTTGTGGTATCACATCACCTTCACAGTCAAAAGTACCTTCTCTATCCGATCGATATTGAATCGTTAGCTGATCACTATTGGCGATACCTTTTAGATTGCTAGTACTGTTAGCAGAGGCATTGCTAGATAACAAAGCTACTGGAATAGCGGCACCATCTAGTGTTAATCCAGATAAATTACCTTGTAACCAACTGACTGGTGTAGGAGGAGTCGTAACAGGAGCGACCCCCGTTGGCGCTGTGAGTACCACTCCGCCCTGCGGGGTCAAATGATTCATAAAAAACTCATTAAAAGCCCCTGTTGATTTGGCACCATAGTTAGTACGTCTCAGGTGTTGCTGCATTTGAGAAAAGCCAAAAATAGCATTATCTTGAATCTGAGAGCTGGCTTCTTGTCTACGACTGTTGACTGAACTGGTATAGAATATCTGCAATGCTGCAGCGGAAACGAGCAAACCTAGTACTAAAGAGATCATTAATTCTACTAAAGTAAAGCCTTTTACTCTAGTAAAAGCTAGAATTTGCATAGTAGGTACACTATTATTTGAAGCGCATGAGTGTATAGAGTTATGATGCTTTGAATTCATCTTATATCTCCATCATCATACAGGTAGCTGCAGAATGATAATTGCCACCCGCTTGTTCGGCTACATCTTCGGTAGCGGCCACTTGCGCCGTTAAACAGTTTGTCTCATCATCACTACCAATAGTCGCTGTAGTATCACCCCATGCGGAAATTAGACAGTATGAATACATAATATTAGTTGTTGGATCAGTGCCATTACCACCCGTATTAGGACAAGGATGCATCTGTATCTGAAAATCATAATTCTGTAGATCAAGTTTAAATTTATAACTTTCGGCCTCTGCAAGCTGGACAGAGGTACACAAAGTCGTTACTGCCGCACCATCAAGACCACACTGAGTACTAGGCGCAGTGACAGAATCGATATCATTAATTTGAGTTTCATAAGTTTCGATAGCAAAAGGATTGGCATGAATCTTTTCTGCTATATTACGCATCATGACCAGTGACTGCGAACGCTCAAAAGACTCATTGGTTGCTTTTATAGCTCGGCCTTGTAACGCACTATAACCTAATACGGCTACTGCTAATAAAAGCAGAGCAACCATTACTTCTACTAAACCTACCCCTGTCTGTGTAGTATTACTGTTCATTAACAGCTCCCAGTGTTTGTAACACTGATATTAGCGATTTTGTTAACTGTGACATGTCTTGAGGTCTCGTTAGTAGAACTATCATCGCAGATAGTATAGACAACTTCAGTGCCTGCCCCGCTTATCACTTTATTCGGTTGAAATACGACCTGAGTAGTACTAGCAGGCGTAATAGATTGACTGACAGTACTCTGCCTATTAACGTTATAACTAGCTATAACACTATTACTTCTATCAGTTACAGTAATTGTCTTCAAAGCACTATTATACGCAACTGTAATGTTCTGCCGACGAATAATACTCTCAACCTTTGCCTCTTTTAATGCACTCTCAAGCGTTGCAGCTGTCGACTTCACTCGCTGATTGGCCAATTGCGTGCTGATATTGGGCGCGGCGATACTGACAATAATAGCGAGGACGGCGATGGTGACCATCAGCTCAATCAAAGTAAATCCTGACTGCTTAAGTGCTAACTGTGTTGTAGAGACGTTCACACTTGATTCCTATTGATAAGCACTTGTTTTATTATCATCTATTTTGATGACTAAAATGGTATAGCTTATATCAGTGCAATTTTTGTTCCATCATGCCTACGAGCTGATACTGCCTGAGTCTTGTTATATCTGTTAACTACTTCATTAATAACGTGAACTGAGCATTTAATATAACGACAAGGTAACATATAAGCAACAAAATAATTAGGAATGATAAATCTGCTATTGGCTGCCATGTGCCAAGGCATAAGCTAGGATTTGATAGCTATCATTAGAGGACGTAGATGCATGTGAGCGCGGTACTTGCTCATAAAAGGTACGTGCAAGCGCTTGTAGACTTGCCCCTGTCGTTGCGACATCATCGAATAAAATAAGGCGTTTGACTGGCGGCATCTGAGTTAACGCAAAGGCATTGTCTAGGTTACTTAAACGCTCGCTACGGGTCAGGCCTTGCTGGGTACTGGTACTGTCGATACGCTTGGCGCCATGCCACAGCGGTATGTTCCAGTGTTTGGAGAGTTGTATCGACAAGATACTCACAGGATCAAAACCGCGCTTGACTAGGCGTGCATTAGTCGTTGGCATAGGTATGATAACGCTGTTGGCATAATGACAGCCATGCGGGCGCGGCAGTTGACGTAAGACATGGACGAGGATAGCAAGTTTTGTCATATCCTCATGATGCTTAAAAGCGCGAATGGCTTGACGTATAGGATAGTCGTAATAGGTCGCCGCCTGAATAGATAGCGTCATACTAGGTGCGATATCTACAAAAAATGGCGCTGGTAGCCAGACAATATCGTGATGACAGTGCGTGCATAGTAGACCACGACTAAAGCGCTTGTTGAGGGTCTGTGAGTTTGAATGATTATAATCTAGATGGTGCTTTGATGTACTAGGATAAAGACGACAAAGCTGGCAGTGTACGCTTAGATACTCTGCCAGCCACAAGCCACTTTGGTAAGGTGCTTTTAAATAAGATACTTTTGGATAAAGCGCCTTTAAATAAGACGCTAGGGCATGCATAAGGCACTCTTTGGTTTATTCACCCGTATTAGAACCCTTTCCAATCGTTGAGGACAATACCAAAACCGATCGCAGTATTCTCGTGATCATAATCTATGATCGACTCGCCATAGCCTTGGAACAGCTGCACATAGCCATTGACATTTTCTGATAGCGGATAGATATAGTCAATTTGCGCCGCACCCTTATTGGTACTCGGATTGTAGCGTAGCGTACCGCTGAGGCTTTGCTGTTTTGGCAAATCATATAAGAATTTGATATCACCATATCCTAAGAAATCTTCGATATCTGGGTTGTCCTCACTACTATCACTTTCGTTATTGATACGCGCCCAAACGCGTGGCACGATTGAGAATTTGCCCCATTCAGCGCCCGCCATTAGATAAGCGCGGTTCCATGAGCGCGAGATAGGATCAGAGCGTCCGTTGGAATGATGCACCAATCCTGCGCCAAGCATGCGCAAACGCCCATCAAACGGCAAGTTGGCTGTGACAGGTTGCGTCAAAAAAATCTCTGGCTGATAATCGGTACCACGAAATGGTCTAGAGTTGTCCTCATTGTAGACCTGCCAGTGCGCTTGCTGGGTGTAACCAAACCAGAGGTCAGCGTTGGTATCGAACAGATCCTCGCCCACCTTGGTCTTGAGCGACAACTGAAACTTTAGCTCAGTGTTACGGATATCGTTTGAAGTGTACTCTTCTCCTGGCTCATCTGGATTGCTCGAGGTTGGATTCAAGTTAGGATCAAAGCTATAAAACAATGGCAATACGTAGTTGGGACGATAAGGTCTGACTGTCCAAGTGCCGCGCTCGCTGTTTTGGTCTAAATCATAGGCAAGACTTAGCGGACTATATTTTTCGATATCATCTTGCGTCACCCCTATGTTTTCTAGTACTTCAGCTTCTCTTTGCGTAAGTCCCACTGTATCCAAGGACTCAGTGGAGGCTGCTGTATCCTCGCTGACTTTGCTTACGCCGTTATCCTTTGCCAGTACCACTTGCGGATTGCCTGATATGGTAGATTTAATCGTCTTTGCCAGATCGACAGGCTGCTTGGTCTCTGTATAGGTAGGCGTTTTGCCTTGCGATGCCACCTTGTCATAACAGGCTAACCGCGCGGCGCTCACTTGCAAGTCCTGACATTCTAAGAACAATTGGGTTTGGTTTGCTACAAAGGTTTTGCGCTCAGCAGGGGCGCTTGAGCTGCCCAAAACCTCGTCCATCACGGGTGACGTACGCGTGCTTGGGTACTCAACTGATGCATCGTCAACGGATAGCTCATTATAAGTTTGTGCATAAGCTTGCATGGTAAAGCCACTTAAAGCTAGCGTGATAGCGACACTTAAGGTTGTAGGCAGTCGGCGCTTAGAGGTCATAAGGTGGTGCTCGCTTGAATCAGTATGCAGATAGGATGAAGATGAATGGGCAAGCATAGATGTCCTTTATTTATGGCAATAAACCTAAAGGTGCTGCCAGTAGAAGGTTGAGATAATTAAGATATAGATAATAAAGGTGACACTTAAATTAGAGCTGCTAATAAACGCCAAAGACTATATATGAGATGTCTTTATTGCTATGCATTAATATTGTTGCTTTAGTGTAATGAAATTGCTGACGATATACCAGTATTAATACTAATAAGTCGAAACTTTCTAAGCCTGTTTATTCTTTATATAGACGATAGCGCTCTTAGGGTTTACAGGCATTTGTGACAGGCTATTGCAAAATTTGTTACTATCTACGTTTTATATAAAAGACTTAGGTGATCAGATATGGCTAAAAACGCTCTCCAAGCACAGCTGTTAAAAGCAGGACTGGTCGATAGTAAAAAGGCCAAAAAAATAAGCAAACAGTCTGAGCATGCCAAACGTACTGGCGACGATTTAAATGCAGAGAGCAAAAAAGCACTCGCTGCAGCGCAAGCAAAAAAAGTAGAAAAAGACCAAAAACTCAATCAAGAAAAACAACAAGCGTTAGAAGATAAGATGCTAAGAGCCAATATTGTACAGATGATTAAGCAGCATCAGATCCATGATACGCAGGGAGAAGTGGACTACCAGTTCGTTGATCACGCTAAGATTAAAAAGATTCACGTGACCCAAAAGTTCTATGAGCAAATCGTCGCCGGTCACGTGGTGATAGCACGACTTGAGGACAGTTATGCCTTGCTGCCAAGGCCTCTGGCGGATCGTATCAATGCCAAGCTTGAAGGTTTCATCGTCGTCTCAAATGACAAGTCTGATACCGAGCTTGACGAAGACGATCCTTATGCCGCTTATGTGATTCCAGATGATTTGATGTGGTAGTTTTTAGCTTTCAAATAAAACAGAGACATCGCGTTGTAGCGCGATTGAAATAGTTTTTTCTTACGGGCTGCGCTTACGCTGCTTGATGCTGCAAAAAACTATTTTAATCTCGCTGTATTGTCTTATATCAAACCAGTTAAAGAAGCCCGCGATAAATAAATTATCGCGGGCGGCTTTAATGAAAATCAAAGCTGAGTGTTCAATGTGGTCAGCGTCTGTTCAAACTCTTGACGGCCAATTTCACCTACTTGCTGGGTCACCAGTTGACCATCTTGATAATACAAGAGCGCAGGAGGGCCAAAGAGTTGGTAACGTGCCAAGATCGCTTTGGAGTCCTCAGTGGTCTGTGTAATATCTAAGCGTACCAGTTGCCAATCTTGCATTTGCGCGGGGCGGTTTTGAAATAAGTTTTTGTCCATAATGCGGCACTCGACGCACCAGTCGGCGGTGAGATCGACGATAACTTTGGGGTTAGCAGCAGTAATAGCATCCAATTGCGCCAGTGTGGTAATCATTTTATCATCACGAGCAGTGCTATTAACGATGCTTGCACTGGTGGCAGATGTCGCACTCAAAGACGCTAGCGGATATAAGCTATCCTCATTACCCAAAGCGGCACCTATGATGAGACAAGCCGCCCAAACTCCAGTAGTGAGTGCTAGTGCTTGAGTAAGCATGCGCCCGCGACCGATCCAGCGCCATGCCCATATCGCCACCACCATAAACCACAACGCCCATACCAGTAGCATCACTGATGAGACAAACACGCGCTCAATCAGTAACAAAGCGACTGCAAATAACAGCAGCGCAAAGCCTTGCTTGATCCAATCCATCCACACGCCGGCCTTTGGCATGATCTTGCCTTGAGTAGCACCGATAAGAATAAGCGGTGCGGACAAGCCAAAGCCCAGCATAAATAGCGCAGCAAAGCCGAGCCCTGGACTACCGATCGTTGAGACCGCCAGCAGCGCACCAAATAGTGGCGCTGATACACAAGGCGATACTACCAGCGCTGACAAAAACCCTGCAACCAAGCTGCCGCCCGTACTCCCCAGCTTACTATCACCTGCCTGACTCAAGCCTTGCATCTTTTGACTGACAAATCGCGGCATACGCATACTAAAGACACCGAGCATATGCAAGGCAAGTAGCACAAACACTAGGGCAAAGCTCAGTAAGATAACTGGGTTTTGTAGCCAGCCTATGATACCGAGCGACTCCCCAAAGATGGCGATAACCGCGCCCAATAACCCGTAGGCTATTGCTACGCCTAACGCATAACTGGTCGTCAATATCACGCCCTTTTTGACGCTTGGGTTTTCTTGGCGAGCGACAATATTAGCGACAATAGGGAGCATAGGAAGTACACAAGGGGTCAATGCCAAACCCAGCCCTGCCACAAACAATAGCATCAGTGCCAGCCAAGGATGCGTCGCCAAACCAAATGGATCACTATCAACCAAAGCATTAGGATCTGCGTTATTTATGGTCTCTGAACTAGCATCATTAGTACTGCTATTTGAGACTAAAGGGGTACTCGTAGCATTATTATCAATCGGCTCTGCGCTACTGTCTAATACTTCGTTTTCGTCTGTAAGTATCTGCCCATCTACAAAAACCGCTTTATCATTCGCCGTCGCCTCTGCTTCAGATATAGCCGCATTGGTGTTCAGATTGCTTTGCTCAGTATCAGTCTCATTATCAGCTGGCGCGGCTACAGTCTTAGCTGGCGTAGCAGGACTTTTAGTATCAGTATTATCAACAACTTTTTTGTCAGTAGCGGCTTTGGTAGCTGCACTCACCGCTGGTTTAGCCGGCGCTTTTTGCGGAGTCACCGCAACGCTGACGGTCGTATTAATTGTTTCTGGTGGGTAGCATAGACCTGCTTTAGCGCAGCCTTGCCAACCGATGACAATTTTTGCATTATCGATAGGTTGACCTGTGGCATTTGTCAAAGTCGTCGTTGCCACCATATTGCGCTGATCAAATACAGGTACTTGCCCAAAGGTAGGATCGTCGATAGATTTTGGCGATTGACTGTAAGTAAATGGCGCCGCGCTTATGCCTGCAGGCAACGTGAGCTTGATCTGATCTTTGTAGACGTAATGCTCAGGGGTGATATCAAAGTTTATTGCTAAGCGCGTACCTATTGTCTTAGCCTGGCTAGTGCTATTGACTTGAAACGCTTCATCTACTGGCAAAAAGCTGCTCTGGGCGGCGCTTTTATTACCGAATAAATCGCTCAAACTGGCGGCTTGGGTCGGCGCCGCGCTCATAGCAAGCGCACCCACGACCGAGCTGCTAGCCAATACGATAGCAAGCGCATAGGACTTTTTCGTCGTTTGGCTTTTGGTCGTGGTACTCTTTAATGACATAAACGTTGACCTATAATTTGCGCTTTGTTTGTTTTTATTGTCATAAATAAAAAGCGATCTATCCATTACATCTAAATATAAAAAATATCAACCAATAAAACCTTATTGATTGATATGTCGTGCTATTACTATCGGTATGGCTATATTTACTTATGCACTAAGTAATAATATAACTAAATACACTTATAGCTGGGCATAAATATCAGCATCTAAGCCTTCACCGCCTTGCTGACCGTCGCCGCCTAATGAGAACAAGTCATAAGGTCGATTCTCACTGCCTGGGGCGACATATTGCAGCTCGTTCTCCCAGCCATCAGTCGGATAGCCGCCTTTTATATAGCCGCCTTCTGGATAGTTTTTGGCGTCGGCGGGCGGCGTTGTTAGCGCCTCTAAACCTTGCGCCGTCGTCGGATAGCGAGAGTTGTCCACTTTATACATGTCAAGGGCGTTCGATACCGTAGCGAGCGCTGTTTCTGTGGTTTTGACGCGAGCTTTATCGCTTTGTCCAACCACTCTAGGTACGACTAAGCCTGCCAAAATAGCCAAGATAACAATGACGACCATGATCTCAATCAAGGTAAAGCCTGATTGACGCCTTACAACTGGCGTCGTTTTTGCTAAGGGTAAATTATCATTATTAAGCGGCGCTAAGATTGCCGTATTGTTGGTTTTAGTCATCTGTAGGGTATCAGCCATAGGTGTGGTCTCAGTTGTAGTCGTTGCTTAATTTGCAAAGAGTAAAGCCTCATTAAGCGGTTATAGCTTGGATTAAATTAACGTTACTATAGTACAGTTGTCTAAGACAAACAAATTATCATCACAAACCGCCGCTTATCCAATATCTCAACGACGACATCAGTGCTATCTACTATAGCCCACCTACTCCTTTAACGACATTAATCGCTGTCAATAGACAACAGCGGGCAAAACTTGCGAAACCTTAGATAGAGTTAAGTGATATGTCATTTAGCAAAAGCGCGGCGCTAAATTAGCCTGCTAAATCGTTCATATTGACGATAGGTAGCATCACCGCCATAACGATAATCATGACGATTACGCCCATAAATACCAGCATCAACGGCTCAAGTAAAGATAACAAAGTACTGATAAAGTTGGTCGCTTCTGCCTCTTGCATGTTGGCGGCGCGGCTGAGCATATTCTCAAGCTCGCCTGAATTCTCTCCACTTTTGATCATTTGTACCATCATCGGTGGAAAATAAGCAGACTTTTCTAACTGGCTTGAGAGACTGGCGCCCTCGGTCACTCTGTCGGCAGCAGTGATAATGGTTTGCTGGATATGTAGGTTGGTCGCCACTGCCGCGCCAATATGCAGCGCTTCTATCAGCGGCACCCCTGAGCGCACTAATATCGCTAAGGTGCTAGCAAAGCGCGCCGCATTTAGGCCTTTGGACAACCGCGCTAAGATAGGTAACTTAAGTACAATACTATCTATCGTAAGCTTACCCGCCTGCGTCTGCGCAAAGCGGTAAAACAAAAAGGAGGCGCCCGCTAATACCAGTAGCATCAGCCACCACCACTGAGTAATAACATTCGATAGGGTCAGAACGACTTGGGTAATAAGAGGTAGCGCTTGCTCTGATTGTTCAAACACTTTGACAATTTTGGGTACTACAAAACTCATAAGTCCCATAATAACCGCGACCGCCATCACCATCAGCACAATGGGATAGACCATAGCGCCTTGGATTTTCTTTTGTAGGGCAAAGCGGTTTTCGGTGTAATCGGCCAATTGATTGAGAATCAGATCTAAGTGACCAGACTTCTCCCCTGCTGCGATAGTGGCGATATACAGCGGCGGAAAGCTCGCCGCTTGCTGTAGCGCACGCGCCAGACTCAAACCCTCAAGCACATGCGCGCGCACGGCAAGCATCAAGGATTTGATATGGGTTTTTGGGGATTGCTTGGCAACAGCGGCTAAAGTCTCCTCAAGCGGGATACCGGCGGCGAGCAAGACAGAGAGCTGGCGGGTCAACAGTGCAAGCTCATAGGCAGAGGGTTTTTTGTAGCGGCTCTTGCTTTGTTGCCTATCATTGACGGCGTTGACTTCGACTGGTGTCCAGGCTTTGTCCCGCAGTTGCTGACGTACTTGGCGTGCAGAGTCGCCTTCTAACAAGCCTTTTTTCATACTGCCTTGATCATCAAGCGCCTTGTAATGATAAGCGGGCATAACAGCAGTATCCTAAGCGAGCATCAAAAATACAGGTGAATTAAAATAGCGGAGTGGAATCATTACTCTCAGGCATCATGCCTTGGAGCAATAAAACATCTAGATGCTGCTGCTGCAGTTTTTTGTCAAAATCATTGACCTCAGCGATGAGCATTTTTTCAATACGTTTATCTGAGGCATAAACGCTTAGGCGCGCGCAAATAACAGCCAACTGATAGATACGTTTTTTGCAATAGCCATCCAATCCTTGCAGCAATCTCACCATATATGGCGTCTCAAGGCTAGCGTAGTCATAACCGCTCACCGCGTGCTCATCAAGTGCGGTCACATTGTAGCTAACAGATAAGTGCGCGCAAAAGTAACAGCTGAATAAATATCCGACCACATGACCGATGTAATAACCGCGATCATAGCTAAAGCTGCTGACACCAAAGTGACTGAGGACATAATTGTTAAGACTTGCCTTGTCAGCTATCGGTTTGGAGCTTTTGAGCTTGCCGATAGTGGGCAGACGTAACGGGTTTTGACCATCTTGCGAAGTCAGCTGCCATCCTGCGGGCTGCTGGGCAGGCATGTGACGCACAATATCGGCAATAATATCATCAACCACGTGCAACTGCTGCCATAGCCGCTCTAAAGGCTGGGTATCGATAAGACCGCGTTTATCGAGATTTTGTGCAAGCAGATGTTGCTGATATTCAGCAAACTGTGACTTGAGTGTCTGTACTAGATACGTCGGACGCGTACTGGCTGCAACAGTATATAGTAGCTGCGTGCGCTGATACTGAGTGCGATAAAGCGCTAGGCGCGCATCAGCTACAGTAACGTCTGTACGAGTGACAACGTTGTATTCATCGTTATGGTCATCGCCATCATTTACTGTAAACAACGCTAGTAAAGCTGCCTTGTCAATCGTATCCTCACTGACCATTTGCTGATTGTGCTCTGCTGCGCTAGAGCTTGACTTTTGATGCAAACTTTCATTATCAGGTCTAGAAGTTGATTGGATCATAACACACCATTTGTAGCAAAATTGAATAAGCGTCAGTCTATAAAGCAAAAGAACTCTATGTCTTATAGTACCTCAAGCTCGGCAGATTGTCATAGTCTAATATCAAAGCGGCAAGCGTTTTGAGTGTCACTATCTAAAGACACAAACAAGAATGCCAAGATAATCTATCTTGGCATTCTTGTTCGTGTCTGCTTAACTCTTATTAATTAGTTTTCTAAAGTGTTCCTGACGATAAGCCTTTGGTGATATCCCATAAATGCGCTTGAACGCTTGACTAAAGGTGGAGTCCGACGCGTAGCCTACCAGCTCGCCGATGCGGCTAATACTGTGTTGTTGCAGGCGCAAATAGCGCGCCGCCAAACGTAGACGATAATCTGTTAGATAAGTCAAAGGCGGCATGCCTACGACGTCTTTGAAGCGCTGAGCAAAACTTGAGCGCGACATACCCGCCACTTCAGCGAGGCCATGGATAGTCCAATTGTAATCTGGCGCGTCATGCATAACGGTTAACGCTTTAGTCAAAAACGGATCTTTCATAGCCCCAAGCCAACTGTCGGTCGCCTCGGGTAGGCTCTCTATATAAGTGCGCAGACATTCAATCATCATAATGCTCGCCCAATGATTGATAACGGCTGTTTTGCCCATACGCTCGCGCTGTGATTCTAAAGTCAGCAGTCTAATCTCGACATCGACGACTTCAAACCTAGCATCAGAGCTTGCGTTGAGCTCTGGCAATATAGAGGGCAATACAGAGAGTATCGGACGTACCATCTCTTTATCGTACTTGCATTCAATCAAGATCACAGAGACGTTGGCATCGCCGCCACTATCGAGATCAAGTGTGTTATTGATACAATTAGCGAGCCTATCATCTAATGACGTTGCCGAATTACCGTTATGGTTAACAGCATAGCTTCTATGATGATGAGAGTTTGATAGCATGATCGTATCGCCAGTTTTTGCCTGTCGAATCTCGTCTCCGACATCAATACAAAAACTACCTGATAGCACAACGTAGAACAAGATACAGTCCTGTCTATCCATAGAAAAGGACCAGTCACCCGTGCCATTGAGGCGATAATATTTAGTTTCAAACAAATGCACATTTTGTAACAACACACTGAGTGCGTCCATCTATTTATCCCTTAGTGGTTCAGCAGTTAGTAAATAAGCCCATTAAGATAACCAACGAGCTGATATTAAACCATATAAATCAATTCGAGTGGATAGAGACTAAAAATATAAATACGTTGAGCACATAATCACTTTATCTTAGCTGACTAAAAATATTGTTTAAGAAGAAAGTAGTTTTGCACCTTGCGCCATAAAGCTTAGCATTAAAAGAGTGCTACAAAAACGATATCAAATACTAAGGAGGGAATAAAAAGCAGACGCAAAAAATTGCCACAAGAGGCAAGCGTTTTAAGCATTATTTGAAGAGGATAGTACAGAGATAATTGGGGCGACTGATGGGACTCGAACCCACGACCACCAGGATCACAACCCGGGGCTCTACCAACTGAGCTACAACCGCCATAACTGATGCCTATGATAGGCAAGATTTGCAGGCTAAATGGTGCGCCTGGCAGGATTCGAACCTGCGGCCACCTCCTTAGAAGGGAGATGCTCTATCCAGCTGAGCTACAGGCGCTCTTAAGGGCTTTTTATCTACTTAGGTTTGTAAGTAACTAAACCATTATACATAAAAAAAAGCCTGTAAGGCTCTCAAAATAGATGGTCGGAGTGATAGGATTCGAACCTACGACCCTCTGGTCCCAAACCAGATGCGCTACCAAACTGCGCCACACTCCGATAAACTCTATCTTTGCTACGATAAGACTCTCTTTAATGCACTACCAGCAAAGCTGCTAACTCATTAATGATCATCGCTATCGAGGTGCATATATTAAGCGCTAAGGCGGATAGTGTCAACACCTATTTATAAGTATTTTATAAATAGGGGCTTGGCGTCTTGTTAACCTATAGAATAATACTTATCGATGGCACTCATTGATTATGGATGTGGTATGCGCTTTATTGCCAGCGTTTACGTTAAGTATTAAGGTTAAGCGTACCCTCTAACACATTAAATGGCATCAGCCATAGCTTACGCGGCGATGCACTCGGTTGACTCAGTGCTATATTCCCTTGCGGCTTGAGGGCAACAGGCCGACGACTATTTAGGACAGGATATACCAGCCATACGTGCTCAGCTTGATAAGCCTGCGCGTAACTACTGAGCTGATAGGCGTCACTAGAGGTGATCGCACCTGCTTGCGTGAGCGACTTCCATTTTATATCGATGACGTGGCTGTAATTGGTTTGTGTACTAGTGGACAGTGGTGATTTGTGATGAAGGATTAACAGATCTGGACGCATAGAGAGCTGCGTCTGTCCAGTGTCGTCACTAAGCCAAATACTTTGTGCTTGGTACAGGGGCTGATAATCTGAGTCGATAGTTTTAAGGGTAGCTGCGATACTTATACTCGCCCACTGCTCAAACATTTGATTCATATTCAAAAGAACGCACAAGCGCATCTTTGGCGCTGACACAGGTTGTACATTAAGGCCATGACCTGCCTCAATGTTTGACTGTTTAAGCAGCCAATATGCCAAATCTAGCAGCTGCTCGGCTCCGCGGCGTTGATGCAGGCTTAGCGGTTGACTGGTAAGCTGATATTTTGCTTGCTGATATACTGCCTCTAACTGACGCCGCTCTTGATGATTGAGTGCGGTTATAGCTTGCCAAGGTAGTAAGGCCCAAACTTGCTGATCTAACAAAGGCGCAAGTAGTATAAGCGCACTTTTGATTAAGCGATTGGCGATAATCTCTTGATTTAATTGGCTTATCTCGCAGACAAACTTGTGCGGCTGATGACGATTACGTTTAAGCTGCTCTTTGATAATGAGCTTGCCTTGCATCACCGTATCATTACGAGTTTGCGGCTGATAACGACTACTAGGCCGATATTGCGATAAATATTGAACAAACTGCGCGATTAACCATTCTGATAACGGAGGCTTTGCTGGCGGCACATAGTCTGATATAGGTGCTACATAGGTGCTGATATGACCAAAGTTTTTGCTACTAATTGACGAAGGGCTTAGAGCGGCGAGCATATTGTGCACCCAGCGCCGCGTCTGCTCAAGGCTATGATCTGTACTGCTTGCGCTCTCATCGTCTATGTGAATAGGTTTAGGTAAAATCTCCAGCATACTCCCGCTTGGCAACAAGATAATACCGATATAATGCCCAACTTTGAGCTGCCATTGTCCCTGTTTGCGCTTGATAGTAAACACCGTTAGCTCTTCACCGAGCAACCAATCAAAATCTGTCGTCCACGCAAAGTCACGCGCTGTTAAACGCTGATGCTCAAAAACGGTCATCGTGGTAATATTATTCATCGTGAACATCAATCACTGTAAATATCAATCTGTGTGGTTAATACAAGCGCTGATAAATATCGGCGCTTGTAAATTCACCCTTTTGTGCGACAAGGTCAGGGTTTATTCTATAGCTACTTGTGCCCATAGACTGCCCCAAAAATGCGTTTTGATTGGCAGCACTTGGCAGATGCTGGCTGGGTATGAATGACTGGCTATCTTGAACAAACTGCGCCGCTAATGGCTGCGACTCATCTTTGAAGATATAGTGCAAGATAGTGGACTGATTACCGGCCGCTTGCGCCAACTGCGGAATAATCTGCTGCACCAAAGCCTCTTGCAAATGCTCAAAAGTTGCAGTAGACCACAAAAAAGCATGGCCCAGCTGCGCTTCAGCGCCTAGTGTTTGAATAATGCGGGTATTTAAACCTGTCAATAACTGCCCTAAATCTATCGCAGCCCTGCTATCATTATCAGCATGAATAACCGATAACAGCTCAGGCTGCGGCGGACAATCAGTAAAATGAAAGCGCCGACGTAGCGCCATATCGAGCGGGGCAAGTGAGTGGTCTTGAGTGTTCATCGTCGCATAAATATCGACATTGGCAGGCACGCCAAACACGCGCCCTGAATAGGCCAGATTGACCCTCATCACATTTGGCATCCCAAGACGCTTATCAGGTTCGATGAGGCTGAGCAGCTCACCAAATACGCGTGAGACATTAGCGCGATTGATCTCATCGATCAACATAGCGTAGCGCTGATTGGGGTCACGCAGGGCGCGCTGACATAACTTTAAAAATGCCCCATCTTGAATATCATAAGCCTGCTTGTTAGCGCCAATGACAGGTCTTATGCCCTCTACAAATTCCTCATAACCGTAAGCTTGATGAAAGCTGACCATAGTGTAGCGCTGCTGGTGCACCCTATTATTGCTTGAGCGATTATCAGCGCAAGCTTGCTGATACTCTGCCAACTGCTCACCTAGTACAGCGAGTGACTCTTGGCTCTGTGGCAATAGATACCAAGCGCCGCTCGCGTCTTTATCAAAATACGCCTGCCCTGCTCTATTATCACAATTTACCGTCTGCGACTCTACTGGGCTGTGCATTTGTAGCACAGACCATGCCGTGCTATTTAGGTGTTTGCCGCGCGCGTTTTGTGCCGCTTTTGCCAAAAAAAACGTGTGCGCGACAAGCTCAGGCACCTTAACCAAATCCTGTCCTTTGTGCTTTAAATCCAAAAACACAAGACAAATAATTTCACGCCAGCTGCGATCTTGTAATAAATGATCAAGCAGACAGTCGCTATCTGAAGGAGGCAAATAGTCGGTGTATTGCTCGGCGATTTGTAGCAAACGATGAGTTTTGCCAGTACCTGCAACGCCAGTATAAATAATGTTGTTAGGCTTATGGGTTGGCAAATCAGGCTCCAATAGATAAATTACGTTGATAGCGACTTTATGAGCGCTTAAGTTCATGGTAAAAATGACACAGGTATAGCGATTGAGGTACTATTATCACTATCATCTTAGCAGGGTATTGCCAGCTTTGAGCTCGCTATATTTGCTAAGCTACCGCTACTATTATTATGTTCAATTTAAGGGATCTTGTATGTCAGGATTATTTAAAAAGCTTCCTAACAAGCTTATCGATAAATTACCCACCAAAACATCTGATACTAGCCGCATGCAAGAGGACAAGCCTAGCAGCACTTTAAAGCCTATTAACAATCAATTCACTAAACTGTTGTCTATTACCAAATACTTGCCAGCTACCGCGCGCTCCAAGATTTTATCAAAAGCTTTTGGTAAAGTGGTACCCTATGTCGGTACGACAGGTATCTGTTATGAGACGGTCGAACCCAATCAAGTGGTTGTCAGTTTGGACAATGACAAGGCAGTACAAAACCATATCGGCTCTATCCATGCGGTGGCGATTACTTTACTTGCTGAGACAGCCACTGGGTTTATTTTGGGATTAAACCTGCCCTCTGATCGTATATTATTAATAAAATCTTATTCTGTAAATTTTTATCGCCCTATCAAAAAAGGTCAAATTGCAGCGGTAGCGAGCCTATCCGATGAGCAGCGCCAACATATCTTGGACACGCCCAAAGGCGAGATGATCATTCCTTGTGTTATCGAAGACCGCGAGTCTGCGAGTAGCCGCGACCCTATCACCGTTGAGATGATGTGGGCGTGGATACCCAAATCCGAGTTAGAAGCGCGTCGCCAAGGTAAGGGCGATAACCTATCAGATACTGATCAAGATAAGCAAGCCACTGATACAATCAAAGCGACAGAGGATGAATAACACCCCCTAGTATCATACTCATAAGTATAATACTCATATTTACAATAAAGGAGATCACTATGATTAGTCATAATAATCTATTTAAAATACTATCTAAAGCCGTACTTATAGGTGCCTGCTCGCTCGGTCCATTGAGCGTTGTGCTGACAGCTCAAGCTGCACCAACGACGACGATGAGCAAAACTGCGCCAGTCTTTTTAGGTGATGGCGGTGAGTATCCTTTTTCTAGTGCAGTACGCATTGGCGATACTTTGTACATGTCAGGTCAGATCGGCTTTAAAGACGGTCAGCTGGTCAAAGGCGGTATCAAAGCTGAGACCAAGCAAGCCTTGAACAATATCAACACGACCTTGCTAACGTATGGCTATCAAAAATCAGATATCGTTAAGTGTCTAGCTATGCTCACAGATATGGATGATTTTGCTGATTTTAATGAGGTATATAAAGCTGAGCTTGCCAAACCTTATCCTACGCGCTCCGCTTTTGGCGTAGCGGATCTAGCAGCAGGCGCTAGTGTTGAGATCGAATGTATCGCTGCAAAATAGCTCTATAGCTCTATAGCTCTATAGCTCTATAGCTCTATAGCTCTATAGCTAGGTACTTTAAGTTAAGCAGTCCAAATCAAGCAAATAATATAAGCTACTTGGCAAAATTATAAAACGCGCTGAATAGATGGGCGCGTTTGCCTGCTTATTTTATACCAACAAACCCTCATCAGTAGATGCACTCTCTTTGGTCACTCGCAATACCTCCTCTAACGTTGTCCGCCCTGCTATTACTTTGTGCAAACCATCTGCGCGGATCGATGGCGTTTGCAGGCGGGCGTAAGACTCCAGCGCATACTCTGCAGTATTGCTATGGATCATTCGGCGTAGTGCATCATCGACAGGCACCACTTCATATATCGCGGTACGTCCCTTAAAGCCAGACTGATTGCATTTATCACAGCCAACAGGTTTTGGTAAGCTAATGACGCCATCAGGCACGCTTAAACTTATGTCAATCTCATTAAAGAGTTTGGCCTGCTCACTGTCAGCTGCCTGCCATGTATGACAGTGGGTGCATAACGTACGAACCAGGCGCTGTGCCACTACGCCAATTAAAGATGATGATAATAAGAACGGCTCAACGCCCATGTCTTGCAAACGCGTGACCGCGCCAATCGCGGTATTGGTATGCAGAGTTGAGAGCACCAAATGCCCCGTAAGTGATGCTTGTACCGCAATCTCAGCGGTCTCAATATCACGGATCTCACCGACCATCACCACATCAGGATCTTGGCGTAGCATCGCCCGCAGGCTTTTGGCAAAGGTCATATCGACTTTGCTATTGACCTGCGTCTGCCCAATACCGTCCAATTGAAACTCAATAGGATCCTCTGCGGTCAAGATATTACGCGTCTGATCGTTTAGATCAGTGAGCGCTGAATATAGCGTCGTTGTCTTACCCGAACCGGTCGGTCCTGTGACGAGGATAATACCGTGCGGGCGATGAATCAGCCGTTTAAGCTCGCTGTAGTCATTATCTGAGAGCCCCAGATAGGTCATGTTTAATCGTCCTGCTTGCTTATCAAGCAGACGCATGACCACGCGCTCACCAAAGCTTGATGGCAGGGTGGATACCCGCACATCGACCTCGCGTCCTGCTAAGCGCAAGCTAATACGACCATCTTGCGGCACCCGTTTTTCGGCGATATCAAGCTTGGCCATAACCTTGATACGTGAGACTAAAAGCGGCGCTAATTGCCGTTTTGGGGTAATAATCTCTTTGAGCTCGCCATCGACGCGAAAACGAACGACCAAGCGCTTCTCAAAGGTTTCGATATGAATGTCTGAGGCGCTCAAGCGAATGGCTTCAGAAAGCAGTGCGTTAATCAGGCGAATGATCGGTGCATCGTCTTGAGAGTCCATCAAATCTTCGGTTTCAGGGACGCTATCAGCCAAGCTATCAAGATCAGGATGATCCTCCAAACCTGCGGCGATGTGCTGTGATTCACCAGTATTATTGGCATAAACCGCATTGAGTCTTTTTTCAAAGTTGTCGCTATCGATACTCTCGTAAGTCGGTATGCTACGCACGCCCTGCTGCTGCAAAAAACGCATGGCTTCATTAATCGCAGACAAAGGCGTAGCTTTGGTCAGTACCAAAGTTGGCGGTAACTGAGGATCAATGGCTAGCATGATCAAAAGCTGATGACGTTTGGCAAAACTGTATGGCAGCTGCATCATAAAAACGACCTGATAATAAGAGTAAAAATCAAAGCAAAGATAAAACGCATAAGTAAATAATTACCAGCGGTACGTGCTTGCAAGTTTGTTATAATAGCATTTTGTTTTAAGCTGCGCTTAATCATAGCAAAAGCCGATATTTATCGTGTCACTATTACTTTTTAAGCAACGATGTGTGACCCTTAGCTACTTTTTTATCTATACCCGTTTGACTATTTTTACGCTATAGTTATCATAACGCTATAGCCTATTACCTATCGCCATAAAAGGATTTATCATGCGACTAATGACAGCCGTCGACCAGTTGTTTTTACTTTTAGAGTCGCGCCGACAGCCGATGCATGTCGGTGGTTTATTTTTATTTGAATTGCCAGAGGATGAGCAAGACTCAGACAGTGACTTTGTCTATAACCTTGTGCAGCAAATGCAAACCTCAACCGTCCCGCCAAGCTTTCCTTTTAATCAGGTACTAGAGAACTTGCTGTTTTGGAAAGAGGATGATGAGTTCGATGTCGAGCATCATTTTCGTCACGTTGCTCTACCAAGCCCTGGCCGCGTCCGCGAGCTACTTATGTACGTTTCAAAAGAGCATAGCCGCTTACTTGATCGCGCCATGCCGCTTTGGGAATGTCATGTAATCGAAGGTATTTTGCCTGAGTCTGAAGGACAGCCTGGCCGTTTTGCTTTATACATCAAGATTCACCACTCATTGGTTGATGGTATTGCAGCGATGCGCATTGTGCAAAAGACCTTGTCTCAATCACCAAATGACCCAGTATCTTTGCCTATATGGTCGATGGTTACGCGCAGCAATGATAAAGATAAGCTCATCTCAGAGGTGCCCTCAACTAGGCGCATAATCAAAGAGCAGCTATCAACCATCAAGCCTGTATTTACAGAGCTTATGGACAATTTTAAGCACAGCGGTGATGAGGATTATGTCGGCACTTTTGACGCGCCAAAGAGCATTCTTAACCAACGTATCTCAGCCTCGCGCCGTATTGCAGCGCAGTCTTATGATATACGCCGCTTTGAGACTATAGCTGAGCAATTTGATATCAGCGTTAATGATGTGGTGCTTGCAGTTTGCTCAGGTGCGCTCAGACGTTATTTACTCGATCTAAAAGCACTACCGAAAAAACCTTTGATCGCCTTTGTGCCGATGTCACTGCGCGGAGATGAGAGTGCCTCTGGCAACCAAATATCGTTTTTGATGGCAAACCTAGGTACTCATTTAGAAGACCCTGCCAAACGCTTACAACTGATTCATGACAGTATGAACAGTGGCAAGCGCCGCTTTCGTCGTATGAATAAGGCGCAGGTCATCAACTACAGCGCCATTGCCTATGCTTGGCAGGGGCTGAACACCCTCACAGGTTTATTCCCCAAAAAACAAGCCTTTAACCTGATTATCTCTAACGTACCAGGTTCCAAAAAAGAGCTCTATTGGAATGGCGCTTTGCTAAAAGCTCTGTATCCGGCGTCAATCTTGGTCAATGGGCAAGCGCTGAATATTACGCTTGCAAGCTACCTCGATAGAATCGAGTTCTGCATTACTGCCTGTAGCAAGCGCTTACCACATGTACAAGATATGCTCACCTTAATTGAAGAAGAGCTGACGATTTTGGAGCAAGTCAGTGAAGATAAACGTTTAAGTGCGTTAGAATATAAGGTCTAAATGCATGAGATATTGTTTGAAAATCTAAATGCCTAAAACCAAAAAAGCGGCTCTTATATGAACTGACCCCCATAAGTTGGACACCACTTATGGGGGTTATTTTATGCGTTACGATCTAGACTTTAAGATCAAAG